>NZ_JBVKBL010000019.1:0-159316 GCF_055657085.1 Streptomyces sp. NPDC107765 | reverse complement strand
AAAGGGAAACTGGAAGAGAGGGGGGGACATGGGGTCGCCCCCTCCCCTTCCTTCTCCCCCCCCCCCGCGCCCGTCGGCGTCCGCCGCGGCCGGCCGGCTCAGGTGTGCGGGGCGCCGTAGTGACCGGCCAGCATCCGGTGGTACTCGTCGTCCCCGATGTGCTTCTCCCGCTCGAACTCTGGGGCGTCCTCGATGTCCTTCTTCGTGCACGCGAGGTAGATCGTGCTGCGGTCCAGGTCGATCGAGGAGATGAGCCCGGCCGGCAGCAGGATCTCCAGGCCGAAGATCCACACCCCGGTGTCGACGACCAGATAGCTGGCCCCGGCCTCGTCGGAGTGCTCGTCGACCGACCCGACGGTGCCGTCGATCGCCTCGACGGCGAAACCGGTGAGATCGGTCCCGGCCACGTACCCCACGCTGTCCTGGTAACCCCAGATGTTCTGCGTCATGGAAACCTCCCCTGTGCGTGCCGGACGACGGCCCGTGAGGCCGGCGCTACCAGCGGTACCAGCGGCCGCGCCCGCCATCCGGCCCGGGCGAGCGGACGAGGAACCCGACCAGCCAGATCGCCAGCGCCACCAGGGCGACGATCCACAGTGCCTTCAGCACGAAGCCCAGCCCGAAGAAGATCAGGACGATGAGCAGGACCAGAAGCAACGGAACCATGGCGTTCGACCTCCGTCTTCGCGGATCCCCCTGTGACCATCATGCCCCCGGCCGCCGGGCCGGGCGCCCGGGGCGGGGCTCACTCCCTCGACGAGTACCGGCGCAGGGCCCACGCCGGCAGCGCGAACCAGCAGAGCGCGAACCAGACGACCATCCCCACCACGATCCAGGGCACGACCGCGTCGCGCATCGCGAGCCGCAGGATCAGCAGCAGCGCCGAGGCGACCGTCGCCAGCAGCAGCACGAGGCCCACCAGCGCCAGCCGCGACGCCCACACCACCGTCTCCGGCTTGAGGCGGTGACCGGTGACCAGCCGGTGGAACGTCACCGTGCCGATCAGTGCGCCCGTGGTGGCCGCGCCCAGCAGCACCGTCACCACGTAGATGAGCTGGTCGGTGTGGCTGAGCGTCGGGAACCGCGGGGTGAAGACCACGGTGAGCAGGAAACCGAAGAGGATCTGCACCCCGGTCTGGATGACCCGCACCTCCTGGAGCAGCTCGATCCACCGCCGGTCGGCCCGTTCCTCCGGCGACTCGTCGCGGCCCTCCGACGTCTGACGCGGCCCCAGTGCCCGCACCGGTCCTCCCTCCGTCCGCCCGTTCCCGAAGGCTCTGCTGCAGCTTCTGCCCCGCCTCGCTACGTCCTTTCGGGTTGGTTGATGCGGAACGTCAGCTCCTGGTCCGCCACCTCCACGCACACCTCGTCGCCCGCGGACAGCGCGCCGTCCAGCAGCAGCCGCGACAGCGCGTTGTCGACCTCGCGCTGGATGGTGCGCCGCAGCGGGCGGGCCCCGTACTCGGGCTGGTGGCCGCGGTGGGTGAGCCAGTCCACGGCCTCCGGGCGGAAGTCCACGGAGATGTCCTGGGCGTGCAGCCGGCGCCGGGTGCCGTCCAGCAGCAGGCCGGTGATCTGCCGCAGCTGCTCGTCGGTGAGCCGGCGGAACACGATGATCTCGTCGAGCCGGTTGAGGAACTCCGGGCGGAAGTGCTCGCGCAGACTGGCCAGCGCCCGCTCCCGGGCCCCGTCACCGGCCTCCGGCCCGGTCATGTCCGGGCCGAAGCCCAGCACCCCGCGCCCGCCGCTGAGCGCCTCCGAGCCCAGGTTGCTGGTCATCACGATGACGGTGTTCTTGAAGTCGACGGTGCGGCCCTGGGAGTCCGTCAGATGCCCGTCGTCAAGCACCTGCAGCAGCATGTTGAAGACGTCCGGGTGGGCCTTCTCCACCTCGTCGAACAGCAGCAGCGAATACGGGTGCAGCCGCACCGCCTCGGTCAGCTGGCCGGCGTCCTCGTGGCCGACGTACCCGGGCGGCGCACCCACCAGCCGGCTGACCGTGTGCCGCTCCTGGTACTCGCTCATGTCCAGCCGCACCATGCGGTCCTCGCTGCCGAACAGCGCCTCGGCGAGCGCCCGGGCCAGCTCCGTCTTGCCCACCCCGGTGGGGCCCAGGAAGAGGAAGCTGCCGATCGGGCGGTCCGGGTCGGAGAGCCCGGCGCGCGACCGCAGGATCGCCTCGGAGACCGCCGTGACGGCGTCGTCCTGCCCGATCACCCGGGTGTGCAGCCGCTCCTCCAGCCCCAGCAGCCGCTCCTTCTCCTCCTGGGTCAGGCTGCTGACCGGCACACCGGTCTGCCGGGACACGATCTCGGCGATGTCCTCGCCGGTGACCGACACGATCCGGCCGTCCCCGCTCGGCGCCGACCCCTGGGCGGCCTCGATCCGCGCGGTCAGCTCCGCGAGCCGGTCCCGCAGTTCGGTCGCCCGCTCGTACTGCTCCGACGCCACCGCCTGGTCCTTGTCCATCGCCAGCTGCTCCACCTCGCGCTCCAGCGCCCGCACGTCGGTGGTCTTGGTGCCCGAGCGCAGCCGCACCCGCGCACCGGCCTGGTCGAGCAGGTCGATGGCCTTGTCGGGCAGGAAGCGGTGGGTGATGTAGCGGTCGGAGAGCTCGACGGCGGCACGCAGCGCCTCGGGGGTGTACCGCACCTGGTGGTGGGCCTCGTAGCGGTCCTGCAGTCCGCGCAGGATGGCCACCGTGTCCTCGACCGTCGGCTCGGGCACCAGGATCGGCTGGAAGCGGCGGGCCAGCGCGGCGTCCTTCTCGATGTGCCGCCGGTACTCCTCCAGCGTGGTCGCGCCGATCACGTGCAGCTCACCGCGGGCCAGGGCGGGCTTGAGCATGTTGCTCGCCTCCAGCGAACCGCCGTCGCCGCTGCCGCCGCCGGCCCCGACGACCGTGTGCAGCTCGTCGATGAAGATGATCAGCGAGTCCGGGTGGGCCCGGACCTCCTCCATGATCGCGTTCATCCGCTCCTCGAAGTCGCCGCGGTAGCGGGTGCCGGCCACGACGGAGGTCAGGTCCAGGGCGACCACCCGGCGGCCCGCCAGGATGTCCGGCACCTCGCCGTCGGCCAGCCGCTGCGCCAGCCCCTCGACGATCGCGGTCTTGCCCACGCCCGCGTCGCCCACCAGCACCGGATTGTTCTTCCCCCGGCGGCAGAGGACCTCGATGGTCTGCTCGATCTGCTCCTCGCGGCCGATCACCGGATCGATCCGGCCGGCCCGGGCGATGTCGGTCAGATCGCGGCTGTACTTGTCGAGGGTCGGGGTGTCGTGCTTGGGCGCGGCGCCGTGCTCGCCCCCGGAGTGGTGCGCGGAGGGGCCGTGACCGCTCTGGGGTGCGGCGTTGGGGTCGAAGTGGGCGAGGTTGAGGATCCGGCCCGCCGCCGAGTCCGGGTTGGCGGCCAGCGCGTCCAGCACGTGTTCCGGGCCGATGTACGACGCGCCGTGGTCCCGCGCCAGGTCGTGCGCGCCCAGCAGCGCCCGCTTCACCGCCGGGGTCACCGCCACGCTGGACTGCCGCGGCCCGCTGCCGGCGCTCCGGTCGATCTCGGCCGCCAGCGCGTCCGGGTCCGCCCCCGACTGCCGCAGCAGGCTCCGGGTCGGCTCCGCGGACAGCGCCGCCCGCAGCAGGTGCTCGGTGCCGAGCTCGGTGCTGCCGTGCTCGGCGGCGTACGAGGCGGCGGAGGTCACCAGGTCCCGGGCGGGCCCGCTCATCAGGCGCGCGATGTCCGCCTGCCGGGGCAGCGGCTGCCCCGCCTCCCCGCCCGTCGACTTCGCGGCGCTGCCGAAGAAGCGCGCGAGGAATTCACCGAACGGGTCCGGGCCGTAACCCTCCGGACCCATGAATCCATTGCTCATGTGTGTCCGTTCCGCTGTCACGGCCGTACCGCGACACGCTGCCTTGGTCGGGTTCGTTCCTGGGCCCGGCCCCGGGGACCGGGCCCGCTGCGGTCGCCCTCGGGCTCCTGTCCCGGCGGGTGCCCGAGCGGCGGGAGGTCACACGTCACGCGCCACTCCACTGCTTCAGGATCGGTTCCGGCCGGGCCATCCGCACCCGGGCGGGCACCCTCCGGCCACCGCGCATCCGGTGCAAAACCGCTGCCCGGGCGTTAACCGCGGCCCGGTCCGGGAACCCGTTGCGGTGGGCCGCCGGGGAAGCGCGGCGGCCGCACGAAGGGGAAGGCGGTGCCGCTCGTGGAGGAGCCTACGGACGCGGGGGAGGGGTACGACGCCACGCCGTACCTGCCCGCCCGCGGCGGTCTGGCGGCGCTGCGGCGGGCCGCGGCCGACTGCCAGGGCTGCCCGCTCTTCCGCGACGCGACGCAGACCGTCTTCGGCGCCGGCAGCGCCTCGGCCCGGACCGTGTTCGTCGGGGAACAGCCGGGTGACCAGGAGGACCGCCAGGGCGAGCCGTTCGTCGGCCCGGCCGGACGGCTGCTGCGCAAGGCGATGAACGAAGGGGGCCTCGACGAGCGCCAGGCGTACTTCACCAACGCCGTCAAGCACTTCAAGTTCACCGTCGCCGCCCGCGGCAAACGCCGCATCCACAAGGCCCCGAGCCTGCGGGAGATGACCGCCTGCCGGCCCTGGCTCAACGCCGAACTGGCCCAACTCGACCCGGAGGTGATCGTGGTGCTCGGCGCCACAGCCGCCAAGACCCTCCTCGGTTCTTCGTTCAGGGTGACGAAGGAGCGGGGCGCACCGATCGAGAGCGAGCGCGGGCTGGTGGTGGCCACCGTCCACCCGTCGTCCGTCCTGCGCTCCGACGACCGCGCCGAGGCCTACGCCGGCCTGGTCTCGGACCTGCGCGTGGTGGCCGGGCTGCTGGAGTAGCCATGGCCGACCACACCACCGCCCCCGTCCTGCAAGCCCTCGCCGACCACCGCACCAAGGGCCGGCTGCCCTTCACCCCGCCCGGCCACAAACAGGCCCGCGGCGCCGACCCGGAGGTACGGGCGGTGCTCGGCGACGCCGTCTTCCGCGGCGACGTCCTCGCCTCCGGAGGGCTCGACGACCGGCGCACCAGGGGAGAGGTGCTGGAGCGCGCCGAACGGCTGATGGCCGACGCGGTGCACGCCGACCACACGTTCTTCTCCACCTGCGGGAGTTCCCTGTCGGTGAAGGCCGCGATGCTGACCGTCGCCGGCCCGCACGAGAAACTGCTGATCGGCCGGGACGCCCACAAATCCGTGGTGTCCGGGCTGATCCTGTCCGGCATCCGGCCGGTGTGGGTGGAGCCCCGCTGGGACGCCGACCGGCACCTGGCCCACGCCCCGTCCGCAAAAGAGTACGAGCGGGCCTTCGCCGCGCACCCCGACGCCCGCGGGGCGCTGGTCACCAGCCCCACCCCGTACGGCACCTGCACCGACCTGCGGGCCCTCGCCGACGTCTGCCACCGCCGGTCCCGCCCGCTGATCGTGGACGAGGCGTGGGGCGCCCACCTGCCGTTCCACCCCGGCCTGCCGTCGTGGGCGATGGACGCCGGGGCCGATGTCTGCGTCACCAGCATCCACAAGATGGGCAGCGGCCTGGAACAGGGCTCGGTCTTCCACCTCCAGGGCGACCTGATCGACCCGGCCAAGCTCAAGATCAGGGCCGATCTGCTGGGCACCACCAGCCCGTCGGTGCTGATCTACGCCGGGCTGGACGGCTGGCGCCGCCAGATGGCCCTGCACGGCCGGGAACTGCTCGGCCGCGCCCTGGACCTGGCCGCCGAGGTCCGCACCGCCGTCGAGGCGATCGACGGACTGCACGTCAACGACCGCGCCGACCTGTGCGGCCCCGGACTCGCCGACGACTTCGACCCGCTGCCCGTCGTCATCGACGTCAGCGGCCTGGGCACGACCGGCTACCGCGCGGCGGACTGGCTCCGCGAACACCGTCACCTCGACGCGCACCTCGCCGACCACCGCCGGATCTCCACCCAGCTCACCCACGCCGACGACGAGGAGACCACCGGCGCCCTGCTGACCGCGCTGAAGGACCTCGCCCACGCGGCGGCGGACCTGCGGCCCGCGCCCAGCGTCCAGGTGCCGGACCCCGAAGGGCTGCGCATGGAACAGACCTGCCTTCCCCGGGACGCCTTCTTCGGCGACACCGAGGACATCCCGCCGGCGGAGGCCGCGGGCCGGGTCGCGGCCGAGATGATCACCCCGTATCCGCCCGGGATCCCGGCCGTGCTGCCCGGTGAGCGGCTCACCGAACCCGTCCTGCGCTATCTGTGCTCCGGCGTCGAGGCGGGCATGAACCTGCCCGACGCCACCGACCCCGGGCTCGGCACGGTCCGCGTGCTGGCCGCATCCGACTCCGCCGGCTGACCGCGCCGGAGCCACACCCACCTCCCCCGGCGCGTCCGGTCACAGCCCCGGACGTCCGCGAGCGCGCCCAGCACCTCCGGCCCGGGGCCGTGCCCGGCGGACGGGCTCCGCGCTGCCCTGACAGATCCGGACCGCCGGGCCCGGACCGACGTCAGATCTCCTCCTGGATGCGGCTCAGATCGGTGGTGAGCCCGTCCAGCCAGATGACCGAGTCCAGCAGCAGTGCCGCGGCCAGCGCCCGGGCCTCCCGGTCCGGGCTGTCCCGCGGGATCCGCTGGACGACCGCCAGCAACCCGCGGAGGTCCAGCGGCGGGCTGCGGTCCGGCGGCGCGATGTGGTCGGCGCCCAGCTGCCGGGCGAGCGCCCGGTAGCCGGCCGCGGTGTCGTCCGCCGCCCGCCGCAGCCGGTCCCCGGTCTCCCGGTGGATGATCCGGCCCGGGCGGCCGGGCAGCAGCCGTTCGCCGCGCCGGGCGTCCGCCGCGGCGACCAGCACCACGGGCCAGTCCGGCTGCCGGGCGGTGCGCTCCCGCGGCTCGCACTGGTACTGGGCCAGGCTCTCCCGCGCCAGCGCCAGCGCACGGTTGATCGCCCCGAGGTCCGCCTCGGCGTCGCGCCCCGGGGTGCCCGGCCCGCCCGTCGCCGTCATGGCACCCGTCCGGTCGGCCCCGGTCCGGTCCACGACGCGGTCGGCGGTCCGCCCGATGGACGCGGCGATCGCCGCGGACAGCGCCGCCATGCTGCGCCGCAGCTCTCTCCCCGCGCCCCGCGGCCAGGCCACCAGGCCGCAGATCAGCCCGATGACGCTGCCCGTCAGGACGTCGGTCAGCCGGACCGGCGCGAGGTGCCAGGTGACCCGGGAGACCTGCGCGAACAGCGTGGCGACGACCAGGGTGAACCCGCCCTGCGCCCAGGCGAGCCCGCGCAGCGGCCCCAGCGTGAACGCCAGCAGCATCACCAGCGGCAGCAGGACCGCGTACACCGCCGCCCGGTCGTCCACCAGGACCAGCAGCCCACCGGCCAGTACCGCGCCGGCCAGGGTGCCCAGCAGAGCCTGCCGGATCGCGGAGCGGGTCTCCAGGCTCGTCGTCCGGGTGAGCGTCAGGGTCGCCAGCAGTACCCAGAAGCCGTGCTGGAGGTCGAGCACCCCGGCGACCGCCCGGGCCGCGGCCAGCCCGAGCGCGAACCGGCAGGCGTTCTGGAAGATCACCGAACGCGGCGTGAGGTGGCTGGTCAGCCGGAGCCACCACAGCGCGGGGGCGTGCACGCGGGCGTAGCCGAAGGCGTGCCCGGCGGTGTCCCGGTCGACGCTGCGGTCGCCGAACAGCAGCCGGGTGGCCAGCACCAGTACGACGGTGGCGTCCGCGGCCTGCACCACCAGCGACCGGCGGCGCAGATAGACCAGCCGGTCGTCGGCGTCCAGCCGCTCCAGGGTGTCCAGGGCCTGGTGGGTGCGCACGGGCCCCAGCTCGCGCTCCAGGTCCGCGGCCTGCGGCCCCTGCCCGGGCCGCAGCCTGCGGCCGTCGCGGAGCGCCCGGGCGGCCCCGCGGGCGGCCTCGCCGATGCCGGTCAGCAGGGCGACCGTCTCGGGCCGGTAGGCGCGGTGCGCGTCCTCGGCGGTGTGCAGGGCGTCGAGCCGGGCCAGCAGGGTGCGGGCCGCCTCGGCGGCGTGCTGCATGGCCTTGTGGGCGACGGTGGGGGAGGCGGGCCGGTCGGCCGGCGGGACCCGGGACGGCCGCAGCGCGTCGGCGGCGGACCGGGCCCGGTCCAGCAGCGGTCCGGGAGCCGGCGCGCCGTGCAGCTCGGCGAGGTCCGCGGCCGCGTCGGCGGCCCCGGCCAGCAGCCGGCGGAACGGCGGGGTGTCCGGTTCGGGCAGCAGGAACCGCTGGGCGGCCGCGAGCAGGGCCGCACCCAGCAGGAAACCGGCCAGCCGCTGGCCCAGCAGCTCAGGGGCGTACGGCGGGAAGCACGGCAGGATGTAGAGCAGCTGCATACCGGGGGCCGCCCCGGCGATCCGCGGGCCGGTGGTCCCCGCGTAGGCGATGACGAAGCCGACGACGAGCATGCCGAGGACCGCGGCCCAGGTCCGTACCGCCAGCAGCGTGCCCAGGGTGAGCAGCAGCAGACCGGCCGGGACCGCGGTGAGCACGGTCGCGGCCCGCTGCCGCCCGGACCCGGGGATGCGGGCGAGCGCGCCCAGCGACACCGCGGTGAAGGCGGCGTACACCGCCATCGCGGTCAGGCCGAGCCCGTAGCGGCAGAGGTAGAAGCCGACGCAGGCCGCGGTGGTCACACGGACCGCGTTGCCCACCACCGAGCGGTGCCCGCGCAGGCCCTGGATGCTCACCTTTCCACTATTGGCCGACCGGCCGCGGTCCGCACCGCGCGCCGCGGCCCGGGGCCCCGGCGCAAGGGAGTTGGCGCCTTCCGGACCCGGCCGTGGCGGCGCCGGACCGTAGACTGCGCAACGTGACGGAGAAGAAGCCGGACGCGGCGGACGCCGGCGACGCGGAGCGGCCGGAGCTGCCGGCCACCGGCTGGGCGGTGCTCGGACTGCTCTCCTTCGGCGAGGAGCTGTCCGGCTACGACCTGAAGAAGTGGTCGGACCGGTCGCTGCGCTTCTTCTACTGGAGCCCGTCCTTCAGCCAGATCTACGGCGAGCTCAAGCGCCTGGAGAAGGCCGGTTACGTCAGCTCGCGGACGGTCGCCCAGGAGACCGGCCACCGCGACAAGCGGGTCTATGTGATCACCGACGAGGGGATGGCGGCGGTCCGCCGGTGGGCCCGCGAGGCGCCGGTGGAGCCCCCGGTCCTCAAACACGGGGTGATGCTGCGGCTGTGGCTCGGCCATCTGCTGGAGGACGACCGGATGCGGGAAGTCCTGGGCCGGCACCGGGAGTTCGCCGAGACGATGCGGCAGCGCGCCGAGGCCGACGCGGCGGCCGCCCGCGACGCGGAGGCCCGGTCGGGTCCGGCGCTGGTGCTGAAGTGGTCCGAGCGGTTCTATGCCGCCGAGCGCGACCTCGCCGATGCGATGCTGGCCGACCTGGAGGAACGGGACCGCGGACGCCCGTAGGGGCCCCGGCGCGCAGGGGAGTCGAACGGCTCTGACATGATCACCGGACTGCTGTGAGCGGCCGGCGTGCTAGGGTGCCAGGGTTGCAGTTCGGTACCCATGATCATGATGTGCGCCTGACGGGAATGGTCCGCAGGCGCACTTGCTGTTTTCCGGCCGGTTCACGCCTTTCCGGATGGGGGCTCGTCGGGCCCCGGCCCCGTACTGTCCCAGGCCCCCTGGAAAGGAACCCCATTGGCTCGCTCCGCACGCCCGCACCGCACCGGTACGCCCCGGCCCGCCGGATCCGGAAACCCCCGGCGCAGGAACTCCCCGGGCAAGGCCGCGGGCACGTCCGGCGGGAAGGCGGCGGGCGGGAAGGCCACGGCCCGCAAGGCCGCCCCGCCGCAGGAATTCACCGTGCCCGACCCGGTGGTCCCCGCGCTGCCCGCCGTCGCGTCCTTCGCGGAGCTCGACCTGCCGGCGGCCCTGCAGAAGACGCTCACGGCACAGGGCGTGACCGAGCCGTTCCCCATCCAGGCCGCCACCCTGCCCAACTCGCTCGCCGGCCGCGACCTCCTCGGCCGCGGCCGCACCGGCTCCGGCAAGACGCTCGCCTTCGGGCTGTCGCTGCTGGCCCGCACCGCCGGGCTGCGGGCCACCCCGCGCGCACCGCTCGCCCTGGTCCTGGTGCCCACCCGCGAACTCGCCCAGCAGGTCACCGACGCGCTGCTGCCGTACGCCACCTCCGTGCAGCTGCGCATCGCGACCGTGGTGGGCGGGATGTCGATCACCAAGCAGGCCGCCGCGCTGCGCCGCGGCGCCGAGGTGCTGGTCGCCACCCCCGGGCGGCTCAAGGACCTCATCGAGCGCGGCGACTGCGTGCTCGGACAGGTGCGCCTGACCGTGCTCGACGAGGCCGACCAGATGGCCGACATGGGCTTCCTGCCGCAGGTCACGGCGCTCCTCGCGCAGGTCGAGCCGGGCGGGCAGCGGATGCTGTTCTCGGCCACCCTGGACCGGAACGTGGACCGGCTGGTCCGGCAGTTCCTGACCGACCCGGTCGTGCACTCCGTCGACCCGTCGGCGGGCGCGGTCGCCACGATGGAGCACCATGTGCTGCACCTCGCGGACGAGACCGACAAGAAGGCCGTCGCGCTGCGGATCGCGGCCCGTGACGGCCGGGTGATCCTCTTCGTCGACACCAAGCGCGCCGCCGACCGCTTCGCCAAGCGCCTGCTGGCAAGCGGGGTGCGCGCGGCGGCGCTGCACGGCGGCCGCACCCAGCCGCAGCGCAACCGCACCCTGGACCAGTTCAAGAACGGCCAGGTCACCGCGCTGGTGGCGACCAATGTCGCGGCCCGCGGCATCCACGTCGACGCGCTCGACCTGGTCGTCAACGTCGATCCGCCGGCCGACCACAAGGACTATCTGCACCGCGGCGGCCGCACCGCCCGGGCCGGGGAGTCCGGCCGGGTGGTCACGCTGGTGCTGCCCGACCAGAAGCGCGAGATGACCCGGCTGATGCGGGACGCCGGGATCACCCCGGCGACCACCCGCCTCAAGTCCAGCGACGAGGAACTGGTCCGCCTCACGGGGGCGCGCGAGCCGTCCGGTGTCGCGGTCACCATCGAGGTTCCGGCACAGGCCACGGCCGCGAAGGCGCCGGCCGCGCGCACCACCCGGTCCCGCGCGGGCCGCCCGCCGCGCCGGGGCCGCGGCCGCGGCGGCCGCCGCCCGGTCGCGCAGTAGCCGCGGCACGGCCCGGCCGCACCGCCGGGCCACCTCGAAGCGATGCGGCCGTACGGGATGTCATCTCCCGTACGGCCGCGGGCAGTTGGGCGGGCGTCAGGGCCGCCGGGGCGAGGAGCCGGACAGTCCGGCCACGTCGGCGGCGCGGCTGAGCAGGTCGACGAGCATGTCGAAGGTGAGCTTGCCGGTGAAGGTGTTGCGCTGGCTGGGGTGGTAGCTCCCCAGGACCTTCAGTGCGGGCCGCCGGCCGGTGGCGGGCAGGGTCAGCTCGGCGCCGTGGCCGAACGCGGGGCGCGGACGGGGGATCGGCCAGCCCGCCTCGCCGAGCACGGGCAGCAGCGCCTGCCAGCCGAAGGCCCCGAGCGCCACGACCGCCCGCAACGTCGGGGCGAGCAGCTCCAGTTCGGCGGCCAGCCAGGGCCGGCAGGTGCCCCGCTCGGCCGGGGTCGGCTTGTTCTCCGGCGGGGCGCAGTGCACCGGCGCGGTCACCCGCACCCCGTACAGCTCCAGGCCGTCGTCCCGGTGCGTGGCGGTGGGTTGTGAGGCGAGGCCCACCGCGTGGAGCGCGGCGAACAGGAAGTCCCCCGAGGCGTCCCCGGTGAACATCCGGCCGGTGCGGTTGCCGCCGTGCGCGGCCGGTGCCAGGCCGACGACCGCCAGCGCGGCGTCCTCGGGCCCGAAGCCGGGGACCGGCCGCCCCCAGTACTCCCAGTCCCGGAACGCCGCACGGGGGTGCGCGGCGACCTGCTCGCGCCAGGCCACCAGCCGGGGGCAGGCGCGGCAGCGGGCGATCTGGCCGTCCAGTTCGGCAAGTCCGCGGCACCGCGCCGCCCGATGGGCGGGGAAGTTCACCTCGCCGGTGTCCGGCGGCGGCCCGTCGGGTCCCGTCTCGTCCATCCCTCCACGCTAGGGCCTGTCGTCAAATTCCCGTCGTTGCCCGAAGGGCGGCAGCGCGGCGTCTGGTGCGTGCTCTGGGGGTCCCCCCGGCCGAAGGCTGGGGGAGTGCCGGGTGGAAGTCCTCGTACTGGAGTACTTGGGCTTTCGCTCGGTGCGGCGAGAGTGCGTGCCAGGCGTCGCGGGGCAGACGGGAATTTGACGACAGGCCCTAGAGGACCCGTCAGCCGTTTCGTGGCGCCCCGGTGGCCAGCGCGGTGAGGTGTGCGGGCGGGGTGATGCCGGCGGGCAGCAGCGGGTCGGCCTCCGGCGGGCCCCAGGTGGTGTGCAGCGGCAGCACCCCCGCCCACAGGCCGAGCGCGGCGTCGGGCCCGTCGCCGTCGTCCGGCGGTCCGGTACGGACCTTCACGGACGCCTCGTCGAGGGAGAGCGCCAGCAGCGCGGTCGCGGCGAGCTCCTTGCGGTGGGGGCGGCGGGCGTAGTCCCACTGGCCCGGCGCGGCCTGCTCGGTCAGGCAGCGCAGCCCGGCCAGCTTCTCCTCGGGGTCGGTGACCGGGCGCGGGGTGCCGATCACCATCGCGCTGCGGTAGTTGACGCCGTGTTCGAAGACGGAACGGGCAAGCACCAGGCCGTCGACATGGGTGACGGTGACGCAGACCTCGGCCGCGGGTGAGGCGATCAGGCTGCGGCTGGCGACCGAGCCGTGGACGTAGAGCGTGCTGCCGTCCGCGCCGTAGACCGTGGGGACGACCAGCGGTGTGCCGTCCACCAGCACGCCGAGGTGGCAGAGGAAGCCGTCGGCCAGGACGGCGTCGAGCGCCGCGCGGTCGGTGCGGCCCTGCTCGCGCAGCCGGCGGTGGCGGGTGCGCGCGGTCTGCGACAGGCCGCGGGCGGGCCGGGCCGCCATGGAGGCATCGTCTTCTGATTCCATGGCCTCTTATCTACAGGGCGGCGGAATTCGTTGTCCAGATCTTTTGATGCGACGGATTCGGTAGGTCTTTCGCGGTCGCTCACCAGCGGGTCGCAAGCTCCACCGTGACGGACTCCAGCGCCGCGGCCGCCGCCTTGTTGACCTCGGTGGCGGTGTCGGCCCGGAGCATGATCCGGCCGATCCGGCCGAGGTTGTCGTGCGGGGCGCCGACCTGGTCGCCGGGCAGCTTCGACAGGGCGGTGGCGACGATGTGCTCTCCCCGGGGGAGGGCACCGACCCGGCGCAGGGTGCCGGCCTCCGGCGCGGTGAGGAAACGGATCGCGGCGGCCGCCGCCCGGCGCGGCGTCACGTCGGGGCGTTCGCCCAGCGCGGCCTGGAGGCAGGCGCGGGCCATGTCGATGCCGAGCGCCTCCTCGACCAGCTTCATGATGTGGTCGCCCGGGGGCCGGGCGCCCACTTCGAGGACGTACGGGCGGCCCCGGGGGCCGATCTTCACCTCGGTGTGCGCGACGCCGTGGCGCAGGCCCAGGGCCGTGCACGCCGCGGTGGCCGCCGCGAGGACCTCCGCCCGGACGTCGTGGGGGAGTTCGGCGGGCACCGTGTGGCCCAGTTCGGCGCGGTGGGTGCCGTCGGTGGTGAACTTCTCGGTGACCGCGAGGTGGTGGGGCTCGCCGCCGGCCACGATCGTCTCGACGCTGAACTCCTCGCCGGGCACGTACTCCTGCGCCAGCAGCGTGCGGTCCAGGGCGATGCCGTGCGAGGGCTTGTGCGTCTCGGAGCCGGCGAGGCCGGCGGCGGCCGGGAGTCCGGCGGCCGACCGGACGACGGACACCCCGATCGAGGCGGCGTTCTCCGCCGGTTTGACGACGAGTGGGAAGGACAGCTGCGCGTCCGCGATCCGGCGGGCCAGGGCCGCGGCGTCCGGCGCCGCCACCGTGCGCGGGGCGGGTACGCCGCGGGCCGCGAACGCCTCGGCCATCAGGTGCTTGTTGCGCCCGGCTTCGGCGAGTTCGGGCCGGTGGCCGGGCAGGCCCAGGTCCGCGGCGAGCCGGGTGGCGAGCGGGGTGAGGAACTCCCAGCAGGGGACGACGGCGGCCACGCCGTGGGCGCGGCAGAAGGCGGCCAGTTCGGCGCGGGCGGCCGCGGGGTCACCGAAGTCGGTGAAGACCGGCGCGGCGATCCGTGCCTTCAGTTCGGGGCGGTAGCGCGCGTACACGTCCTCGTGGGTGGCGGCGTAGGCCGTGAGGCCCAGGCCGGCGGCCGCGGTCAGCAGGTCCTCGCCCGCGGCGACATCGGGCTCGATCAGCAGGACTTTCTTCACGTGCGGTTCCTTCCGGTGCGCGGTGCGGCGGTTCGCCGGTCAGCCGGTGGCGCGGCGGCGCAGCGCCGGTGCCAGGGACAGCTGGCCGGCCGCGGCGAGCAGGCACAGGGCGACGCAGGTCAGCCAGAGGACGGGGGCGCTGAGGGTGAGCAGACGGGTGCCGGCGACGGGGGCGATCAGGAAGCCGGTGCCCCAGGCCATGCCGATCACGCCGTTGTAGCGGCCGCGCAGCGGGGCCGGCGCCAGATCGGCGACGACCGCCGCGGTGACCGCGAAGACCAGGATCTCGCCGACCGTGGAGACCGCGACGGCCAGCGCGTATCCGGTGGTGGCAGAGGCGGTGGCCGCCACCGCGTTGCCGCCTGCCGCGAGGGCGAACCCGGCGGCCAGGACCCGGCTCTTGTCGTGGGCGGCCAGCCGGTGGCCGATCAGCGGCTGCAGGGCGATCACGACGGCGCCGTTGACGCCCATCACCAGGCCGTACGCGCCGCTGGACAGGCCGGTGCCGCGCATCGCCAGCGGCAGGGTGGCGAACGCCTGCTGGAAGACGACCGCGTAGACCACGATGATCCCGGCGAAGGCGAGCATGGTGCGGTCGGCGAGGACGGTGCGGTAGCTGCCGGCGGTGCGGTCCCGGGCGGCCGGTCGGGTCTCCGGGACCGCCAGCCACACCAGCACCCCGAAGAACGTACAGGCGCCCGCGTCGATCCAGAAGATCAACTCGTAGCCGTGGGAGGCGAGCCGGCCGCCCAGCACCATGGCGACCGAGAAGCCGAGGTTGACCGCCCAGAGCAGCAGTCCGAAGGCGCGGGTGCGGTCGGCGGCGGGCACCGCGTCGGCGACCAGGGCCTGGGCGGCGGGGCGGAAGAGGTCGAGGGTGACGCCGAGCGTGAAGCACGCGGGGAGCAGCACGGTCAGGCCGTGGGCGTGGCCGAGGGTGAGCAGGGTCGCGCCGTTCGCCAGCATCCCGCCGGTCAGCGCCACCCGGCGGCCGAACCGGTCGGCGAGGAAGCCGCCCAGCGGCTGGGAGACGACCGAGCCGATGCCGACCACCGCGAGGATCAGCCCGGTGTCGGCGAGCGGGAGGCCGCGGACGCCGGTCAGATAGAGGCTGAGGAACGGATTGACCATCGAGCCCAGGCGGTTGACCAGCGAGCCGCCCCACAGCACCCAGAACGCGGCGGGCAGTCCGCCCGCCCGCACCCGGACGTAGCGGCGCAGCCGGCCGGGTGCGGGCGCCCCGGGCACCGGTGCGGGGGCGTCGGTGCTGCTCACGGGTACCTCCTGCGGGTGGTCGGTCACTGCGGGCCGCCGCCGGGCACGGCCGGTGCCGCGCCCCGGGCGGCGGCGTCCGCCAGGGCCGCGCGGTCGACCTTGCCGTTCGCCGTGACGGGCAGCGCGTCCAGCAGCTGGATCTGCTGCGGGACCATGTACGGCGGCAGGGTCTCGGCGCAGAACTCCCGCAGCGCGCCGGCGTCCGGCGGGGTCGGGCCGGCGCCGGGGACCACGAAGGCGGTGAGTTCGAGGCCGCCGCCGGGGAGGGGCAGGGCCAGTGCGGTCGCGGCGGCGGCACCGGGGAACTCCGTCAACCGCCGCTCCACCTCGGCGAGTTCGATGCGATTGCCGTTGATCTGCACCTGGGAGTCGGTCCGGCCGCAGAAGTAGTACTCACCGCGCTCGCCGCGTACGGCCAGGTCGCCGGTGCGCAGGACGACCTGGCCGGACTGCGGGCACAGCGGGTCGGGGACCAGCGCGGCGCGGGTGGCCTCCGGGTCGTCCCAGTACCCGGAGAACAGCGCGGGACTGCGCAGATGGAGCTCCCCGGGCACCCCCGGCCGGTCGACGACCGCCCCCGACGCGTCGACGAGCAGCAGCTCCGCGCCGGGGTGGGCGACGCCGATGGACAGCCGCTCCACGTCGTCCGGCAGCGGGCGCGGCACGTCCTCGAAGGAGCAGGCCATCGACTCGGTGGCGCCGTAGCAGTTGATGATGCGGGCCGCGGGCAGCAGTTCCTGGAGCCGGCGCAGTTCGGGCAGCGGGAACTCCTCACCGCAGAACAGCACCGAACGCAGCCGGTCGAGGGCGGCCAGCCGCTCCGGCTCGTACCGCAGCGACTGCCGCCAGATCGAGGGGACGCCGTTGACCTGGGTGGCGCCGGTCTCCCGCAGCACCCGCAGCAGATGCCGGGGCCAGCGCACCAGGTGCGGCGGGACCGGGACGACGGCGGCGCCGCTGCCCAGCGCCAGACCGATGTTGAGCAGCGAGAAGTCGAACTGCAGCGGTGAGGTGCTGGCGATGCGGTCCTCGGGCGTGGCGATCCGGTGCGCCAGCATGCCCCGGTAGAAGGCGGTCACCGCGCGGTGGCTCATCACCACGCCCTTGGGCCGCCCCGTGGTGCCGGAGGTGAAGACGAGGTACGCGGGGTCGGTGACGCAGGGCACCCGGCGGCGGGGCCGGTGGGCTGCGGGGGCACGCTCGACGGTCAGTCCGTCCGGGCCGAACCGGGCGGTGCCGAGGGCCGGCGGGAGGTCCGTCCGGGTGCCGTCCGCGGCCTGGAGGTGGAGCGCGGGCCGGGCGGTGGCGAGGATCGACTCCAGCCGCCGGCGCGGGGTTTCGGGGCTCACCGGGACGAAGGTGAGGCCGGCCCGGGAGCAGGCGAGGAGTGCCGCGACGGCCCGGGCGGTGGTGTCGGACTCCAGGACCACCCGCGAGCCGGTCTCGATGCCGAGCGCGCCGAGACCGTCCGTGTACGCGTCCACCAGGGCGGCGAGTGCGGCGTAGGTGGTGACGGTGGTCGTACCGGGCCGGTCGGACTCGATCACGGCGGGGGCGTCGGGGGTGCGCCGGGCGGCGGCGAGCAGGAAGTCGTGGAGGAATTCCCCGCCCGGACCGGCGGAGGCGGAGGGCGGCTGACTCACGGTGCTCACGGTGCGGAAGACCCCTCGTGGTGTACGGGAACGGTGAATCCGGGGCAGCCGGAACGGACATGACGATCCGTCGGCTCGCGGACGGCGTGCGCGGCGGCGCCCCGGGAAGCGCCCGGCCGAAACGGCCGAAGCGCCCTCCATCCTTCCGCAGAACGGAAGTTGGATTTCGAAAGGTGACGATCAGGCTCTCATGGGCGCGGCGGCGTTGGTGTGTGAGGTGGGTCACGTTTCGCGGCCTTCGCCGTCCGATCGACCTGGACAGACTTCAACAGCTTGTGGCAGCGTCAGCCGTGCACGGAATTCACCTTTCGCATGATGGAAGTGCAGCAATGGGGGAACATATGCTCGCGGCCGGACCGCTCTCGCTCGGCCAGCTCTCGGTGTGGCACGACATCCGCGACCTGCCGGCCCACCGGCGGTACGAACCGAACAACGCCGCCGCCTGGCCGCTGCCCCGCGGCACCGACGCCGCACAGGTCCGCACCGCACTCCGTACCCTCGCCGCCCGGCACCCCTCGCTGCGCACCCGCTACGACCTCGAAAACGCCGACGCACCACGCCAGTTGACGCCCGACGCCGACACCGACGACACCCTGCCTGCCGTATCCGACGACGGCACCGCGCCCGACCGCCGCGCCGCCGAACTGGCCCACGAGCCCTTCGACCTCGGCCGGCAGCACGGCTGGCGGGCCCGGCTGCTGACCCGCGACGGCACCCCCACCCACCTGCTGTTCGCCAAACACCACATCACCGCCGATGCCTGGGCCCAGGAACTCCTGCACCGGGAATTCCGGCAGGCGCTCACCGACCCCGACGGCCTCGGCCCCACCCTGCCCGGCCCCGCCGACCTCGCCGCGGAACAGTACGGCCCCGCCGGACTCCGCCGGCAGGCCGCCGCCCTGGAGCACTGGACCCAGCTGCTCTCCCACGCCCCGCCGGCCGCCCTGCCCCGCACCGGAGCGGCGGGCGGCACCGTCCAGGCCACCCTGTACTCCGCGGCCGCCCGCCCGGCCGCACACGCCCTCGCCGCACGCGCCCGGGTCTCCGTCGCCAGCGTCGTCCTCGCCGCCTACGTCCGCAGCGTCGCCCGCCGATGCGGCACCGACACCCTGCTCGTCCACCTGATGAGCGCCAACCGCTTCGCCGGCCGCTGGAAGACCGTGGTCACCTCGATGAACCAGTGGGTCCCCGCGCTCGTCGAACAGGCCCGCACCGACGACCTGGTCAAGCTCGCCGACGCGGTGCACTGGAGCGGCCTGACCGCCTTCCGGCACGGCATGCACGACGTCACCGCGGTCGCCGCCCTACGGACCCGGACGCCCGACGCCGCCGAACCGGCCTGCGCCTTCAACTACGTGGCCACCCCCGGCGGTTCACCGCTCGACGCCCCACCCCCGCAGGCCCCGCAGGACGCCCGTCAACCCACCCTCACCTGGGAGGAACCCTTCACCACCATCGGGCCGCGCTGTTACGCCCGCGCCCTGGAGACCGACGCCGGGCTCTCGGTCCGGCTCACCGCGAAGGACCTCGGCCGCGAGCAGTGCGCCGAACTGCTCCGCGACCTGCACGACGGCCTGCTCACCGCCGCCGGGCGGCCCTGAGGCGGCACCGCCCACCCCCACCGGCCCCGGCAGCCGCCGCGGCCCGGCGGCTCCCGCCGCACCGGCCGGTCCCGCGCCAAGATCCGCCGGACCCCACCGCGCGCCCCCGAGGCCGCGCGGCCGCACCCCGGCCGGCCCCCGCCGCCCGCCCCACCCCCCCCGTGCTCGTTCCTGCCCCAGGAGGCCGCCCGTGCCCGAACACGTCCTGGTCCTGCACCGCTGGACCGACCGCTACGCCGACTACGCCGCCTACCTCGACCACTCCGTCCACCGCGTCAGCTACCTCACCACCGAACGGGCCGCCCGCCACCTCCCCGTCGAACAGGCCGCCGCGGTACGGCTCGTGGACAGCACCGAGAACGTCAAGGAGGTCCGCGCCGCCCTCGACGCCCTGGCCGAACGGCTCGGCCCGCCCACCCGGATCGTCGCCCTCCAGGAAACCGACCTCGACCTCGCCGCCGACCTCCGGGACGCCTACGGCCTGCCCGGACAGCGCGCCGAGGACCTGCTGCCGCTGCGCGACAAACTGCTGATGGCCCAGCGGCTCGAAGCCGCCGGCCTCCCCGTACCGCCCACCGCCGCGGCCACCGGCCCCGACGCGGTGGCCGCCTTCGCCGCCCGGCACGGCTGGCCGGTCCTGCTCAAACCGCGGCGCGGCACCGCCAGCGCCGGCATCACCCGCCTCGACTCCCCGGCCGACCTCGCGCGCTACGCCTTCCCGGCGGAGACCGGCATGCTCGTCCAGCAGTGGCGCCCCGACCAGGTCCTGCACGTCGACGGGGTGCACACCGGCGACGGCCCCGGCCCCTGGCGGGCCTCCCGCTACCTCCACACCTGCCTGGAATTCGCCACCGGCGCGGCGCTCGGCTCGGTGGAGATCGACGACCCCGCACTCCTCGCCCGCATCGGCGAGATCACCGCCGCCGCCACCGGGGCCCTGTTCACCGGCCCGTCCGTCTTCCACCTCGAACTCTTCGAGAACGAGCACGGCGAACTGACCGTCCTGGAGATCGGCGCCCGCCCCGGCGGCGCCGAAGTCCCCTTCGTCTGGCGCGAGGTGCACGGCATCGACCTGATGGCCGCGGCCTTCGCCCACCAGACCGGCACCCCCGACCCGACCGCCACCGCGGGCCCCGCACCCACCGAGGTGGCCGGCTGGCTGCTCCTCCCGCCCTCCGTCCCGGCCCCCTGCCGGGTACGGGACGTCACCGGATACCCTGGCGACGACGGACCGTATGCCCAAGTCCTCCCGGAATGGGGCGCGTTGATGCGGGGCGGTGGATACGAGCACGCCGGGGCGCGGTTCCGCTTCCGCGGCCGCAGCAGCGCGGAGGTGACCGCCGCCCTCCTCCGCACCCTGCGCACCGCCCGGCTCGACTGCACCCCCGTCGACCCCGCGGCACCCGCCCGGCTCGTCCTCGTCGGCTGCGGCAACCCGCCCTACCGCGCCTACGCCCTGGACACCGTCGCCGGCCGGGTGACCACCGCCCTCGTCCATCGCACCGAACCGGACTGGCAGCGCCGGCACGTCGCCGACCGGTTCCGTACCGCGGACACCTCCGACGTCACCGACACCACCCGCGCGATCGCCGCACTGCTCACCGGCCACCCCGGCCCCGGCGCCGTCCTCACCTGGGACGAGACCCTGCTGGAGACCACCGCCGAGGCCGCCCGCCGGCTGGGCCTTGTGCACATGAGCCCCGAGGCCGCCCGCCGCTGCCGCGACAAACTCGCCACCCGCCGGCTGCTCGCCGCCGCCGGAGTGCCCTCCGCACGCTTCCACGAGGTCCACACCCCCGACGAGGCGCTCGCCGCCGCGGAGGAACTCGGCCGCCCGGTCGTCGTCAAACCCCGGGCCCTGGCCGGCAGCATCGGCGTCACCCTCGCCGCCGACCCCGAACAGGTCCGGCACGCCTTCGACCAGGCGCGCACCGCCGCCTTCCCCGGCATCCCCGGGGCCGCCGGCGCGCTCGTCGAGGAATACCTGACCGGCCCCGAGATCAGCGTGGACTGCGCGGTCGCCGACGGCACCGCCCGGATCGTGGGCGTGGCCCGCAAACGCCTCGGCTTCGCCCCGTACTTCGAGGAGACCGGACACCTCGTCGCCCCCTGGCGGCACGAGCCCTGGGCCGACGAGGTGCGCTCCGTCGTCGCCGACGCGCACACCGCCCTCGGCATCCGCACCGGCCTGACCCACACCGAACTCCGCCTCACCCCCACCGGACCCCGCGTCGTCGAGGTCAACGGCCGGCTCGGCGGCGACTTCATCCCGCTCCTTTCCACCCTCGCCACCGGAGTCGACCAGGTCGCGGCCGCCGCCGATCTCGCACTCGGCCGGACCCCGGACCTCACCCCGCACCACGACCGCTGCGCCGAGGTCAGCTTCGTCTACCCCGAGCACGACGGCACCGTCCGCTCCCTCGACCTCACCACCGCCCGGGCCGTGCCCGGCATCGTCCGCGCCGTGCCGCTCGCCGCGCCCGGCACCACGCTGCGGCTGCCGCCCCGCGGCATCGTGCCCCGCCTCGCCGCCCTCATCGCCGTCGCCGACACCGCCGGGGAGTGCGCCACCGCGCTGGCCGCCGCCCGGCACGCCGTACGCCACTCCCTCACCCCGCTTCCCGGACCGTCCACCCCGACCAAGGACTACCGCCCATGACCTGGATCCTCGGTGTCAACGCACCGCCCACCGGCTGGCACGACAGCGCCGCCTGCCTCGTCAACGGGGACGGCGAGGTCATCGCCTTCACCGAAGAGGAGCGCGTCAACCGCCACCGCCACTCCCTCTACCGCAAGCCGTTCGGCGCCGCCCGCTTCTGCCTGGCCCAGGCCGGCATCACCGCCGCCGACCTCGACGTCGTCGCCCTCGGCTGGGACAGCGAACAGCTCTACCCGCGGCGCTTCACCAGCGACGCCGAGTTCCTCGCCTACGCCGTCGGACTGGACTTCCGCGGTCGCACGCCCGAGGTGGTCCGCGTCCCCCACCACCAGGCGCACGCCGCCTCCTCCTTCTACGCCTCGCCGTTCCCCAGGGCCGGGGTGCTGGTCGTCGACGGCCACGGCGAGAACGAGTCCTCCACCATCTGGACCTACGAGGACGGCGCCGCACCCCGCCTGGAACGCAGCTGGCAGCGCACCGCCTCGCTCGGCTACGCCTACGACGCCGCCTCCACCTGGCTCGGCTTCTCCTTCCTCAACGCCGGCAAGACCATGGGCCTGGCCGCCTACGGGCGCGCCGCCCACCTGGACGTCGAGCCGCTGGTGGACCTCACCGCCGACGACTTCGCCCTGGCCGTCGAACCGCTGGCGGAGAGCCGGGGGACAGCCACCGCCGACGAGATCAAGGCGCAGTACGACGACACCGTCGGCCGCTGGCGGGAGCGCTACACCAAGATCGCCGCGGCGGACGGCCCCCGCGCGCCCGAGGAGCGGCTCACCGACGACCCGAACGCGGTCCTCGTCGCGTACACGGCCCAGCGCCTCATCGAACAGACCGTGACCCATCTCGCGGCGCTGACCCGTCAGGCGGCCGGCGTCGAGGAGCTGTGCCTGAGCGGCGGCGTCGCCCTCAACTGCAGCACCAACGGCACGCTGCCCGGCCCGCTGTACGTACCGCCCGTACCGCACGACGCGGGGGTCGCCCTCGGAGCGGCCTGGACGGTGCGGCCGCCCAGGAGGAGGGCGGGGGCGCTGACTCCCTATCTGGGCGTGGATGTGTGGGCCCCTGATCGCCTCAACGGCGGGGCGGGGGAGGGTATTCCGGGGGCGCCGGGTCCTGGGGCGGGCGCTGCGGGGGCCGGTGTCCCGGGGCGGGGCGGGCGCGGGTCCGCGGCGGGGGAGCTGGACCTCTCGGGGCTGGTGCGGGCGGATCTCGACATCGACGAGCTGACCGGGTTGCTGCTGGCCGGGCAGGTGGGAGCGGTCGCCCAGGGGCGGGCCGAAGTGGGGCCGCGGGCGCTGTGCCGGCGCTCGATCATCGCCGTACCGGACACCGCGGACGTCAACACGCGGGTCAACACCCTCAAGAACCGCGAGCAGTGGCGGCCCTTCGCCGGTGTCACCCGGCCCGGCTACGGTGCCCGGCTCTGGGAGCAGCAGGAGTACTTGAGCCGCTACATGCTCGGCGCCGCGAAGGCCACCGCGCTCGGCCGGCAGGTCGCGCCCGGTGTCGTCCACGTCGACGGCACCACCCGGCCGCAGGTCCTGCACGGCGACGAGGCGCCCGCGGTCGGCGCCGCCCTGGACGCCCTGGAACGGCACGGCGCGCCCCCGGTCCTGCTCAACACCTCCTTCAACGACAAGGGCGAGCCCATCGTCAACACCGCCGCCGACGCGCTGCGCGCCTTCCGCGCCATGGACCTGGACTTCCTGGTCCTCGGCGACGACCTCTACCGCAAGCCGCACCGGGCCGGAGGTGAGCGCTGATGCCGGCCGGCCTGCCGGAAACCGCCCGCTTCCGGGCGTTCGGCCCCCGCCACCTCGACGAGATCGCCCGCCGTCACCGCCTGCCCGACGACCTCCGCGAGACCGTGCGCCGGGTGTCGCTGGTGCTGCCGTTCCGGGTGAACGAGTACGTGCTCACCGAGCTCATCGACTGGGACCGGGTCCCCGAGGACCCGATGTTCCAACTCACCTTCCCGCAGCGCGGGATGCTCGCCCCCGCCGACGAGGACCAGCTGGCCAAGCTGTCCGCCGACCCCGCCGACACACCGCTGCTGCGCGAGGCCGTCCAGGGGATCCGCCGGCGGCTCAACCCCCACCCCTCCGGACAGCAGCAGCTCAACGTCCCCACCCAGGACGGCGTCGCCCTGCCCGGACTGCAGCACAAGTACCGCGAGACGGTGCTCTACTTCCCCGGCCAGGGCCAGACCTGCCACGCCTACTGCACCTACTGCTTCCGCTGGGCCCAGTTCATCGGCGACGCCGACCTCAAGTTCGCCGCCCCCGACCCGGGCGGACTGATCCGCTACCTCGGCGACCACCCCGAGGTCCACGACGTGCTGGTCACCGGCGGCGACCCGATGGTGATGTCCACCGAGCGGCTGCGCGGCCACCTGGAGCCGCTGCTCGGCGTCGACACGGTCCGTACGATCCGGATCGGCACCAAGTCCGTCGCCTACTGGCCGCAGCGCTTCGTCACCGACCCGGACGCCGACGACGTCCTGCGGCTGTTCGAGCGGGTGACCGCCTCCGGGCGGCAGCTCGCGGTGATGGCGCACTTCAGCCACCCCCGGGAGCTGGCGACCGGCCTCGCCCGGCAGGCGCTGGCCCGCATCCGCGCGACCGGCGCGGTGGTCTACTGCCAGGCGCCGCTGATCGCCCACGTCAACGACGACGCCCGGGTCTGGAGCGAGCTGTGGCGGGCCGAACTCGCGGCCGGCGCGGTGCCCTACTACCTGTTCGTCGAGCGCGACACCGGCCCCCACGACTACTTCAAGGTCCCGCTGGCCAGGGCCGTGGAGATCTTCACCGACGCCTACCGCACGCTGCCCGGACTGGCCCGCACCGTACGCGGCCCGGTGATGTCCGCCACCCCCGGCAAGGTCGTCGTGGACGGCGTCGAGGAGACCCCCGAGGGGGCGTACTTCCGACTGCGGATGCTCCAGGCCCGCAATCCCGACCTGGTCGGCCGGCCGTTCCGGGCCCGCTGGTCCGCCGACGCCGCCTGGCTCGACGAACTCGAACCCGACCCCGCCACCCCGGCCGACCTCGCCGCCGCCCTGCGCGGCAGTGCCCCGACCGGATCCGCCCCGGCCGGCCCCGCCCCGGCCCGCCGCACCGGCCGCGCGGAGAGGAAACCCGCATGACCGCCGTCACCGTCGCCCCGCCCTCCCCGAACCTGGCGCTCAACCAGCTCGTCGACCGGCGCCGCGCCGAAGGGGCCGCACTGGTCCACCTGGCGTTCGGCGAGGCCCGGCTGCCGGTCCTGCCCGAACTCGCCGCCCAGCTGGCGGCCGGCGCGACCCGCGCCGCGTACGGGCCGGTGGCCGGCGCCGAGAGCGTACGCCGCGCCGTGGCCGGCTACTTCACCCGCCGCCGGCTGCCCACCGAACCCGACCGGGTGATGGTCGCCCCCGGCAGCAAACCGCTGCTGATGGCGCTCCAACTCGTCGTCCCCGGCGACCTGTTGCTGCCCCGGCCGGCCTGGAACAGCTACGCCCCGCAGGCCCGCTACGCCGGCAAGAAGGTCTTCGGCGTGCCCGTCCCCGCCGAGTGCGGCGGCGTCCCGGCACCCGACGCGCTGCGCGAGACCCTGCACCGGGCCCGGGCGGCCGGTGCCGACCCCCGGCTGCTGGTCCTCACCCTCCCCGACAACCCCACCGGAACCGTGGCCCCGCCCGCGCTGATCCGCGACCTGTGCGCGCTGGCCCGCGCCGAGGACCTGCTGATCCTCTCCGACGAGATCTACCGCGACCTCGTCCACGACCCGGACACCACTCCCTACCTCAGCCCCGCCGAGGCCGCCCCGGAACGCACCGTCGTCACCAGCGGACTGTCCAAGACCCTCGGCCTCGGCGGCTGGCGGATCGGCGTGGCCCGCTTCCCCGCCGGCGACACCGGCGCCCTGCTCCGGGACGCCACCGTCGCCGCGGCCAGCGAGATCTGGTCCACCCTCGCCGGGCCCATGCAGCAGGTCGCCGAGTACGCCTACGCCGAACCGCCGGAGATCGCCGCGCGGATGCGGGCGAGCGCCCGGCTGCACGGCGCGGTGGCCCGGGCCGTGCACCGCACCGCCATCGAGGCGGGCGCCGTCTGCCGCCCGCCCACCGGCGGCTTCTACGTCTACCCCGACTTCGCGCCGCTGCGCGACCGGCTGGCCGCCCGCGGCATCACCGACGCAGCCGCGCTCGCCGCCCGCCTCCTCGACGACGCGGGCATCGTCGTCCTCGCCGGACACCTCCTCGGCGACGACCCGCACGCGCTGCGCTTCAAGGCCGCCACCAGCCTGCTCTACGGCGACGAACGGCAGCAGCACGAGGCACTGGACGCCGACGACCCCACCCGCCTGCCGCACATCGCCGCCGAACTCACCCGGATCGCCGAGGGCTTCGCCCGGCTGACGGGAGCGGCATGAGCCCCACCACCCCGCACGGAAGGACACCGGCCATGGCCGTCACAGGGGGACCGGAGCAGTTCGCGTTCGGTTCCGTCCACAGCGGTCTGCTCGACTGCATCCAGGTCAACCTGGCGGTCCTCGCGGACCACCACCACGGACCCGGGGCCCACCTCCGGCTCGGCGCACCCCTGGGCTTCCGCTCCTGGGCCCGCCCCGACGGACTGCCGACCGTCGAGCCGCCCCTGGCCGAACAACTCCGTTCGGCACCGGGCCTCCTGGGGCTCCACATCGTCCGGCGCGAGCGGATGACCCGCAGCGGCATGTTCGCCGCGGTCCGCCGGGCCGACGCCGCGCGCTACGTCGTCGCCGACGCCTTCCACCTGCCCTGGCTGCCGTACCACGGGCAGGCCCACATGGACCACAGCTTCCTGCTCGCCGCCGGGCCCGGTGGCTGGCACCTCACCGACGCCTACCGCAGCGAGACCTCCTGGGGCACCGCCGCCCCCGGCACCTGGGTGCTCACCGAGGACGAACTGGCCGGCATCGAGTCCGCCGAGGTCGTCGAGGTGGCACCGGACACCGCCCGCCCGGCCGCCGGGCCGCCCCCGCTGGTGTCCGTCGACGAGAGCGCGGTCGCCGGCTACCTCGATGCGTACGACGCCTGCCCCGACCGCGCCCGGGCGATCGGTCAACTCACCGTCGAGACCTGGCTGCTGGCCCGCTCCCGCACCCTGCACGCCACCTACCGCGCGCTCTTCGCCGACCACGCCGACGACGAACGGCGGGAGGCCGAGGCCGCGCACCTGCGGGCCTGGGACAAGGTCGTCGAGCAGACCTACCTCGCCCACCGCCGGCTGTCCCGCGGCCGCGCCGAGCCGCCGGGCATCGTGGACCGGCTGCGGGAGGTGCTCACCGCCGACCTCACCGTCTTCGGCACCCCGCCCGGCATCCCGGCCCCGGCGGCCGCCCCGCCCGCCGACGACGCGCTCCGCGACCGGGTGGCCGCCGTCGCCGCGGACGTGCTCGGCGTGCAGGTGGCCGGCCTCCTGGGCGGCGCACCCTTCGACTCCTTCCCCTCCTTCAGCTCCTTCCGGCTGATCGAGATCATCGAGCGGCTGGAGACCGCACTGGGCCGGGAGTTCGACGCCGAGGCGCTCGTACCGGAAAACCTCCGCCGGGTCGACGACCTGTGCCGCATCGCCCGCTGACCGCACCCGAAAGAGACACCATGGACGCCCGCTTCACCGCCCTGCTGCAGCCCTTCCTCAAGCACGCCGGCCCCGGCGAGACCGCCCTCACCCCCGACACCGACCTGCGCAAACTCGGCGTCGACTCCATGCAGGCCATCGAGCTGCTCTTCGCCGTGGAGGACACCTTCGGCATCTCGCTGCCGGACGAGGAGCTCAACGACACCACCTTCGCCACCGCCGGCAGCCTCTGGAACGTGATCGCCGCACAGCTGCCGGAGGGCACCGGCGACGGCCCGGCCGGCCAGGAGTCCGCATGACCACCGAGCCCGCCACCCCGCCCCCGCTCGACCTGACCGACCGCCTGGCGGCCGTCACCGAGGCCACCGAGGAACACCTGGCCCGTACCGACCGCGCCGCGGAATTCCCGGTGGCCGCACTGGACGCGCTGCGCCGCACCGGCCTGCTCGGACTGCTGGTCCCGGTGGCCCACGGCGGCCTCGGCGGCACCGTACGGGACCTGGCGGCCGCCGCCCGGACCCTCGGGCGCAGCGACATGTCCGTCGGCATGATCTTCGCGATGCACTGCCAGCAGACGGCGGCCCTGGTGCGGTACGGCAACGAGCGGCTGTGCAAGGAACTGCTGCCGCGGATCGCGGCGGGGGAGTGCTACCTCGCCTCCGTCACCACCGAGGCCGGCAAGGGCGGCCATCTGCTCAGCGCCCAGGCTCAACTGGGAGCAGATCAGGGCGAGTTGGTGGTGGAGCGGTTCGCGCCCATCGTCACCGGCGGCGCCCACGCCGACGGCTTCCTGATCACCATGCGCAGCCCCGGGGCCGACGCCACCGCCCACGAGGTGACGCTGGTCTACGCCCACCGCGACCAGCTCGACCTCACCGCCTCCGGCGACTGGCAGCCGATGGGCATGCGCGCCAGCCACAGCGCCGCGCTCACCCTGACCGGACGCCTCCCCGCCCACCAAGTCGTCGGTACGGCAGGCGAGTTCCACCGGATCGCCACCACGGTCTTCGGACCGCTGGCCCACCTGGGCTGGTCCGCGGTGTGGCTCGGCACCGCCGCCGGGGCACTCTCCCGCGTACTGCGCCTGCTGCGCAGCCCCGCCGGCCGGGCCCGCTTCGACCTCACCTCCGAGCTCCTCCTCACCCGGATCGCCCGGTCCCGGCAGCGCCTCGACACCGTGCACGCCCTGCTCCAACAGGCCCTGCACACCGTGGAGTCCGGCGCCGACCTGACCGCACCGGCCCGCCAGCTCCAGCTCAACGCGCTGAAGATCACCGCCTCCGAGGAGTGCCTGGCGGCGGTCGACGACCTGATCACCGCGCTCGGACTGCGCCACGGCTACCTCAAGGACTCACCCACCCGGCTCGAACAGGCCCTGCGCGACCTGCGCTCGGCGCCGCTCAACTACAGCAACGACCGGCTGCACCTCGCCGACGGCCGGCTGGCCCTGCGCGACCAGGGGGTGAGCTTTGTCTGACCCCCGCTACGCCCCGCTCGACGCACTGCCCCGCACCGCGCCCGGCGCGCAGGTCTGGGCCGCACTCGGCGGCGCCGGCCTGACCGGCGGCGCCTACCGCGACCGGCAGCCCGGCACCGGCATCGACCCGGCCGGCCTCGCCGACCTGCTCACCGCCGTCGACGCCCGCTTCTCCGTCCCCGCCACCCTGTCGGTCAGCGTCCAGCTGGCCACCGCGCTGCCCCTGCTCGCCACCGGGCGGGCGCCGGCCGCCCGGCAGGCCCTGGAGGGTGCGCTCACCGGCCGGGCCACCCTCGCCCTCGCCGCCACCGACGTCACCGCCGGCACCGACCTCACCGCCCTCCGCACGGAACTGCGCATCGAGGACGACGCCCTCGACGTGACCGGCGAGAAGAACTGGATCGCCAACACCACCACCGCCACCCACTTCCTCGTCCTCGCCCGGCACCGCCCGGGGCGGCACTTCACCCACTTCACCTGGGTCCTGGTACCGGCCGACGCACCGGGCGTCACCGTGCGCCCCGCCGACTCCGCCCTGTTCGCCGACTCCGGCGCCGGCCACGTCACCTTCGACGGGGTACGGCTCGGCCGCGACCATGTGCTCGGCCGCATCGGCTTCGGACTGCCGCTCTTCGCCCGCCACATCGGCACCGAACGCCTGGCCGGCGCCCAGTGGGGCGTGGCGCTGTGCCGCCGGGTGCTGGCCGACACCCACCGGCGTCTCACCGGCCGCCCGCACGGCGACGGCACCCTGTGGGACCTGGACGCGGTCCGCCAGCGGTTCGCGGGCTGCCTGCTGCGGGTACGTGAACTCCACGCGCTCACCGGCGAGCTGGCCGACGAGGTGGCGCTGCGGCACGACGCCACGGCGGCCGCCACCCTCAAGGCGGCCGCCGGCGCCACCGTCCACCACGTCCTCGCCGACTGCGCCCAGCTGTGGGGCGCGGCCGGCTTCACCACCGGAGGAATCCAGGAACTCCGTGCACAGGCCGCGCTCTTCGGCATCGGCGGCGGCGCCGACGAGGTCGTCCTCGGCACCCTCGCGGACGCCGCCGAGGACCTGCTGGCCGCCCTCGAACGGCCGGGGACCCTGCCGTGACGGCACCGATCGAGGTGGCCCGCGGGGTCTGGGTGGCCACCACGACCGCGGACCGCGCCCCCGCCGGCACCCACCGGGACGACCGGCGCCGCGCGGCCGCCCTGCCCGAATGGCGGGCCCGCGAATTCCTCGCCGGCCGCGGGCTGTTGCGGCAGCTGCTGGCCGCCGTACGGCCCGGCCCGGCCGGCGCCGAGATCGTCCCCGACCGGCGCGGCAAGCCGTGGCTGCGCGGCCACCCCGACCTCGGCATCAGCGTGTCCCACAGCCGGGGCACGCTCGCCGCCGCCGTGGCGCTGGGGCGCGCCGTCGGCGTGGACGTCCAGCACCCCGACTCCGCCGTCCGCGCCACCTTCGCCCGGCGGCTGCTCGGTGCGCACGCCGGGCGGCTCACCGCACTGCCGCCGGCCGCGGCCGCCGAAGAGGTCGCCTGGGTGTGGACCGCCCAGGAAGCCTGCGTCAAGGCCGGCGGAGCGGGGCTCGCCGGGCGGCCCTGGACCATCGACGTCCCGCCCGGCGCCCGCTCGGGCCACTGGCGAACCTACCGCTGGCTGAGCCTGCGCGACCACTCCAGCACCCCGCTGAGCTGCGCGTTCGCCCTGGCCGCAAGCCCGCCGGGCCCGCCCGCGGACACGGCCGGCACCCCGGCCCCGACCCCCCGCCCCACCCCTTGGAAAGGCGCACGGTGAGCAACCCCGACGCTCGGCACACCCTCCTCGACTGGTTCGCGGCCACGGCCGCCGCCCACCCGGACCGGCCCGCGCTGGAGACCGGCGACACCACGCTGACCTACGCCCGACTCGCCGCCCGCGCCGACGCCCTCGCGGTCGCGCTGCTCGACCGCCTGGACGGGACACCGCCCCGCCGGGTGGGCCTGCTGGCCGGCCGCACCGCCGTCGCCTACGCCGGATACCTCGCCGTACTGCGCCTCGGCGCCACCGTCGTCCCGCTCGGCCCCGCCTTCCCGGCCGGACGCAACGCCCGCATCGTCCGGGCCGCGCGGCTCGACGCCGTGCTGTCCGACGGGACCGCCGCCCGGCCCACGCCACCGGACGTACCCCTGGTCACCCGCACCGACGCCGAACTGCCGCAGCTCCCCGCCGCGCCGCTCCCCGCCCTGCCCGCCGCCCGCCCCGACGACCTCGCCTACCTCCTCTTCACCTCCGGCTCCACCGGCGTCCCCAAGGGCGTCCCCATCCGGCACCGCAACGTCTGCGCCTACCTCACCCACGCCGTCCCGCGCGCCGCCGCCGGCCCCGGCGCCCGCTGCTCCCAGACCTTCGACCTCACCTTCGACCCGTCCGTGCACGACATGTTCACCACCTGGGGCAGCGGTGCCACCCTGGTCGTCCCGTCCCGCGACGACCTGCTCGCCCCGGTCCGCTTCGTGGCCCGGCACGCCCTGACCCACTGGAACTCCGTACCGTCGGTGATCTCCCTCGCGCAGCGGTTCCGCGCCCTGAAACCGGACAGCATGCCGACGCTGCGGCACAGCATGTTCTGTGGTGAACCACTGACCCTCCAGCAGGCCGCGGCCTGGCACCGCGCCGCCCCGCACAGCCGGCTGGAGAACGCCTACGGCCCCACCGAGCTGACCGTGACCTGCACCGCCTACCGCCTGCCGCCGGACCCCGCCGACTGGCCGTCCCCGGCCAACGGCACCGTCCCCATCGGCACCCTCCACCCCGGGCTCCAACTGCACGACCACGAAGGCGAGTTGTGCGTCCGCGGCGCACAACGCTTCCCCGGCTACCTCGACCCGGCGAACAACACCGGCCGCTTCCTGGCCCCCGACGGCTCCCCCTACGACCCGGCCGGCCCGCTGACCGACGACCACTGGTACCGCACCGGCGACCGCGTCACCGCGCTGGACCCGTCCGCCGCCCCGGCCGACGCCGACCACCGGCCGCTGGTCCACCTCGGCCGCGGCGACCAGCAGGTCCAGGTGCACGGCTACCGCGTCGAACTCGGCGAGGTCGAAGCCGCGTTGCGCGCCCTTCCCGGAGTCAGGGAGGCCGCCGTTCTTCCCCGCACCACGCCCGGCGGCGTGGAACTCACCGCCGCGTACACCGGGACCGCGGCCACCACCGCCGACGGTCTCCGCGCGGCCCTGCGCGACCGGCTCCCCGCCTACATGGTCCCGGCCACCCTCACCGCCCTCGACGCCCTCCCGCTCAACACCAACGGCAAGACCGACCGTGCCGCGCTCGACGCGCTCCTCCCGGGGGCGCCGGACCGCACCCCCTGACGAGGCGCACCCGGCCCGTCAGGGGTCCGGCAGGTCGAGGCGGCGGGCCGTGCCGGGCGCCACGACGAAGGTGCGGTCGCGCAGCCGGACCCGGACCGGCGGCAGGTCCGACTCCGGCACGGCGATGCCCACCTGCTCGGCGCGGATCCGCAGATCGACGTCCCAGTGCCGGCGGTAGCGGATCCGCACCGCGAACTTCGACAACTGCGGGAGCGGGGCCGGATCCAGCCAGAGGGCCTCTTCCCGGGTCTCCAGCCCGGTCAGGCCGCGCTGCACCAGATCCAGGCTGCCGGCCATCGCCCCCAGGTGGATGCCCTCCGCGGTCGTACCGCCCTGGACGTCGGCCACGTCCCCGGTCAGCGCCTCCTCGCAGTACGCCCAGGCGTCGGGCCGCTGGACCCGGGCCAGCACCCAGGCGTGGACCAGCGCGCTGAGCGTCGAGCCGTGACTGGTCCGGCTCAGGTAGTAGTCCACGGTGGCGTGCCAGGTGTCCTCGTCCAGCGCATACCCCAACCGGTGGAACACCGTGGCGAGTTCGGCAGGGGAGAACAGATAGCCGAGCATCAGCACGTCGGCCTGCTTGGACGCCTGGTAGCGGTTGACGGTGTCGCCCTCCGCCTCCAGGATCCGGTCCAGCCGCCGGATGTCGCCGTAGCGCCGCCGGTAGCCCTCCCAGTCCAGTTCGGCGAGGTCCCCGTACCCGGCGAACTGGCTGATGACGCCGCGGTGGTGCGGTACGTGCAGCCGGTGCGCGATGTCCTCCCAGCGCTCCGGCTCGTCCGGGGTGAGCTGGATCCGTTCGAAGAGCTGCCGGCGGTGCGCCTCGGGGAGCGTGTCGCACAGCTCCAGGGCCCGCATCAGCACCCAGGCCGCGGTCACGTTGGTGTAGGCGTTGTCGTCCACACCCGGCTGCGCCGCCCCCGGATACCCGTCGTGGTACTCGTCGGGACCGACCACCCCGCGGATCCGGTACCGGCCCAGTTCGCTGTCCCAGGCCGTGGCCGAGGCCCAGAAACGGGCGATCTGCAGCAGCATCTCCGCGCCCTTGGTCCCCAGGAAGTCGCTGTCCCCGCTGGCCTGCCCGTACTGCCAGATGTTGTACGCGATGGCCGAGCCGACGTGCTGCTGCAGCCGCGAGTAGTCGGGCAGCCAGCGGCCCGAGCGCGGGTTGAGGTGCAGCTGCTGGGTCTCCTCCCGGCCGTCCCCGGCGCTCTGCCACGGATACATCGCACCGGTCCGGCCGGTCTCCCGCGCCGCATGGAGGGCGGCCGGCAGCCGCCGGTAGCGGTACTCCAGCAACGCCCGGGAGACCTGCGGCAGATGCAGGTTCAAGAACGGCAGCACGAACAGCTCGTCCCAGAAGACGTGCCCCCGGTACGACTCGCCGTGCAGACCGCGGGCCGGCACCCCCACGTCGAGCTCGGCGGTGTGCGGCGACAGGGTCTGCAGCACGTGGAACAGGTGCAGCCGCAGGATCTGGCCGGCCTCCCCGGGCACCTCCAGCTTCGCCTGCCGCCACAGGTCCGACCAGGCGCGGCGGTGCGACGCCAGCAACTGCCGGAAGTGCGGCGCCTGGATCACGCTGTCGACCGCCGCGCGCCGCGGACTCTCGATCGCCGGATCGCGGGAGGTGTACAGCGCCACGGTCTTGTCGACGACCGCGGTGCTGCCGGGGCCGATCGGCAGCACCACGGTCTGAAAGGCCCGCAGCACCGTCAGCCGGGTCTGGTGCGCCACGCCCCGGGCCGGCGTGGCCCGCAGCCGCGCCGCCAGCGCCACCAGGATGTCCGAGTCGGTGGTGCGCGAGGTCAGCCACATGGTGTCGGGCCGCTCGGAGCCCGACTCCCAGCCGCGCAGATGCTGGTCGGCCAGCCCCCGGTAGCGCGCCACACCGGCATTGCGGACCCCGCCGTCGATCGCCGCCTCCACCTCGACCGCACCGGCCCACCCGCCGGCCGTGAACGACAGGCGCTGCGCGGCCAGGTGCGGCTCGCCCATGTGCACCAGGCGGCGCTCCTCCACCCCCAGCCGCCGCCCCGCCTCGTCGGTGTACGCCGAGGAGCGGGTCAGGGTGCCGCCGCGCAGGTCCAGCGTCTGCCGGTGCTCGCCGAGATGGGGATGGTCGGGCGTCAGCCACGGGCCGGGAGCGGCGTCGGCGGGGCAGATCCGGTAGCGCAGCGGAAGCCAGTTGGGCATGTTGACCATGTCCTCGTTGTCCACCGACCGGCCCGCCACGGTGGAGGTGAGCCGGTTGTAGCAGCCCGCCACGTACGTCCCCGGATAGTGCACCGGGTCGCCCAGCACCTCGCACGCCGCACCACGGGTGACGAAGTAGCCGTTGCCCAGCGCGCACAGCGACTCCCGCAGCCGCTCGCCCGCCGGGTCATAGCCCTCGTACGACCAGGTCCAGGGGCGCGCCATCAGTCCTCCCCGGCCACCAGCAGCTCGCCGGGGTCGGCCACGACCACGTCGGCGCCGTGCCGGCGCAGGGCCGCCGCGCTGATCCGGCCGCCGGTCCGGTCCACGCCCACCACCAGCCCGAACCCGCCCCGCCGGCCCGCCTCGACACCGGCCAGCGCGTCCTCCACCACGGCGGTGTCCCGGGGCGGCACGTCCAGCCGCCGGGCCGCCTCCAGGAACAGCGCCGGGTCCGGTTTGCCGGGCAGGTCCAGCCGGCGCACCTCGTTGCCGTCCACCACGGTCTGGAACAGCGCCAGCACCCCGGCCGCGGCCAGCAGCTCGGTCGCGTGCCGGGACGCCGAGACCGCGGCGCACGGGACCCGGGCCCGCCGCAGCGCGTCCAGCAGACGCACGCTGCCGGGCCAGGCCTCGATGGTGTGGGTCCGCAGGCCGGCGGTGAAGAGCTGCTCCTTGCGGGCGGCCAGGGCCCGGACCGTGCCGGAGCCGGGGGCGTCGTCCGGGTCGCCGAGCGGCAGGTCCAGACCCCGGGACGCCAGGAAGGCACTCGCCCCGTCCAGCCGCGACCGGCCGTCGACGTGCCGCAGGTAGTCCTCCACCAGGTCGAACGGGCGCTGGCCGCCGGTGGCCTCCAGGAACGGGTCGAAGGCGTCCTTCCAGGCCTCGGCGTGCAGCCGGGCGGAGTCGATGATCACTCCGTCGGTGTCGAGGACCACGGCCCGCAGCGAGCGCAGGGCCGCGGCGAGCAACGGCGCACCGGTCATCGTGACATCCGTTCGTCGCTGTCCGTCGTCGGTTTCGTCGGGTCCGGCATCGGTGTCCTTTCCATGGCACCACGCCCGGCAGCCGCGGGCGCGTCCGGACGTGGCGGGCGCCCGTACGCGGGGTGACGATGGGAGGGCGCACCGGGAGCCGGACGACCGTGAGAAGGGCGGTGGCGGCCATGGAACGGCCCTTGGTCGTGGGTGTCGACGGTTCGGACCCCGCCCTGCGGGCCCTGGACTGGGCGGTGGACGAGGCCGCTCTGCACGGGCTCCCGCTGCGGATCGTGCACGCCTCCACCTGGGAGCACTACGAGCCCCCGGAGTCCGGACCGGACGCCGGCGAACCGCCCGGTGAACAGGTGCTCGCCGAGGCCGTCGCCGGAGCCGCCGTGGAACGCGCCCGGTCCCGCACCGCGGACGTCGAGATCGCGGCCGAGGTGCTGCCCGAGGAAGCGGTCGACGCCCTGCTGCGCGAGGCCCACTACGCGTACGCGCTGGTCCTGGGCTCCCGCGGGCGCGGCGAGGTCCTCGGCCGGCTGCTGGGCTCCGTCGGGGTGGAGGTCGCCGCCCGGGCCCGGTGCCCGGTGGTCGTGGTGCGCGGTGACCGGGCGGGCCTGGCGGGAAGCCACCGCAGCATCCTGCTCGGGGTCGGCGAGCCGGCGAAGAGCGCGGAGGCGGTGCGGTTCGCCTTCCGGGAGGCCGAGGCCCGCGGCTGTCTGCTCAAGGCCGTCCGCGCCTGGCGCTGCCCCGCCCACGAACGCAGCGACGACCCGCCGCTGCTCGCCACCCAGGCGCAGAGCTACCACGACAAGCAGGCCGCGGAGCAGCTCGACGCCGCACTGGCGGAGGCGGCCGCCGAGCACCCGGCCGTCACGGTGCGCCGCACCACCGTCGAGGGGCCGGCGCACAAGGTGCTGGTGCACCGCGCCGCCGCGGCCGACCTCCTCGTCGTCGGCGCGGGGCACCGCCACGGGCACTTCGGGCTGCCGCTCGGCCGGGTCGCCCACAGCGCGCTGTACCACGCCGACTGCCCCGTCGCGGTCGTCCCCGAACACCCCTGACGCCGCACCAGTGCGCGGCACCCCTCAAGCCGCCCCACCCCTCCCCGCCTCCCGGTTCTCGTCCCCCCGGCCGTCAGGCGTCCGCCCCGAACGGCGTCAGGGTCTCCCGCTCGGTCCGCCGCCGCACCCGCTCGGTCAGCACGGCCAGCCGGTGCGACACCACCGCCCGCACCGGCTGCGGCGACCGGATCCGCCGGGCCGGCCCGGGCAGCCCCGCGAGGTCGGCCGCCAGCCGCTGCCGTGCGTCCGCCGGCCGGTCCCGCGGCACACAGCGCGCGCCCTCCCGCATCAGCGTCGCCAGCAGCGGCACGCTGTCCGCGGGCGGCGCCTCGTCGGCCAGCCCGATCACGTCCAGGAAGCCCGGCCTGCGGAACACCTGCTTGCGGCCCGGCGCGGTCACCTTCGCCGCCGACAGCTTCATCACCGGCCGCCCGTCGTACGCCACGAGCTTGTACGCCGAGTCCAGATACGGCGCATCGGCGCTCACCCCCACCCGGGTGCCCACCGCGAAGACGTCGATCGGCGCCCCCGCGGCCACCAGGTCGTGCACCGCGAACTCGTCGAGTCCGCCGCTGGCCACGATGCGGACCTGCGGCAGGCCCGCGTTGTCGAGCATCGCGCGGGCCTGCCGCGAGAGCCGGGCCAGGTCCCCGCTGTCCAGCCGGATCGCGGAGCCGTCGCCGATGCCCAGGGCGGTCAGCACCCGGGCCGCCGCGGCGACCCCGGACGCCGTGTCGTAGGTGTCCACCAGGAAGGTCACCGGCCCGGGATGGCAGCGCGCGAACGCGGTGAAGGCCGCCTCCTCGTCCTCGAACGCCTCCACGTACGAGTGCGCCATCGTGCCGACCGCGGGCAGGTCCTCGGCGTGCGCCGCGGCGACGTTGCTGGTGCCGGCGAAACCCGCCATCGCGCCCAGCCGGGCCACCGTGTGGGCCGCCTCGATGCCGTGGGTGCGCCGCAGCGAGAAGTCCACCACCGGCCGCCCGTGCGCGGCCAGCACACAGCGGGCGCACTTCGACGCGAGGGCGGTCTGATGGCTGAGCTGGTTGAGGACGTACGACTCCAGCAGCTGGGCCTGGGGGAGCGGCGCGGTGATCTCCAGCAACGGTTCGCCGGCCAGCACCACATGCCCCTCGGGCACCGCCCGCACCTCGCCCGTGAAGCGCATGCCGAGCAGCGGGGCCACATCCTCCGCCGGCCGCCGCAGCGTCTCGGCGAACACCTCGACGTCCTCCTGCCCGACCCGGAACCCCTCCAGATGCGTCAGCACGGTCCCGACGCCCGCCGCGACCAGGAAGCCCCGCTCCGGCGGCAGTTCCCGGACGAAGCAGCTGAAGGTCGCCGGCCGCACCATGCCCTCGCGGACGTACGACAGGGCCATGGTCACCTCGTAGAGGTCGGTGAGCGTGGCATCCGACATCGCCGCCTCCTTCCACGACCGGGCACGTCCGCCACCGCGGCTCAGGCCAGTGCGTCGGTCCAGCCGTAGGCGGTGCGGGTCTCGTGCCGCGGCGGTGCGGCACCGGCGTCCTCCAGGTCGTCGTCCGCCACCCGCAGCAGCTGCCCGGCCAGGTCCCGCAGCGCCCGCCCGGCCGCGATCTCCTCCCCGATCTCCGGCACGTCCCGGTCGCCCGGGCTGCGCCGCGCCGTGCCGTGCCCGGTGAAGGACGCGGCCCGGGTACGGAGTTCCGCGCGGGCCGTGGTCGTGCCGCCCTCCTCGACGAGCTGCAACCGGACCGGCCACTCGACGGTGATCGCCATGGTTCACCTCCGCTTCGGTGCCCCTGTCGTCATCATCCGCCCTTCCCCTCGTACGGCACCACCGCCACCGGGCACGCGGCGTGGTGGACGACCGCCTGCACGATGTGGCCGATCCGCGGCGCGGGCCGCAGACGGCGGTGGCGGCGCCCGACGACCAGCAGCCCGGCGTCCGCGGTGTCGTGCAGCAGCGCCGGCGCCGGGCTCTCCAGCTCCACCCGCGCGTCCACCGCCACGTCCGGGTACTTCTCCCGCCACGGAGCCAGCGCCCGGGCCAGGTCCTTGCGGGCCACCGCGGCCGCCTCCTCGGCCGCGTACGGCTCCACCCCGCCGCCCCGGTTGTACGCGAACGACGGTAGGTGCCGGCCGTGCACGGCACGCAGGGTGACGCCGTGCCGCAGGGCGCAGTCGAAGGCGAAGGCGAGCTGCGGCTCGTGCGGCTCGTGCAGGCCGACCCCGACCACCACGTCCCCGCCGCGGCCGGCCACCGCGGCCTCCTGCCGGGTGCGGACCAGGACCGTGGGCGTGGTGGTGCGGGCGATCAGCTGCAGACCGACTTCACCCAGTACGTACCGCGACACCGGGCCCAGGTCACGGGTGCCCAGGACCAGCAGGTCCGACCGGCCGGCGGCGTCCTCCAGGGCCTCCAGCGGGTCCTTGGGCACCAGCTCCCGCTCCAGCGGAAGGTCCGGGTAGCGGGCCCGGACGGTACCGGTCACCTCGTCCATCATCCGGTGGGGCCAGTAGTTCTGGTCGCTCTCCTCGCCGGGCGGCCCGGCAGGCTCCGGGGCGAGCAGCACCCAGGCGTGCAGCAGCCGCAGCCGGGCCCTGCGCAGCTGTGCCTCCTGGGCCGCCCACAGCACGGCGGCCGACGACTCCGGCGTACCGTCCACGCCCGCGGTGATGGTCTCCTGCATCGCCTCACTCCTCTCCTGCGGGGCCCTACCTCTCCAGGGTGCGCCGATCCGCTGCGCTTGGCTTTTTCCCCACGTACTTGGCTGTCCCGCCGTGGGGGTTGCTCGCCGTTGCGCTTTGCGGCGCGCCGCACGTGGCTGGCTTTCCCGCCGCGGGGCTTGGTCGCCGTTGCGCCTGCGGCGGGCTGGGTTGTTGTGGGTGCGGTGACGGGCCTCCGGGGCCGGTTGTGTGGACTGCTGACGCTTTACGTCCACACAACCGGCCCCTCCGGCCCGTCCCCTCCCGTTGGGGGAGTGTGCGGGTGGGTGGGGGCGCGCGTCGTTGCGCGCGCACCTGGTGTCGTGAGTCGACGGAATACCGCCCCTGCCTGCCCAGTTGTGGCCCCGCAGGGGGCCCTCGCGACCCTTACGGGATCTGTTCGACCCTCCCCTACGGGACCCCCCCCACGCCCACCCCCACCCGCCCTCCCTTTTCCCCTTACGGGAGGGGACGGGCCGGAGGGGCCTTGTTCGTGGACGTAAAGCGTCAGCAGTCCACGAACAAGGCCCCGGAGGTCCGTCACCGCACCCGACACCCACCCAGCCCGCCGCAGGCGCAACGGCGAACAACAACCGCGGCGCCGCAGACAGCCACGTGCGGGGCGCCGCAAAGCGCAACGGCGAACAACAACCGCGGCGCCGCAGACAGCCACGTGCGGCGCGCCGCAAAGCGCAACGGCGAACAACACCCGCGGCGGGAAAGCCAGGTACGTGGGAATTAACGACCATGCGCCCGCCGGGCCCGGCGGGAGAGGGAGTCGATGACCACGGCGAGGAGCAGTACTCCGCCGGTGATCATGAACTGGACGGCGGTCTGGATGCCCATCAGGGCGACCCCGGAGGCGATCGACTGGATGACCAGGACGCCGAGCAGGGCGGACCAGGTCCGGCCGCGGCCGCCGAAGAGGCTGGTGCCGCCGATGACCGCGGCGGCGATCGCGTCCATCAGCAGGTTGCCGGAGCCCGCGGTCTGGGTGGCCGAGGTGACCCGGGAGGCCAGGAACAGCCCGCCGATCGCGGCCATCGTCCCGGAGACCATGAACACCGAGATCCGCACCAGGTCCACGTTGATGCCGGTGCGGCGGGCCGCCTCCACACTGCCGCCGAGCGCGAAGATCATGCGCCCGTACGGTGTCCGGCGCAGCACCTGGTCGAGGCCGACCAGGAATCCCAGGAAGATCAGCAGGGCCAGCGGCAGGCCCTGGAACTGGTTGAGCACGAACGCCGCGGCCAGTGAGACGGCCGCCAGCACCCCGGTGCGCAGCACGATCTCGCCGAGCGGCCTGGCCGGCACCCCGGCGGCCCGGCGGCGCCGGACGTCCTGGTAGGAGACGAGGAAGTAGCCGGCCGTCCCGAGCGCCGCCAGGCCGTACGCGGCCACGACCGGGGTGAAGTAATAGCCGGTCAGCTGCGCCAGCAGGCCCTGGTCGTCGAGGTTGATGGTGCCGGCGGAGCCCAGGATGTAGAGCATCAGCCCGTTCCAGCCCAGCAGTCCGGCGAGGGTGACCACGAACGCGGGCACCCCGACCTTCGCGAAGAAGAACCCCTGCACGGCCCCGATCACGGCCCCGGCGAGGACGGCCAGGACCAGCGCGAGTCCTTCCGGGACGCCCTGGTTGACGTTGAGCACCGCGAACCCGGCCGCGGCCAGACCGCTCACCGAGCCGACCGACAGGTCGATCTCGCCGAGCAGCAGCACGAACACCACTCCGGTGGAGATCAGGCCGATGCCGACGATGTCCACGCTCAGGTTGGACAGGTTGCGCGGCGAGAGGAAGTTCTCGTTGAGGCTTTCGAAGATGATCCACACCACGAGCAGCCCGAGCACGACCGGGACCGAGCCCAGCTCCCCGCTGTGGAACCGGCGCCGGAGGGCCGCGAGCGGGTTCCGGCCGGTCCGCTCCGGTGCCGGCCGGGCGCGGCGCACCGCCTCCGCGCCCTCCCGCTGCCGGGTCATCGCTCCGTCTCCCAGTGCGCCGCGCGGCGGGAGACCGCGTTGTCGGTGGCCCCGGTGATGGAGGAGATGATCTGTTCGTGGGACGTGGTGGTCACGTCGAAGAAGCCGTTGTTGCGGCCCAGCCGGAGCACCGCGATCCAGTCCGCGACCGCCTTGACGTCGCCCATGTTGTGGCTGATCAGCAGCACTCCGAGGCCGCGTTCCCGCAGCTGCTCGACGAGGTCGAGGACCTGGGCGGTCTGCTCGATGCCCAGTGACGCGGTCGGCTCGTCCAGCAGCACCAGCCGCGGTTCGCCCAGCATCGAGCGGGAGATGGCGACGGTCTGCCGCTGGCCGCCGGACAGCGAGGCGACCGGCAGCCGGACGCTGGGCAGCCGGATGGCGAGGGTGTCGAGCAGGCCGAGCGTGACCCGCTCCATCTCCACCTCGTCCAGCAGCCCGACCCGGCGGATCTCCCGGCCGAGGAAGAGGTTGCCGACCACGTCGAGGTTGTCGCACAGCGCGAGGTCCTGGTAGACGGTGGCGATGCCCAGGTCCTGGGCCTCGTGCGGCCGGGTGATCTGCACCGGTCGGCCCTGCCACTCGATGGTGCCCTCGTCCGCCGGATCCACCCCGGCGATCACCTTGATCAGGGTGGACTTGCCGGCCCCGTTGTCCCCGACGAGCGCCACGACCTGACCGGCGCGGACCTCCAGGTCGACGTCCGCGAGGGCCTGCACGGCGCCGAACCGCTTGAAGATGCCGCGCAGCGCCAGCAGCGGAGGTGCTGACATGGGTACCTGCCTTAGCTGGTGAGCCCCGCCTTCCGGCAGGCGGAGGCGTACTTGGGGGTGCAGATCTGGTCGATGGTGTACATACCGTCCTTGACCACGGTGTCCTTGATGTTCGCCTTCGTCACCTCGATGGGCGTGAGCAGCACGGCCGGTATGTCGTGCAGGGTGGGGCTGTTGATCCGGTGCGGGGCCAGCCGGCCGAGCCGCTCACCGCGCCCCAGGGCGACCGCCATCGCGGCCGCGGCGTCGGCCTCGGGCTTGAAGGGCTTGAGGACGGTCATGATCTGTTCGCCCTGGAGGAGGCGCTGAACGGCGGGCAGTTCGGCGTCCTGGCCGGTGATCGGCGGCAGCGGGGAGATCTTGGCGGCCTTCAGCGCGGAGATGATGCCGGCGGCCAGGCTGTCGTTGGCGGAGTAGACCCCGTTGATGTGGTCGGCGCCGAGCGCCGCGATCGCGGCGGTCATGTTGCCGTTGGCGGCCTCCGGACGCCAGTCGGCCGTGTCGTACGACTTCCCGATCCGCACCTTGCCCCGGAGGACGGACAGCGCACCGCGCTTGAACCACGCGGAGTTGGGGTCGGTCGAAGCGCCGTTCATCATCACGATCTGCGCGCGGCGCGCGTTCGGGCCGAGTGCCCGCAGCAGCGCCTCGGCCTGCAGCCGGCCGACCTTCGCCCCGTCGAACGACACGTATGCCGAGATCGGGCCCTCCGCCAGCCGGTCGTAGGCGACGACCGGGATGCCGGCCCGGTGCGCGTCCTCGACCGAGGAGCGCAGCGACCGGGAGTCGGTGGCGTCGAGGATCAGCACGTCGACCCGCTTGGTGATCATCGCGTCCATCTGCTGCTGCTGGGTGGCGACGTCGTGCTGGGCGCTGACGGTCTCCACCGTGCACTTGGCGCACATCTGGTGGATCCGCTGTTCGATCAGCGGCTTGTCGAAGTGGTAGAAGCGCGAGGTGCTGTCCGGCAGGAGCACCCCGATCCGCAGGGTGCCGGGGGAGGAGGCCGTCCGGTGCCCGCCGCCGGCCTCGCCGCAGGCCGCCGGGCCGGCCAGCAGTCCCAGCGCGGCCAGTGCGACGACGGCCCTGCGCAGACGCCCGGTCACCACGCCGGACCCCCTTCCCCCGCCTGGACGGTCTCGATCCGCTCGTCCGGCTGCAGGCTGATCTCGCTCCACACCTGCTTGCCGCCGCTCAGCGGCACCGAGCCCCACGACGCCGACATCGCCTCGACGAGCAGCAGTCCGCGGCCGCCGGTCGCCTCCCAGTCCACGCTCGCCGGCTTGACCGGGGTCCGCGGTGAGGCGTCGTTGACCGCGATCCGCAGCCGGTCGGCGGCCAGCGTCAGATCCAGTCGCACCTCGCCCTGGGTGTGCGCGATGGCGTTGGTGACCAGTTCGGACACCACCAGCAGCGCCACGTCCATCTCCTCGGTCACGCCCCACGTGCGCAGCGTGCGGCCGGTGAAGCGACGGGCGTGCATCACCGCGTCGGGCAGCCGCCACACCGCCCAGTGGGCGCGGGTCGGGCGGACCCGCATGCCGTCGTAGCGCAGGACCAGGACCGCCACGTCGTCGTCCCGCCGCTTGGCGCTGCCCAGCAGCTCGTCGGCGACCCGCCCGGGTTCGGCCGGATCGGCGGCCGCGAGCACGTCGCACACCCGGCGCATCCCGTCCTCCAGGGGGAGGCTGGCCGACTCGGCCAGGCCGTCGGTGAGCAGCACCAGCAGCGTGCCGGGCGTCAGCCCGACCTCGGTCAGCGGGAACTCGCCCTCCGCGGCGACCCCGAGCGGCGGCCCGCCCTCGACGGTCAGCTCCTCGGTCCGGCCGTCCGGGTGCCGCAGCACCGGCGGCAGATGCCCGGCCCGCACGAACCAGGCGATGCCCTCCTCCATGTCGAGGTCCACATAGGCGCAGGTGGCGAAGAGATCGGTCTCCATGCCGAGCAGCAGCCGGTTGGCGTGCGCGATCACCACGTCCGGCGGGTGGCCCTCCACCGCGTACGCCCGGATCGCGGTGCGCATCTGGCCCATGATCGTGGCGGCGCCCGCGCTGTGCCCCTCGACGTCCCCGATCACCAGCGCCACATGGCCGTCGGAGAGCGGGATGACGTCGTACCAGTCACCGCCCACCTCCAGGCCCATGGTGGCCGGCAGGTAGCGGACCGCGGTGACCCCGCCGGCCAGTGTCGGCAGGGTGCGGGGCAGCAGGCTGCGCTGGAGCATGGTGGCGAGCTCATGGCCCGCGTCCAGCGCGTGCGCGCGGACCAGGGCCTGGCCGACCAGCCCCGCGGTCGCGGTCAGCAGCGACCTCTCCTCCGGCCCGAAGCGGTGCTCGGTGTCCCAGCCGAGCAGGCACACGCCGACCACCCGGCCCTCGGCCGGCAGCGGCAGGACGGCCAGTCCGCCCGGCCCGATGTCCGCGAGCCCCGGTTCGAGCTCCGCCCCCGGGGGCCACAGCGCCACATGGCCGCCCCGCAGGACGCCTTCCAGCGTGGGCAGGGCGTGACACGAGGCGTCGGGCCATTCGGTGCGCCACTCGCGCTGCCAGCTCGCGGGCCAGAACTCCGGCTCGGGGGGATCGAGGACGGTGACCACGAGCCGGTCGGCCTCCAGCTCTGCGACCCCGATCCGGCTGGCGGCCAGCGGCGGCCGCAGCACGTCGACCACCGCCCGGCTGACCTCCCGGATGGTGGTCGCACCGGCCAGCGCGGTCGACAGCCGCTGGACGACGGACACCTCGTCGGCGCTGGGGCGCAGGTAGGAGGCGTCGGCGACCACCCCCAGCATCCGCTCCGGCGCCCCGCCGGCGTCGTACCGCACCCGGCAGCGCAGGCTCAGCCAGCGCAGTTCACCGTTGGGCCGGCGGATGCGGAAGGACAGCTGCTGCCCGGAGACGGGCAGTCCGCCCGGTTCCACGATCGACATCAGCGCCGGCACGTCGTCCGGCGCGGTCCGCTCCAGCAGCGTCTCGACCCGCCGGTCGAACTCCTGCTGCGGGATCCCGAACAGCTCCAGCACCAGGGCGTCCGCGTCGATCCGGCCGGTGCGCAGCACCAGCGTGAAGGCGCCGCCGCGCAGGGTGCCCAGGCCGGGGCCGAGCAGCGACTGCCGCTCGGTGCGCGCCATGACCCGGGCGGCCACCGCCTCCAGGCCGGCGGCCACCTGGTCGGCGTGCAGCTCCAACAGATGCCTCCGGTCCTCGTCGAAGGCGTGCGCCGCCTGGTCGACGACGACGAGACAGCCCAGCCGCCGGGTGTCGTCGCCCAGTGGCAGCGCCCCGAGCGAGACCTCGCCGTGCTCGTCGAGTTCGGCGGCGCCCACCCACTGCGGCCGGCCGGTGCGGAAGGCCGCGGCGACCGGCGAGTTGCCGGACACGTCGTAGCTGGCCGGCAGTCCGAAGCGGACGCCGGAGCCACCCACCATCTCGGCCAGGTGGAGTTCGCCGTCCCCTTCGGCCGGGACATAGACGGCGGTCAGCTCGGCCCCGGACGACCCGAGGACCCGCGTGGTCACTGCCTGCACCGCCTCCGTACGCGGAGGGAAGCCGTTGTCGTACGCCACGGTTGCCGAATCCGCCCTCGGGGCCAGGGCTCCACCCCGCCGCCATTTCATCGGATATGCCGTAATTTACCGCTTTGCTTCCATGGTGCGGCATCCGGCGAGTCCGGAGCCAGTCGGCATCCACGCCTGCGCACCCCGTTCACGGTGGGTGACCGAGGGCCGGGCCCCCGCCCGGTCAGGTGGGCACCAGCACCGCCGCGCCCCGCACCCGGCCTGCGGCCAGATCGGTCAGCGCCTGCGGCGCACGGGCGAGCGCATACGGACTGGCGGTGACCTGGATGCCGATCCGTGCCGCGGTCCGCAGGAACTCCTCGCCGTCCTGGCGGGTGTTGGAGGTCACGCTGCGCAGATCGCGCTCGTGGAAAAGGTGGCGCTGGTAGTCGAGCACCGGGATGTCGGTGAGGTGGATCCCGGCGATGGCGAGGGTGCCCGACCGGTCCAGTGCCTCCAGTGCCACCGGCACCAGGTCGCCCACCGGCGCGAAGAGGATCGCCGCGTCCAGCGGTTCGGGCGGCCGGTCGTACGCGTCGCGGGCCGAGGTCGCCCCCAGGTCGAGGGCGAGTTGACGGGCCGCCGCCGTCCGGGTCAGCACATGGACGCGGGCGCCCTCGGCCAGCGCGACCTGCGCGGCCAGATGCGCCGAGGCCCCGAACCCGTAGATGCCGAGCCGGCCGCCCGGCGGCAGCGCGCTGCGGCGCAGTGCCCGGTAGCCGATGATCCCGGCGCACAGCAGCGGCGCCAGCTGCACGGCGCTGTGGTCCTCCGGGAGCGGATAGGCGTAGTCCGCGGGGACCAGGGCGGCCTCGGCGAACCCGCCGTCGGCGTCCCAGCCGGTGTACCGGGAGGCCGGACAGAGGTTCTCGCGGCCCGCCCGGCAGTAACGGCAGCCCCCGCAGGTGCCGCGCAGCCAGGCCCCGCCGGCCCGGTCACCGACCCGGAACCGGCCGACCGCGGCCCCCGTGGCGACGACCCGGCCGACGATCTCGTGCCCCGGTACGGTCGACGGGCGGCGCGGCGGCAGATCCCCTTCGGCCAGATGGAGATCCGTACGGCAGACCCCGCACGCCTCGACCCGCAGCAGCAGATCGCCGGGGCCCGGCGCGGGAACGGGGCGCCGCACCGCCACCAGCGGCCCCGAGGCCACCGGACCGGGCCGTCCGACGGCCCAGGCGGACGCCAGCTCCGGGCCGGAGACCGGCGCCGGGGCTCCGGCCGTGTGTGCGGCCATGCGTCCAGCATCGCGCCGGGCAGGGAGGCGGACAAACGGGAGCGGAGCGCGTACTGCGGCGCCGGCGGGCGGGCTCCCGGGGCACGCCGCCCCGGCCTTGTCGCCCGGCTCACCTCGTCAGTCGTTGCCCGCCCCCTCTCGTCAGGAGGCCGAGGCGCTCCGGCCGTCGGGCGGGCCGGCCCGGCGTTTCCGACGGAGGCGCAGGGTGCGCAGCAGCGCGGTCAGCGGCCGCCGGCGCTCGCGGACGGCGGGGGCGCCGGCGCCCGGCGCGGCCGCGGTGTCCGCCGCGTCCGGGGCACCCGGCGCCGGATCGGCCGGGCCGCCCGACGGCGGCCGGCCGGGCGGCGGTGAGGTGGCCGGGGGAGGGGTTTTCGGGTGGGGGACGGTGCGCGAGGCCTCGGCGCGGACGAGCGCGCCCAGGGCCCCGAAGATGTCGCGGGGCATACCGGTTCTCCTGCGGTGCCGGTCCTGTGGGCGGATGGCGGCAGGCCGCGCCGGCCGCGCCCCGGTGTCCCCTCGAGGGGTGGGGGCAGGCGGGCGCGGCCGGGCCCGGTCAGCAGCGCAGAACGGTCACGCCCCCCGAAGGCGCGGCGGCGGCAAAGGCGCGGGCGGCACCGGACACCGGGACGCCGCTCGCGGTACGGGCGGCCGCCACCGGTGACGCCCCGAGCGCCTTGCCGGCCGCCCCGGTCGGGACGTGGTGGCGCAGATGGCAGACCGACCCCTCGCACCGGTGGCGGACGCCGCTGCCCGGATGCCTGTGGTCGTCGTCGGCGGACGCCAGTACCGGTGCCTGCGCGGCGCACGGCCGCTCGGCCGGTGCGGACGCGACGGGGGCCGCGGCCCGGGTGGCGCAGGCCCCGGCAACGGCACCGGCCGGCGGCGCCTCCGGGGAGTCCGGGGCGAACGCCGCGTGCAGCAGGGCCAGCAGAGCGATCAGGAACAGCACGCGCCGGCCCCGTGTCGCCGCGGAGCGGCCGGTGCTGACGGTGTCCCGCATACGGATCTCCCCAGGCTCTTCAGGAAGGGATCCCCGGTACGACAGCGGGACACTCCGGAGAGACCGGAATGAGCCCCGCATTCCACCCGTTCCGGCTACTGCCCGTACGTATGCCCCGCAATCGGACAGGCCGTTACGGGTTCCAGCAGCCCGGACAAGGACGTGGACGCGGGGCGCCCGCCCTACTTGTCCGCCGTGGCCCGCTCGAAGTGGTGCGTGAACCGCTCCAGGGGCTCGCCGTCGAGGCTCCACGGCCAGGGCGTGGCGATGCCCTTCGTGGCCCGCAGGACGATCGCCGCCTCGGTCATCCGGGCGGACTTGATCAGGGCGTAGGCCAGTACGTTCAGGTCCGCCATGGCCTGGGCGTGATGCAGGTAGCCGGGGGCCGGCCAGTACCGTGCCGCCTGGTCGAGGGCCCGGGCGGCGTCCGGGCGGCGCCAGATCTCGCCCGCGCCCAGGGCGGACAGCCCACCGGTGGCCACCGCCCGCTGATGGGCGCGGACCAGCGCGGTCAGTTCCAGGCCGGCGGCGGGGGCGTCCGGCGGCATGCTGTTGCGGACACCGTCGAGCAGGTCCAGCACCAGGGCGCTGGATCCGCACTCGTCGGGCGAGAGGTAGCCCAGGGCCTGGAGGTGCGCCTCGCGGTTCCAGGGGTCGCGGGCCTTGATCTCGCGCCAGATCGCCGACAGTTCCTGGGACGGGCGGCGCTCCAGCCGCAGCACGGCCAGCTGCAGGGTCCACGGTGTGGGATCGGCGGGCGCCAGATCGGCCGCGATCCGGCAGGTCTCCCGGGTCTCGGCCAGATCGACGGCGGAACCCGGCTCGCGGGCCCGGAGGAGATCGGACCAGGCGTGCAGCAGCAGGGCGCCCGGGTCGTGCGGGCTGTGCCGCCGCCAGATGCCGGGCAGCCCCCGGCCGGCCGACGCGGCCAGCACCGCCAGCCGGTGCGCCCTGCGGTCCCAGTCCTCGCCCGTGTCGTCGAGCAGCTGGCCCATCGTGGCCATCACGGCGGTGTCCAGCGAGCCGCGGGACCAGGCGGTCTCGACGCGCTTCCGGGTCCGGCCCAGGGTGACGTCGTCGAGTTCCGGGGCCATCCGGGGAACGTTGTCCTTGCGGCGTCTGAAGACGGGCATCGTCGTGGGCTGGCCTTCCGGAGGGGAGTCGTGGGCGGCGGGGGGCGGCGGTGAAGGGATGGTACGGGGCGGTGGCGTGCCGTGCACACCACCGCCCCTACGGGTTCGCTTTCTGCTAGCGGGCGAGACCCGCCGTCTTGTCGGACCTGCCGCCGATCCGGTCGCGGATCAGGGAGATCCCGACGACCACGACCGCCAGCAGCACCGACAGCAGCACCTGGATGCGGCCGCCGCCCGCGCTGTCGTCGGTCAGCATGTAGGCCAGCACGAAGGTGATCATCGCGATCGTGGCCCAGGTCAGGTACGGGAACAGCCACATCCGTACGACCAGCTTGTCCGGGTTCTCGCGCAGGATGATCCCGCGCATCCGCAGCTGCGAGAAGCAGATCACCAGCCACACGAAGAGCGCGACCGCGCCCGAGGAGTTCAGCAGGAACTGGAAGACGGTGGTCGGCCACAGGTAGTTGAAGCCGACCGCGACGAAGCCGAAGATGACCGAGGCCAGGATCGCGGCCTGCGGGACGCCGCGCGCGCTGGTCCGGGCGAAGCTCTTCGGCGCGTCGCCGCGCTGGCCGAGCGAGAACGCCATCCGCGAGGCGGTGTAGAGGCCGGAGTTCAGGCAGGACAGCACGGCGGTCAGCACGATGACGTTCATGATCTCGCCGGCGTGCGGGATGCCTATGGAGTCCAGGGCCGCGACGTAGGAGCCCTTCTTGGTGATCGAGGGGTCGTTCCACGGCAGGAGGGAGACGACGACCAGGATCGAGCCGAGGTAGAAGATGCCCACCCGCCAGATCACGCTCTTGGTGGCCTTGGTGACCGCGCGCTCGGGGTCCTCGGACTCACCGGCGGCGAGGGTGACGATCTCGGAGCCCATGAAGGAGAAGACGACCATCAGGACGCCGGTGAGGATCGCGCTGGGCCCGTGGGGCAGGAACCCACCGTGCGAGGTCAGGTTGCCGAAGCCGGTCGCCGCGTGGCCGGTGCCGGGCAGCACGCCGAAGATCGCCAGGCCGCCCAGGACGATGAAGGCGGCGATGGCGACGACCTTGATGCCCGCGAACCAGAACTCGAACTCGCCGAAGGAGGCGACCGAGGCGAGGTTGGTGGCGGTCAGGACGACCATCACGATCAGCGCCCAGGCCCACTGCGGGACGGCCGGGACCCAGCTCGTGAGGATGGCGGCACCGGCGGTCGCCTCCACGGCGAGCACGACGACCCAGAAGAACCAGTACAGCCAGCCGATGGAGAAGCCCGCCCAGCGGCCGAGCGCCCGGTCCGCGTACGCGGAGAAGGAGCCGGAGGTGGGGTTGGCCGCCGCCATTTCGCCGAGCATCCGCATGACGAACACGACCAGCGCGCCGACCAGGGCGTAGGACAGGAGGATGCCGGGGCCGGCCGCGGCGATGCCCGACCCGGAGCCGACGAACAGGCCCGCGCCGATGACGCCGCCCACGGCGATCATGGACAGGTGGCGGTTCTTGAGGCCGGAGCGCAGTCCTGACTGCTGCGACGCCGACCCGCCTTCCGGGGGTGCGGGCGGAGCGGTCAGATGGCTCTGGGGAGGTGTGCTCATTGCGACATCCGTTGAGGGTTTGGAGGGGTCATGCATGGGTGACTGCTGGGATCGCCTCGGTATGGACGCACGACGGGGCCGGGTGCTACCAGGTGGCGATCATGGCCCTGTCGAATGTCGGAAGCGGCGGCACGGGGCCGCGGATTCCGGATGCTCGCGCGGGTGGGGAGCGCTGATCGCGCCGCCGCAGCGTGCCCGGCCTCCTCGTGAGAGGTGAGCGTCATCACGTCCGAATGGATTTGCGTCAGCGTATGTGGCGATGCGCTGCGGCGTATTTGTGAGGGCCGACAAAGTCACCCCTGATGGCTGTGCGACCGGCCAATGCGGAATCCGTTGCCGACCGCCTACGAGGGTTCCCTCCGGTGCGGGGCGCGCCCGCCCTCGGCGCGTTCCCGGCGGTCCAGTTCGGCGAGCAGCCGGTGCAGGAACGCCCTGGTGTCGGTGACCGCGGACGCCGGGAGCGCGGGGGCCAGGGCGCGGTGGACGGCGGTGGCCCGCTCCGTGACGCGGGCCAGCGCCCGCCGCCCCTCGGAGGTGAGCACCAGCAGCGGGGAGCCGCGGTGGTCCGGGTTGGGTTCGAAGGTGAGGTGGCCCAGGTCCGCGAGGTCGTTGGCCACCCGCTGCACGTTCTGCCGGCTGACCCCGAGCCGCCGGGCCGCCTGCGGCACCGTCACGGTCGCGTCCGACACCACGCTCAGCACCTGCCACCTGGCCTGGGTGAGCCCTTCCGCCTGCGCGGTGCGCTCGCCCAGGCGGCGCAGCGCCCCGGCGGCCTCGAAGACATCGGCCACCAGTAGGGCCATTTCGTCCGGCACTCGGTCCTCCTTCCGGCGCCCTTCCCGGGCCGCCTCCCGCATATTGACAACGTCTTGTCAGAGTAGCAATGTGTTGTCTATATGCACAGTACGGCACCAGAAAGGCCCGCCATGAACACCAGTCGCTCGGTCACCAAGACCGTCACCATCGACCGCCCGCCGGACGAGGTGTTCGCCTTCCTCGCCGACCCGGCCAACTGGCCGCAGTGGGCCGTGGTGAACGTCCGGTCCGTCGAACCCACCGAGGACCCGCAGTGGTGGCGGATGTCCACCCCGCACGGGCCCGCCAGGCTCCGGATCCGCCCGCACGCCGCCCTGGGCGTCCTGGACCACGACTACCTCGACGACACCGCCTCCTGGCAGGTGCCCGCCCGCGTCGTGCCCAACGGCGCCGGCGCCGACTTCATGATCACGTTCTTCCGCCCGCCGACCCTCTCCGACGAGGACTTCCTCGAACAGGCCGCCCTGGTCGACACCGAACTGGCGACGCTCAAGGACGTACTGGAACGCCCGCGGCCGTGACCGGGCCGGACGGGTGCGCCGGCCCGCGACGCCCGCTGCCGGGCCGGGCCGTCACGCCACTTCCGCCTCGGACGGCAGGTCCTGCTCGGCCCAGATGATCTTGCCGGTCGGGGTGTAGCGGGTGCCCCAGCGCCGGGTCGTCTGGGCGATGATGAACAGCCCGCGGCCGCCCTCGTCGGTCGTCCGGGCATGGCGCAGATGCGGCGCGGTGCTGCCGCCGTCGAAGACCTCGCAGATCAGCCCGTCCTGCCGGATCAGCCGCAGGGTGATCGGGCCGGTGCCGTGCCGGATCGCGTTGGTGACCAGCTCGCTGACGACCAGCTCCGTCGTGAACTGCAGCTCCTCCATGCCCCAGGCGGCCAGCTGCCGGCCGGCCAGCGCCCGGGCGTTGCCGACCACGGCCGGGTCGGCGGGCAGGTCCCAGGAGGCCACCTGGTGCGCACCCAGCGCACGGGTACGGGCCAGCAGCAGCGCCGCGTCGTCCGACGGCGGCCCGGTCAGCAGCGCCTTGACCACCCGGCCGCCGATGTCCGTGAGCGTCGCCCCGGGCGACGTCAGCGCGCCGCTCAGCCGGGCCAGCCCGACCCCGATGTCCGGATCGCAGGTCTCGATCATTCCGTTGGTGTAGAGGGCGAGCAGACTGCCCTCGGGCAGCTCACGCTCGACCGCCTCGAACGGCAGCGAGCCCAGCCCCAGCGGTGGACCGGGGGGCAGGTCGATCAGCTCGACCGTGCCGTCCGGCCCGGCCACCGCGGGCGGGAGGTGCCCGGCCCGCGCCAGGCAGCACCGCCGGCTGACCGGGTCGTAGACCACGTACAGACAGGTCGCGCCCAGGAAGGTGGCCGCCACCGTGGCGTTCTCGGTGTCCGGTGCCGGCTCGGCGCCGTAGGTCTTCACCAGGCCGATGACCAGGTCGTCCAGCCGGGCCAGCAGCTCGTCGGGCGGCAGGTCGAGGTTGGCCAGGGTGTGCACCGCCGTCCGGAGTCGGCCCATGGTGGCCGCGGCGTTGATGCCGTGACCGACCACGTCCCCCACGACCAGCGCCACCCGGGCGCCGGACAGCGGGATCACGTCGAACCAGTCGCCGCCCACCCCGCTCGGCGCGTCGGCCGGGAAGTACCACGACGCGACCTCCAGGGCGGAGCCGCCGGTCAGTTCGTGCGGCAGCAGGTTCTGCTGCATCACCCGCGCCGCGGTCCGCTCCCGCGTGTAGCGGCGCGCGTTGTCGACGCACACCGCGGCCCGCGCCACCAGCTCCTCGGCCAGCCGCACGTCGTCCGCGGTGAACGGCCCCAGCCGGCGCGAGCGGAAGAACGTCGCCGCGCCCAGCGTCACCCCGCGGGCCTGCACCGGCGCCACCATCACCGACCGGAACCCGTACGCACGGATCACCGCGCCGCGTGCCGGGTCCTCGGTCACCCAGGCGCTGGTCGCCTGGTCCAGGGCCGTCTCCACCAGGGACTCGCCGGCCAGCAGACAGCGGGTGATGGGCGAGGCCGGGGAGCGCTGCACGGCCTCGCCGACCGCCAGCCCCGCTTCCGGGCAGCCCTCGTTGACCGACTGCTGGCCGCAGCGCCGCATCAGCAGACTGCTGTCGACCGGCCCGGGCACCGGCTCGTCGCCGCGGAGGACCGAGTCCAGCAGATCGACGGCGACGAAGTCGGCGAGCGCCGGCACCGCGACCTCGGCCAGCTCCTGGGCGGTGCGGGTGACGTCCAGCGTGCTGCCGATCCGGGCACTGGCGTCGTTCAGCAGGGCCAGCCGCTCCTGCGCCCGCCAGCGCTCGGTGACGTCGATGACCATGTACCAGATGCCGATCCGCCGGCCCTGCGGATCCGCCAGCCCGAAGAAGGACGCCGAGTAGGCGCGCTCCTGGCTGGGGTCGGCATAGGTGGGGCTGCGGAATTCGTAGTCCATCACCGGGGTGCCGGTGCGCAGGACCCGCAGCATCCGCTCGTGGAAGGCTTCCGCCTCCAGCGGCGGCAGGACCTGGTCCACGGTCCGCCCCAGCCGGCGTTCGAGGGGGATCAGCCGCTCCAGCACGTCGTTGACCCACACGTAGCGCAGCTCGGTGTCCAGCACGGCCATGCCGACCGGGGCGTGCGCCAGGAACGGTTCGAGCATCAGCTGGTTGACCCCGCCGCCCGGCGTCCGCCACTCCTCCAGGGCGAACACCGACCACCGCTCCCCGCCGGCGCCGTCGAGCACCGGCGTGACCTGGACGGCCAGCTGCAGATCGCGGCCGTCGCGGTGGCGCGCGGCCACCGAACCGCCCCAGCCGTCGCCGGTCCGGCACCACGCGGCGACCGCGGCCGCCCGCTCCTTGTCGCCGGGCAGCGCCAGCAGTTCCGCAGCGGGGTGGTGGAGGATCTCCTCGGCCCGGTAGCCGAGCAGCCGCTGCGCGGCCACGGTCCAGGAGATGATCAGCCCCTGTGCGTCCAGTTCGGCCGTGGCCGCCTTCGCGAGGTCACCTGCCCGGCCGGAACCGCCCGGTCGTGCCTTGTCGGAGCTCATGATCGCCAGTCCGTCGGCTCAACGAAGCGTCTCGCCCAGTCTAGGAGTTTTACCGACCGACAGCCGCTGCACTCGGTGACGGATCAGGGGGCCGGCGGCAGCCGCAGTTGCAGCATGGCCAGCAGGCGCTGGTCGGGGCGGCTGAGGTCGAGGCCGGTCAGCTCCTCGGCCCGCCGGATCCGGTAGCGGAGGGTGTTGGGGTGCACGTGCAGCTCGGCGGCGGCGGCCCGGACGTCGCCGAAGGCGTTCAGATAGGCGAGCACGGTCCCGGCCAGCTGCCCCTGGTTGCGGCTGTCGTGCGCGACCAGCGCGGTCAGCCGCGGATCTCGCATCTCCGGATGGCCGGAGAGCAGCGTCAGCACCTCGCTGACCAGCACCTCCGCCTGGATGTCCGGCAGCGCGGCGACCGTCGTGGCGACGCCCACGCTCATCATGGCGTCCAGGATGCGGTCCGCCTCCCGCCGCGACTCGGGGACCTCGCCCAGCGCCGGCACGATGCAGCCGACCGAGCCGCGCAACGACAGCCCCAGGTGGCGGCGGACCGCGTCGGTGATCTCCTGCCCCCAGCAGCGCAGGGTGCCGAGGTCGATGCTGCGCGGCAGCTGCGGCAGCAGCACATAGGTCCGGGAGTCGGCCTGGGTGACCAGGGCGCTGCGGTGCCGGGCGGCGGTGTGCACCGAGACCAGGTTGCCGACCTCGGCGCGGGCCAGCTCCGGCGGCGGGGCCTCGGGCCCGTAGGAGAAGCCCAGGACGGCCGCCGGGCGGGCGGCGTCGAGGCCCAGGTGGGAGGCGAGCGGCTGCGGCCCGGTGGTGCCCTCCAGCAGTCCGGCTGCCAGGGTGCGGGTCAGCGTGACGTCCGCCGAGAGCTCCCGGCGGCGGCGCACGAGATGCTGTGCGGCGACCCGGGCCGCGCCCAGCAGCGCCTGGTCGCAGTGGTCGGTCAGCGGCGTCGAGCCCTCCTGCACCCAGATGGTGCCCAGCTGCCGCTCCCCGGCCCGGATCGCCACCGCGAGCCGGGCGCGGATGCCCAGCTCCGGATGGCTGTCGATGCGGATCACCTCGTCGGAGGCGCGCAGCCGCTGGAAGACCCCCCACTTCCGGAGCCGGGCCAGATACGCCTCGGGGCCGTGCCAGCCCAGGATGGACAGCCGCCGCAGATCGTCGACCTCGTCGGAGTCGGTGGAGCGGGAGTACGCCAGCACCCGGTTCGCGGTGTCCTCGATGCTGACGATGCCGCCGGTGAGGACGGCGGTGGTCTGGGCGAGCGAGAACAGGTCGCCCTCCTCGTCGCCCGCTCCGGGCAGCCCCGGCGGCGCGCTCTCCAGGGCCGCCCGGGCCAGTGCGTCGATCTGCTCCCAGCGCGCCTCACTGCGGACGGACAGCAGCGCGATCCCGGCCTCGACGGCGGTCTCGCTGAGCGCCGCGGCCTGGCCGGGGGCGTCGAGCTTGACCGCGACCGCGGCCGCCCCGTCGCGCCCGCCGGCCCGCAGCGCGGGGAACGCGGCGCGGCCGCGGGCGCCTATGGCGAGGATCAGCTCGCCGGGGCGGGCCATCGGCGGGTCCTCGGGGTCGAGCAGGGCGACGCTGCGGATCTCGACGTCCAGCCCGGCGGGCGCCGCCTGCAGCTCGACCAGCGGCTCGCCCAGCGACATCAGCAGCTGGCGCAGGCTGATGCCGGTACGGGGTGGTGATGCCGCCGCGGCGGTGTCCATGATCGGCGCCTCTGCTGGGTCGGTTCGGCCCGGGCCGGACGGCGCCGGCCCTCTCATGGCGCATACGATCCCGGCCGCCAAGCAGCCGGTCGGCCAAAGTCGGGGCTGTTACGGCACGTATGAGCCACGCCAACAGTACTGCTGCTCCCCGCCGGGAGCTCCGCGGCCGCGGGGCGGCCGGCGGAAGGCCCAGGGCATCCGCGGCTCCACCGCGAACCGGAAGACCCGCCGTACGGGCGGGGTGCACAGCAGCGTCACCACCACGGCGGCGATCAGCGTCACCACGACGTGGCCCCACGGCGTACCGACCCAGGCCGCGTCGTACCAGTGCCACCAGCGCGAGCCCTTGGCCAGGAAGCCGTGCAGCAGATAGCCGTAGAGGGTGCCGGCGCCCAGGGCGGTGCACCACATCCGGCGGCCCGGCACCCAGGCGAGGAAGCAGGCGGTCAGCACCAGCGAGCAGCCGAACATGGCCAGCTGCATCAGCATGCCGCCCCACCACTGCGCTCCCAGCTTCTGGGCGCTGTCGGTGTGGTAGAACCACGCGTCGTTCATCCGCGGCACGGCCCAGTACGCGAAGGCGGTCGCACCCAGCACCACGGGCACGGCCGCGATCCGCACCGCCCTGCGCCGCAGCAGGCGGAAGTGCTCGGGGGTCAGGCACAGGCCCAGCACGAAGAACGGCAGGAACTGCAGCACGCGTTGGAGATCGAGATCGCTGCCGATCTCCGGGGAGGCCGAGGCGAGCGCGGCGATCGTCAGGGCGACCGGCACCGGCAGGCGGATGATCCGCCACAGCGGGGCGGTGAGCCGCCAGATGAACAGCGCCGGCAGGAACCAGGTGAGGAACCACGGATCCAGCAGGCCGACCGAGAGGTCCGGCTGATCACCGGCCGCGTAACGGAACAGGGCGTAAGCCGTCCGGAACAGGACATAGGGGACGGCGATGCCGGTGATCAGCCGCTGCAGCTGGTCGGGGCGGAAAGTGAAACTCCGGGAAAAATAGCCGGAGATGACGATGAACGCCGGCATGTGGAAGGCGTAGAGGACGAGGTAGAGCGCGGCCGAGGTCCGGCTTCCGGCGTAGAACGGCTCCCAGGCGTGGCCGATCGCCACCCATACGATGGCCAGGTATTTGGCATTGTCGAAGTAGGCGTCGCGCCGAGTGCCGCCGGGTTCGTCCGCGGCCGGCGGCGGGTCCTGGGGTGCGGCCGGGGCGGGGGCGCGCGCGGCGGCGGTGGTGGAGCGGCGGCGGAGCGGGGCCGCGGTCATGGATCGTTCCTCCCCTCGTTCGTCTACAGTGTTGTAGACCGTCCCGCACTGTAGGGGCCCGGGCAGGCACCGCGCATCCCGGTCCGCTCAGCCGGCCCGCGGGGGCCTTCCCGTCGGCCCGACGACGAAACCCCAGTAAAGTCACTCATCGCGCCAGGCGTGTCGCCCGGGTCGGCCAGGCCGGCCCACCGGACCCGCCCCACGCGCCGAGGCGTGCCTGCGCCCACCGTCCACCCGTCCCGAGAAATGGATCCCATGAGCGCGATCAGCATCGGCCAAGCCGTCGTCCTCGGAGCCGTGGAGGGGGTGACGGAATTCCTCCCCGTCTCCTCCACCGGCCACCTCAAGATCACCGAGGGGCTGATGGGTATCCCCGTCGACGACAAGGCCGTCGTCGGCTTCTCCGCCGTCATCCAGGTCGGCGCGATCGCCGCCGCGCTCGTCTACTTCGGCAAGGACATCGTGCGCATCGTGGGCGCGTGGTTCCGCGGGCTGGCCAACAAGGAGGAGCGCTACCACCACGACTACAAGTTCGCCTGGTGGGTGATCTTCGCCACCCTCCCGATCGTCGTCGTCGGCCTGGCCGCCAAGCCCCTGATCGAGGGCCCGCTCGCCTCCCTGTGGGTGGTGGCCGGCTCACTGATCGTCGGCAGTGGCGTCATGTGGGCCGCCGACCAGATGGGCCGCCACAAGCGCGGTGAGGACGACACCTCCCTGAAGGACGCCATGTGGGTCGGCTGCTCGCAGATCCTCGCGCTGCTCTTCCCCGGCTTCTCCCGCTCGGGCGCGACCATGTCCACCGCCCTCATCCTCGACCTGGAGCGGGTCGCCGCCACCCGGCTGTCCTTCTTCCTCGGCATCCCGGCCCTCACCGGCGCGGGCATCTACGAGCTCAAGGACGCCATCGGCTCCGGCGCCGCGATCGCCCCGCTGGCCGTCGGCACCGTCGTCTCCTTCGTCGTCGCCTACGCCTCGATCGCCTGGCTGCTGAAGTTCGTCGCCAAGCACTCCTTCAACTCCTTCGTCGTCTACCGCATCCTCATCGGTGCCCTCCTCTTCGGCCTGCTGGGCATGGGCGTGCTCAGCTGACCCCGCCGCGGCCGCCGCGCCGGACCGGGATCCGGTCCCTCCGGTGATATGGGTGCAACACCAGCAAACCCGCCCGTAGCGGGCGCAGCGCCCTGGAGGTGGCCGTCATGAACCGGGACCGCTCGGACGACGCGGGCCGGGACGCCGAGGACACCCGCCTACGGGCCCGGCTGCGCACCGCGGAGGAAGCCGCCGAGTGCATCGGCACCACCCTCGACGCCCGGACGACCTGCACCGAGCTGTCCCGTTTCCTGTGCCGGCACATCGGCGACGCCGCCGCGGTGGAACTCCTCCCCGAGGACGCCACCGCGGCCGGCCGGCCCACCGGGGCCCCCGAGCTCCGCCGGGTGGCCTCGGCCGGCCTGGTCAAGGTGCTCGAAGCGCGCTTCCCCGGCGACGACCCGGAGAACCCGGAAAACCGGCCAAGCCCGGGAAGCCCGGAAAACCCGGAGACCCCGGAAAGTCCGGTAAGCCCGGTAAGCCCGGGAACCGGCTCCCCCCTCCTGCGTGCCCTGGCCGAGGACCGCCCCGTCACCGCCCGGGCCGTCCTCCCCGGCGGGATGTCCGCCCAGGCCCTCGCGGTGCCGCTGTCCGCCCAGGGCCGCCGCCACGGCGTACTGCTCGTCCTCCGCGCCGGCGGCAGCTTCAGCGCGGACGAGACCGCCACCGTCCGGCACGCGGCCCGCCTGGCGGCCGCCCATCTCACCCACGCCCGCCGGCACTCCTCGGTGCAGCGCACCGCGATGGACCTCCAACGGGCGCTGCTGGCCGAACCGGGCCGCCCGCACCCCAACCTCGAACTCGCCACCCGCTACCTCCCCTCGGGCAGCAGCGCGCTGGTCGGCGGCGACTGGTTCGAAACCGTCCGGCTGCACTACGGGCGCACCCTGCTCGTGATGGGCGATGTCATGGGCCACGGACTCGACGCCGCGGTCGACATGAACGCCTACCGCTCCAGCCTCCGCTACGTCGCCTCGACCGACCTGCCGCCCCACCGCGTCCTGCGCCAGCTCGACACCACGGTGGCCGAGGACGAGTCCCGCCGCCCGGCCACCTGCCTGCTCGCCCGGGTGGACCCGGCCCGCAGCATCGCCGCGTTCGCCAGCGCCGGCCACCTCTCCCCGGTGGTCTTCGGCGGCGACGGCACCGCCGATCTCCTCCGGGTCCCCGTCGGCCCGCCCCTGGGCACCGGCACCGGCGGCTACGAACAGATCACCCGCACCCTCACCCCCGACGACACCCTGCTGATGTTCACCGACGGCCTGGTCGAACGCCGCGGCGAGGACATCGACACCTCGCTCTCCCGGCTCTCCCGCCTCCGCCTCCCCGCCGGAGCCGACGTCGAGCAGGTCCTCGACGAGGTCCTCGACCACCTCGACGGCCTGCACGCCGAGGACGACGTCGCCGTCCTCGCCGCCCGAATCCGCCGCCACCCGGAACCTCCGGCCGGGGAGTAACCCGCCAAAGCTCTGACGGCTCGTCAGGAAGGTCCGTAGGGACGGCTCGTCAGGTCGACTCGTTGCACCGAGACCCCGGCGGCGTACCGCGCAGCGACATGGAGGAAGATGCCCAGGTGGCAGACCACGCGGACACGGGGGAAGTCGTGAGACCGAAGATCAAAAGCGGGAGCGGGAGCAGGAGTACGGGGATAGCGCTCTCGGCGGCCGTACTGCCCTTCCTCGCCCTGGCGGTGCTTCTCGGGCGTACGGACACCGACAGCGCCTCCGGGGTACGCAACGAGGGCCCGGCCTATCCGGGGCCGCACCCCACCATGATCGGCTACCTGCACGAGGAAGAGGGCAAGGACGACTGGATGGTGCTGGTCCCCGCCACGGACAAGCGGTGACCACGCCGTCCCGATCCGCCCCCGACGGAGCCCGGCGAACACGCGGTCCCGGCCCGCCCCCAACGTAGCTGTGACGACCAGGACATCCCGGTCCACGCCGAACTGAGCGCAGACGCCTGCCCGTTGGGGAGTGAACAGCCCGCCCCAGGTGGCGGCGCGCGTGGCCTACGGGCCTATGGGGCGCCCTATGCCCAACAGACGTGACCGGTCCGTCGAGCCGTCCCGGCCTGGCGCCCACCCTCGACGGCCTCGACGCCTTCGACCGCTTCGACGGTCTCGCGCGCCGGGCGGCCCGGCTCGACTCCGTAGCCGCCCGCCACACCACCTGACCGAGGCGCCCCTCCCCAGGGGGTGTCCCAGGTCAGCGGTCGGATGGGTACGATCTTCAGCCGTTGCCGCCGCGCGCCGCGCCGGCACCGTTTTCGATGTCTCACGGGGGATCGCACATGTTCGGAATCGTCAGGCCCTGCAGCCATCGCCTGTCCCAAGGGCTCAAGGCCGAGTGGATGGCTCACCTCTGCGGCCTGTGCCTCGCGCTGCGCGGCGACCACGGCCAGTTCGCCCGGGTCGTCACCAACTACGACGGGCTGATCGTATCCGTCCTGACGGACGCCCAGGCCGGACGCACGGAGGCCGGCCGGCGCACCGCCGGGCCCTGCCCGCTCCGCGGCATGCGCACCGCCTCCGTGGCACAGGGCGAGGGCGCACGGCTCGCCGCCTCGGTGTCCCTCGTGCTCGCCTCGGCGAAGATCCGCGACCACGTCGCCGACCGGAACGGTCTGCTGCGCCGCCGCCCGGTGGCCGCCGCCGCGCGCCGGGTCGCCGCCGGCTGGGACCGGGCCGGGGCCCGCACCGGCGCCACCCTCGGTTTCGACACCTCCGTCCTCGTCGACGCGGTCGACCGCCAGCCGGCCATCGAGCAACTGGCCGGTCCGGGCACGCCGTTGACGGTCATCACCGAACCGACCGAGACCGCGACCGCCGCCGCCTTCGCCCACACCGCCGTACTCGCCGGCCGACCCGGGAACGCCGCGCCACTGGCCGAGGCCGGTCGGCTCTTCGGGCGGCTGGCCCACCTCCTCGACGCCGTGGAGGACCGGGCCGCGGACGCCGCCGAGGGCGCCTGGAACCCGCTCACCGCGACCGGCGCGAGCACCGCCGACGCCCGCCGGCTCTGCGACGACGCACTGCACGGCATCCGCCTCGCCCTGCGCGACGTGGAGTTCACCGACTCCGCCCTGGTGCATGTGCTGCTGGTGCACGAACTGCGGCGGTCGGTCGACCGCGCCTTCGGCACCGCGGCCTGCTCCCACCAGGCGCATGCCTCCCACCCGTATCAGGGCGGACCCGGCCAGCAGACTCCCTACGGCCAGCCGCCGCAGTACGGTCAGCCTCCGCAATACGGGCAGGCGCCGGCCGGGGGGCCGTACGCCCAGGGGCCGTACCTGAACGCCCCGCAGAATCCTTATGCGCAGAACCCTTACGGGCAGAACCCTTACGCGGGGGGATCGGTGCCGCCTGCTGGTCACGGCGGCGGCCACGGCGGAGGGCACGGTGGCGGTCACGGCGGAGGGCACGGTGGCGGCGGCAACGGCGGGGACGGCGGCGGCCTTCCGCACTTCCCGCACCAGCCGAAGAAGCCCCGGGGTTTCTTCGCGGGCTGCGCGGTGGCCATCGGGCTGTGCTGCACCTGCAAGGTGTGCTGCGCGGAGGAGTACGAGGGTGCCTGGTCGCGCAAGAAGCGCGAGGGATGCTGCCAGGACTGCGATTGCTGCGACAGCTGTGACCCCTGCAGCGGGTGCGACTGCTGTGACTGCTGCAGCTGCTGCGACTGCGGCTGACGCGCCGGCGAGGGCAGTGCCGGCGCCCGGACCGCCGGCCGCCGGGTATCACGCCACAAACTCACGCGCATGGCTGACGAGCAGGACTGACTGACGAGCATGAGTGACTGACGAACATGAGCGACGAGGCTCCATGACGAGCGGGGCGGTCACGGCACCATGCCGTGACCGCCCCGCCGTGCGGCTCGGGTCAGGCGCCCGGCGGCACCCGTGACGGGCGGCCGGAGCCGCGCGTGACGGAATAGCCGGCGATGCCCCCGAGGGCCGCGAGCAGGCCGCCGGCCGCGGTCCACAGCCAGCGGTCCGACCACCAGCCGGAGGACCAGCCGCCGTCCGGCTCCGCCATGGCCGCCGGCCGCGGCGACGGCGTCGCCCCGTCGGACTGCGGCGTGGCCGTACCGGCACCCGGCACCAGCGGAGCGGCGAGCGTGCCGTCCACCGCCTGGGCGCCGCCCTGGTCGGCCGTGCCCGCCTCGACCTTCGCATGGACCGGCAGCCCCAGGTCCTCTTGCGGAAGGTCGACGACCGTCAGGCGCACGTAATAGCTGCCGGGCAGCGGGTCGTTGGCCCACGGCTCCGCCCAGGCGCGCACCGTCCGCAACGTGCAGGTCAGCTCGACGGAACCGGCGCCCTGGGCCGCGGCCTTGGCCGGAGCGCCGTATTTGCACGGCTGCCGCCGGCGCAGCCCGTCGTAGACGTCCAGTTGCCAGGTGGCCGCACCGTGCCGGGCGGCGGCCGGCAGCGTCACCGTCGCGGTGACCGTGGCGCGCTGTCCCGCGTCGACCGGCAGCACCCAGTAGAGGTAGTCACCGGTGGACGCATCGGCCGTCGCGGGCTGACCGGGCTTGATGGCGGTCGCCGTACGGAACGAGGTCCCGGCCTCGGTCGGTGCCGCCTTCGTGCTCGCGCTCGGACTCGGCGTCGCGGTGTCGGCGACCGCGGGGCCCGCCACACCGAGGAGACCCGCCCCGGCCAGCGCGGCGGTCATCAGCATCCTGCGTACGGTGCGCATCAGTTGGTCCTCCAGACGGAGACGCGCCAACGGGAGATCCAGCCCCAGACCAGACCGGCCACCAGCCCGGTGAGGGCCAGGGTGATCAGCAGCCACCAGCCGTGGCCGAGCCCGAGGAACGCCGCGTCGGAGGCGTCGCTCGGACCGTCCACCACGTCGATGGCCAGCTCGACCGGCATACCGGGCTCGGTCTTGACCGAAGGCGGTGCCGAGAAGGAATTGCTGACCTGGAGGCAGACCGTCTTCGCCGGCGGCTCGTCCGCGCCGTCCGGGGCATCGGCCGGCGGCTCGGGATAGCGCAGACCGGACGAGATCACATCCGTCCGCCCGTCACCCGCCTCCGCGCCGCGCACCAACTCCCGCCCGTGCTCCGTGGAGGCCCGCAGGAGCACGCCGTAGTCGTTGTTGACGGCACGGTCGGCGCCGACGCTCACCGAGGCCCGGAGCTCCTGCCCGGGCCGGACGTCGACCTGGTACCAGCGGTGCTCGGCGAACTTCTCGCGGTCGCTGTAGAGCCCCGGCTTCAGCTTCGGCGCGCCCGCGCAGCTCTGCGCGCCCTGCGTCGCCACCGGCATGACGACCGGATCGGCGGTCCGCTCCACCAACTGGTGCACACGGTCCCGGAGTTGCTTGGTGTGCTGCACCGAGGTGTACGTTCCGCCGGTCGCCTCGGCGATACAGCTCAGCTGCTTACGGGTCTTGGCGTCCGGCAGCAGACCGAGCGTGTCGACGGTGAGGTGGATGCCCTGCGCGGCGATGTCCCGGGCCACCTGGCACGGGTCGAGCGGGGCGCAGGTGTCCTCGCCGTCGGTGATCAGTACGATCCGCCGGGACCCTTCGCCGCCCTTGAGGTCGTGCGCCGCGCCCAGCAGGGCGGGACCGATGGGCGTCCAGCCGGTCGGGCTGAGCGTCGCCACCGCGGTCTTCGCCTCGGTGCGGTCGAGCGGCCCCACGGGGTACAGCTGACGGGTGTCCTTGCAGCCGGTCTTCCGGTCCTCGCCGCGGTAGTCGGCGCCGAGCGTCCGTATGCCGAGCTGGACGCCGTCCGGTACGGCGTCCAGCACCTCGTTGAACGCCTGCTTCGCAGCGGACATCCGGCTCTGACCGTCAATGTCGCGGGCCCGCATCGAGCCGCTGACGTCGAGGGTCAGCTCCACCTTGGGAGCGGTCTTCGCATCCGGTTCCCCGGCGCTGGCGGGTGTGGGAAGGAGGGCGACGGCCATCGCGGCCAACAGCCCGCACACCCCGGCCGCCAGCCGTTTTCTTGTGATCATCGCTGGATCGTATGGAGAAACCCGCCCCACACCAAAACGGCGCCGGGGGCCGGCTACAGGGGGAGTTGGAGCCCGGGCGAGGGGACCGCAACGCACCGCCGTGGGCTGCTCGGGGCCCACCGGGCGCCGGTCTCCGGCGGCCCGCTGGGGGCCGTCGGCGTGTCGCCCGTCCGCCCGTCCGCTGTGGGCGCCGCGCCGGTACCGGCGCTCGCGCCGCGTTCCGGTACCCGCGCTGCTTATCCGCAGACGGTCTGGCCTCAGTGCTGCTTCGCCGCGGACGGTCTGGTGCCCGTGCTGCTTCGCCGCGGGCGGCCCGCGCCCGCGCAGTCTCGCTGTCTACGGCTCGCTGTCGACGGCTCGTCGTCGGTGTGGCCTGCCGCCCATGTCGCCCCGTCGCGGTCCCGCCGCCTCCCGACCCACGCCCGTTTCAGTGCGGCGCGTCGACCTCCCGCGCCATGCCGTTCCGTCGCGCCGTGCCGGTCTCTCGCGCCGTGCCGGTCTCTCGCGCCGTGCCGGTCTCTCGCGCCATGCCGGTCTTTCGCGCCATGCTGGGCACTGACGCCGCGCCGATCCCTCGCGCCATGCCGATTCAGCCAGCGCGTCGGCCCTCGCGTCGTGCGCCGGTTCAGTCCAGCGCGTCGGCCATCCGCCCCACCGCCTCGGTGAGTACTTCAGGGGAGGTCGCCAGATTGAGCCGCACATGGCCGGCGCCGCCGGTGCCGAAGTCCGGGCCGGAGCTGAGGGCGACCCTGCCGTGCTCCAGGAAGAACGCGGCGGGATCGTCGCCGAGGCCGAGCGGACGGCAGTCGAGCCAGGCGAGGAAGGTGCCCGCGGCCGGACGGTAGCGGACCGCCGGCAGCCGCTCGGCCAGCAACCGCGCGAGCAGTTGGCGGTTCTCGTCGAGCCCGGCGCGCAGCGCGTCGAGCCAGTCACCGCCGTCCCGCAGCGCAGCCGTGTGCGCGAGGATGCCGAGGTGGCTCGGGCCGTGGCTGACCTCCTCCGGCATCCGCGCCAGATCCCCGGCGGCATCGGGACCGGCGATGGCCAGCGCTGCCTTGAGCCCGGCGAGGTTCCACGCCTTGGACGCTGACATGAGCGAGAAGCCGCCCTCCGCGCCCGGCACGCTCAAGTACGGGACGAAGGCGGCGTCCAGCGCCACCACCGGTGCGTGGATCTCATCCACGACGACCCGCACGCCGTACTCGTCCGCCAGCGCCGCCACCGCCGCCAGCTCCTCCGCGCTGTGCACCGTGCCGGTCGGATTGTGCGGGCTGCACAGCAGGTACGCGCCCCGGCCACGGCTCGCAGCGGCATCCCGGAACGCCGCTTCCAGCGCATCGAAGTCGATCCGCTGACCGGCACCCAGCGGGGCCTCCACCACCCGCCGGTCCATATGCGTGAGGAACTGGTAGAACGGCGGATACACCGGGCAGTTGACGACCACCGGGTCGCCCGGCCGGGTGACCAGCTTCAGCACCTCGACGATGCCCAGCATCACATCGGGCACGATCGCCGTGCGTTCCACGGCGAGGTCGTGCCAGCCCCATCTCTCGCGGGCGAACCCGGCCAGCGCCCGGGCGTACGCCGTCCCGGCCGGATAGCCGGTGTCGCCGATCGCGACCGCGTCCGCGATCGCCCGGGCCACCGGAGCGGCCAGCGGTACGTCCATCTCGGCCACCCACAACGGCAGCACATCGGCGGGATACGTACGCCACTTCATGCTCGTCCGCCGCCGCAGCGTGTCGAGGGAGAGCGCACGCAGCGGGTTCGCGTCGGCGGGAACGTCGGACGGCCTGGGCTCCATGAGGCAACGATAGGCGCGTCGGCGCGTTCAGGAGGCGGTGAGGACCAGTGCGGCCTGGTCGTCGTCGGTGGCCTCGCCGGCGAAGGCGGTCACCGCCGCGGTGACGGACTCCAGCAGCGCGGCGGCGGAGGGAGCCGGGCCGCGCACCGCCACCAGCGCATCGGCCAGACGCTGTTCCTCGAAGAACTCGCCGTCGGTGTCACGGGCCTCGGTGATGCCGTCGGTGACCAGCACCAGACTGTCGCCCGGGAACAGGGCCACCGGGTACGGCGAACCGACGACGCCGGGCGCGATACCCAGCAACTGCCCCGGCTGGGCGAGGTGTTCCACCGTGCCGTCGGCCCGGCGTATGAGGGGTGGCACATGACCGGCGCGCATCATGTCCAGGACGAGCCGTCCACCCTCGCGCCGCAGTTCGCCGTATATCAGCGATACGAAGGTGTCCTCGCTGGTGCCCTCGATGAGCGCGTCATTGATGGCCGCGACGACGGCCGCCGGGTCGTGCAGAAGGCGCGCGGCGGCCCGCGCCGTGTGGCGGACCATGCCGGTCGTGGTGGCCGCCGCTGCACCGCGCCCACAGACGTCGCCGATCATCAGGCCCCAGCGGTCGTCGGGCAGCGGGAAGACGTCGTAGAAGTCACCACCGACATCGAGCCCTTCGCCGGCGGGGTGGTACGACGCCGCCAGGTCGGCGCCCGGCACGGTCGGCAGTTCGGGCGGCAGCAGACCGGCCTGCAGCTCACGGGCCAGCCGGACCCGGTCGGTGAACTGGTGGGCGTTGTCGGCACTCGATGCGGCCCGCCGGGCCAGCTCCTCGGCCAGCGCGATCACATGCCTGTCCAGCTCCCGGTCGGTTGCCAGCAGGGTCAGCACCCCGAACGTACGGCCACGGGTCGCCAACGGGACACACACATAGCCGGTGACGGTCGACCGCCCGGGAGGCGTGCCGGGGCGGAAGCTGCCGTCGGGGCCGGAGCTACCGTCGGCCCGGACGCGGCTGGCCGTGCCGTCGAGGTCGGTGCGGTTGTCGGGGCCGGCAGGACTGGTGTGGTTGCTGGGAGCGGTACGCCCGCCGGGACCGCAACTGCCGTCGTGGCCATGACCGCCGTTGGGGCCGGCGGCACGGCTCTCGGGGTCGGCGGCACGGCTCTCGGAACCGATGACACGGCTCTTAGGGTCGGTGGCACCGATTCGGCCCGTCTCGGTGGCGCCGGAGGCCAGCACCCGGGCGACCGCGCCGTCGATCTCGTCGCTCAGCCCGGGGGCGGACAGCAGGCTCTTGCCGGCCAGGCCGTCCGAGGCCACCGCGATCCGGTGGGTGTGGCCGTCCTCCACGACATGCACGGTGCACAGCGGTGCCAGCGAGGGCACGGTCAGGTGGGCCAGGCACTGCAGGCAGTCGAAGTAGTGCGGTTCGCGGGTGATGGCGGTGCTGGCGTCCAGCACGAACGCCAGGTCCTCCCGGGCCTCCTTCTCGCGCTCCTGGGCGGCCTCGCCGGCCTCCAGCGCACGGCGGCGCTCGATCGCCAGGGCCGCGATCCGGGCGAACGCCCCACTCAGCGCCACGTCCTTGTCGTCCGGCGCCTTCGGTGTCCGGTGGTACATCGCGAAGGTGCCCAGCAGCTGCCCGTCCACCCCCATGATCGGCGTGGACCAGCAGGCCGCCACCCCGGCCTGTTGCGCCAGCTCCTGATAGCCGTCCCACCGCGGGTCGGTGGCGATGTCCGTGACGATCACCGGAGCACGCAGATACGCGGCGGTGCCGCAGGAGCCCATGTCCGGGCCGATGGCGACCCCGTCGATCGCCTCGTTGTAGAAGGCGGGCAGGCTGGGCCCGGCCCCGTGCCGCAGATGCGCCCCGTCGGGATCGGCGAGCAGCACCGAGACGATCAGGTCAGGGGAGAACTCCTCGATCGCCCGGGCCATCCCGGTCAGGATCTCGCCGAGCGGTGCGTCGCGTGCGATCTGCTCCAGCAGCACCCGCTGCTCGGCGGCAAGGACCTGGGTGTGGTGATACGCGGTGATGTCCACCGCGATCACGACCACGCCGTCGACCGCGCCGTCCGCGTCCCGCCGCGGCTCGTAGGTGAAGTCGAAATACCCCTCCCGCTCCGCTCCCGGCGCGCCGAGCACCAGCCGGGCTCCTCGCGCACGGTAGGGGGTGCCGGTCCGGTACACCTCGTCGAGCCGGTTCAGTACGCCCTGCGGGCCGAGCTCCGGCAGCAGCTCACCGATCGGCACCCCGGTCCGCCCCCGGTCACCGCCGACCGCTTCCAGGAACGCCGGATTCGCCGCCTCAAGCCGGTGCTGCGGCCCGCTCAGCGCAGCGAAGATCACCGGAGCCTGGTCGAAGAGGTCCTCGTACTCCGTGCTCCGCCTGTGCAAGGACCTGCTCCGCTCGGTGACCGATCCGAGTCGATCCGTGGACATGGAAGGCTGCCCTCTCGTGCGTTCGCCGACCGCGCCGTCGCGCCCTCTCTTCACTGTGACATATCGGGCATATGCCCATCTGCTCCGGCCGGTGAGCCGGCTCCGCCGCCCGGCGTCGTCCGGTGGGTCCACCTGCTGGAATCCCCCGGCGGCGCGCCGGGCGCCGCCACGCCGCAGGCCACCGGGTTCCGTACCCTGACCTGGCCGTCTCGCCGATGGCTGGACGCTTTCGCGGCACGACAGGAGCGCACGATGCCCCCCTCCGCCCCCGCGGCCTCTTCCACCCCGTCCGGACCGCGGCATCGGCTGCGGGCATGGCTGCTGGAGGGGCTGACCGATATGGCCAAGCGCCATCCCGGCCCGCACGCCGGCCCGCAGAACGCTCACCAGGGTCAGCGGTGGTGGCGGGTGATGTGCCTGACGGGTGTCGATTACTTCTCCACCCTCGGCTACCAGCCGGGTATCGCAGCCCTCGCGGCCGGGCTGCTGTCGCCCGTGGCCACCCTCGTCCTGGTCCTGGTGACGCTGGCCGGGGCACTGCCGGTGTACCGCCGGGTGGCGAAGGAAAGCCCGCACGGGCAGGGGTCGATCGCGATGCTGGAGCGGCTGCTGTCCTTCTGGAAGGGCAAGCTGTTCGTCCTCACCCTGCTCGGCTTCGCCGCCACCGACTTCCTGATCACCATCACCCTCTCCGCGGCCGACGCCGCCACCCACCTGGTGGAGAACCCGCACCTCACCAGCGCGCTGCACGGTGAGCAGGTGCTCATCACGCTCATCCTGGTCGCGCTGCTCGGCGCGGTCTTCCTCAAGGGCTTCCTGGAGGCGATCGGCGTCGCGATCGTCCTGGTCGGTATCTACCTCGGGCTCAATGCGGTGGTCGTCGTGGTCGGCCTGTGGCACGTCCTGTCCGCGCCGCACGTCGTGACCGACTGGACCCAGGGGCTCACCACCGAGCACGGCAATGGCCTGGCGATGGTCGGCGTGGCCCTGCTGGTCTTCCCGAAGCTGGCCCTGGGCCTGTCCGGCTTCGAGACCGGCGTGGCGGTGATGCCGCACATCGAAGGCGACGCCGGCGACACCGAGGAGCGCCCCATCGGGCGGATCCGCGGCGCGAAGAAGCTGCTCACCACCGCCGCCGTGATCATGAGCGTCTTCCTGATCATCACCAGCTTCGTCACCACCCTGCTGATCCCCGAGTCCGCCTTCAAACCCGGCGGCCCGGCCAACGGTCGCGCCCTGGCCTACCTCGCCCACCAGTACCTGGGCTCCGCCTTCGGCTCCGTCTACGACATCTCCACCATCGCCATCCTCTGGTTCGCCGGCGCCTCGGCCATGGCCGGCCTGCTGAACCTCATGCCCCAGTACCTGCCGCGCTACGGCATGGCACCCCACTGGGCGCGGGCCGTGCGCCCGATGGTGCTGGTCTTCATCGCTGTCGCCTTCCTGGTGACCTGGATCTTCGACGCCAACGTGGACGCCCAGGGCGGCGCCTACGCCACGGGTGTGCTGGTGCTCATCAGCTCCGCCGCGATCGCGGTGACCATCGCCGCCCGGCGCAGCGGGCAGCGGGGCTGGACCGTCGGCTTCGCCGTGATCGCGGCGGTGTTCCTCTACACGACCGTGGCGAATGTGATCGAACGGCCCGACGGGGTGAAGATCGGCGCCTGCTTCATCGCCGGGATCATCCTGCTGTCGCTCCTCTCCCGGCTCGCCCGGGCCTTCGAGCTGCGGGTGACCAGCGTCGTGCTCGACGGCATGTCCGAGCGGTTCATCCGCGACGTCGCCCACCGCGAGATCCGGTTCATCGCGAACGAGCCCGACCAGCGCGACGTGGCCGAATACCGCGACAAGCTCCAGCAGATCCGCACCGACAACGACCTCCCGGCCGACGACGACTTCATCTTCGTCGAGGTCACCGTCCGCGACCCGTCCGAGTTCGAGAGCGAGCTGCGCGTGCGCGGCGAGGTCCTCCACAACCGCTATCGCGTACTCGCCCTCGAAAGCTCCACCATCTCCAACGCACTGGCCGCGCTGCTGCTGCACGTGCGCGACGAGACGGGCAAGCGCCCGCACATCTACTTCGAGTGGACCGAAGGCAATCCCTTCGCCCAGTTCCTCCGTTTCTTCCTCTTCGGCCAGGGCGAAGTCGCCCCCGTCACCCGGGAGGTCCTCCGCGAGGCCGAACCCGACCGTTCCCATCGCCCCCGTGTCCATGTCGGCTGACCTCAGCGGGTGAACGGCTGGACGGACTGGGCATGGCGGAACACGTTGCGCGGGTCCCAGTACTCCTTGACCTCTTGCAGCCGTGTGTAGTTGTCGCCGTAGTACAGACGGTGTGAGGGTTCGCCGGAGGTGTTCCACTCGGGATCGTCGAGGTCGGTGTCCGGGTAGTTGATGTAGCAGCCGTCGGTCACCGGTGCCGGCTGATCGTCCGCCGGAATGCCTTCGGGCGCCAGCACCGGAACGCCGCCGGTGTCCGCGTAGACATCGCGGTAGAACTCGCGGATCCAACGGAGATGCGGCGCTGCGATCGAGGGGTCGGCATCGGCATCGTGGTGGTCGGCGACACCGTCCTTGTTGACGTCCCGCTTCCAGCTCCAGTACGTCTGGTACTGCAGCTTCAGCACCGAACTGCGCTGGTAGACCGCCGTGTCGGCGCTGTCGGGCAGGTTGATGGCGCCGCCGTAGGAGTCGACCTGGAGCAGTGCCTGTGGATTGTCGTAGTCCGCACGGGTCAGATGGTGGAAGACGGCGTCGAGCTGGTGCTCGGTGAATCCCCGCGTCATATACGCCGACTTGTATTTGCCGCACTGGTTATCACCGGAGCCGTTGAGCGTCTGGGTGGCCGTCAGCCAGGGCAGCCGGGTCGGCACGTGCAGTCCGCCCATGGGTGCGTGTTCGCCCATCCGCCGGTCCAGCGGCGTCGGGTCGACGCCCAGGTCCTGGGTGATCCAGTCCAGGAAGGCGTTGAGCCGCTGCACGCTGTCCGGCCTCGTGGCGTCGAGCTGGGTGATCAGGCCGATCTTGCCGTTGGCGCGGTGGTTCAGCTTCAGCAGGGTGAACATGTCGGTGTAGTCGCCGCGGAGCGATGCGGGGAGTCGCGGGGTGTTCTCGTACTCGAAGAACAGCCCGTAGTTGCGCACCAGGGACTTGAAGCGCTCCGGCTGGCACTTGAGCTTCTCCCAGGGCCAGGCGATGGCATGCAGCAGTACCTGCCCCGGGGGCTTGGGCAGCCCCTTGAACCAGTACCGCGTGACCACGCCGAAGTTGCCGCCGCCCCCGCCGGTGTGTGCCCACCACAGGTCCCGCAGCTCGGGCTCCGGGGAGTCGCGGCGCGCGACCACCACCTCGGCGTGCTGACCGTCGCGAACGACGACGACCTCGACCGCGTAGAGATAGTCCACCGTCAGCCCGTGCTGGCGGGACAGCAGCCCGTACCCGCCTCCCGAGACATGGCCGCCGGCGCCGACGGAGTAGCACGACCCGCCGGGCAGCGCCACGCCGAACGGTGCGTAGAGGTGCGTGGCGACATGCCAGTTGGTCGCGCCGGACTCGACGCAGTACGCGCCCATGTCCTGATCCAGATAGGCCCGGTCCATCTGCCCGAGGTCGAGGATGACGCCCACGTCCTCACCGCAGACGAAGTTCTCGTAGCAGTGGCCTCCCGAACGGACCGTGATGCGGCGGCCGAGGCTCCCGTCGGAGCGGTGATCCGCGAGGTATTTGTTGAGCGCGGCGACGACCTCGCCGGTCGAGCCGATCACGGACACATAGTCAGGTGTCGCGATGAAGCGCTGGTTGAATCCCCTTCTCAGCGCCTCGTAGCGCGCGTCCCCCGGAACTACTTCGGTACCGCTCTCGGTGCCGGCGCTGATCTGATACGCGGCCATGATGGCCTCCCTACGACGATGGATCGATTCCGGGAATGTGACGGCTGCGAGCATCGACGCGACACCGCGTGGGAACTCTGCGTAGCCATCACCCTTCACTTGATTACCATCCGTGATCGCCCTGCCGCTGTGAATGCCCGGAAGGTGTGCGTCCGGCGGCGTCATGTTGACGCTCGGCCTCGGCGTCCGGCCGACCCGCTTCGACCTGAGGCGACCGGAGCTCCGCCGCGACGCCGGCTCGGTCCTAGCCTGGAAGAGTGGACGGTGACCTGGTCACGGTGTTCCTGTGCGGGGATGTGATGCTCGGTCGCGGCGTCGACCAGATCCTCCCGTACCCGGGCGACCCCGCGCTGCGCGAGGGCTATCTCCACGACGCCCGCGCCTACGTCGAGCTGGCCGAGGCGGCCAACGGCCCGATCCCCCGTCCGGTCGGCTTCGCCTGGCCCTGGGGAGAGGCGCTATCCGTCCTCGACGAAGCCGCCCCCGCAGCCCGGGTGATCAATCTGGAAACCAGCGTCACGCGCAGCGACACCTTCGCGTCCGGCAAGGAAGTCCACTACCGGATGAACCCCGGCAACCTCCCGTGCTTGACCCTCGCACGCCCCGACGTCTGCGTTCTGGCCAACAACCACGTCCTGGACTTCGGCCGCAACGGCCTGGCGGAAACCCTCGATGTCCTGGCCGGGGCGGGGCTGCGGACGGCGGGTGCCGGAGCGGACGCCGACGCGGCGCGGCGTCCGGCGATCGTCCCCCTCGACGGCGACCGGCGCGTACTGGTCTTCTCGTTCGGCCTGCCGACCAGCGGCATCCCCTTCTCCTGGGCAGCGACTGAAGACCGGAGCGGAGTGGCATTCCTGTCCGAACCGTCGCAATCCGCCGCAAACGGCCTGGCCGCACGGGTACGGCAGCTCAAACGGCCGGGCGACATCGCCATCGCCTCGGTCCACTGGGGCCCCAACTGGGGCTACGGAGTCTCCCGCAGCGAGGCCGCCTTCGCGCGGCTGCTCCTCGACGGCGGCGTCGACGTCGTGCACGGACACTCCTCGCACCATCCGCGCAGCCTGGAGAACCATCACGGAAAGCTGGTGATCCATGGGTGCGGCGACTTCATCGACGACTACGAGGGCATCACGGGCTACGAGCAGTACCGGGACGACCTGCGCCTGCTCTTCCTCGTCTCGTTGGAGCAGCCGACCGGCAGGCTCCACGAGGTGCGCATCGTCCCCTTCCAGGCCCACAGGATGCGCCTACGGCACCCGTCCGCCCGCGACGGCCACTGGCTGCAACGGCTCCTGGACCGCATCAGCACCGGATTCCATCCCTGCACCACCGTGGAGGGGGACGGCCACACGCTCACCCTCCGACCGTTGTGATGCCGGCCGGTCGGAGGTGCGAGGGCTTCAGATGTGCAATGTCAGTGGGGGATGGGTCCCGTTCAGATAGTGGTCGCCGATGTCGCGCAGCCTGTGGGTGGGCGAGCCCTGGGCGGTCAGCACACGAGCGTTGCGCCAGAAGCGGTCGAACCCCGGCCCGTCCGCGGGGGAGTCGGCGCCGTCGGTGAGTTCCAGGACGCGGGTGGTGATCTCCAGAGTGGACTTGCTCGTGACCGCCTCGGCCGCGGCGACGAGCACGGCGATGTCCGCGCGCTGGTCGACATCGAGCTCCCGCCCCATGAGGAGCCCCCTCGCCAGCGCCTCGGTGGCCGGCTCGACCACGGCCGCCGCGGTGTGCGCGGCGGCCACCAGCTCCCCGTAGGCAAGAAGGAGATACGGGTCGCTTCCGGGGCGCCGCTCGAAGGCGCCGCCGTCCGGGTCGGCAGACGGCCAGTTGCGCGGTGCGGTGCGGCTGAAGTCCCGGGCCTCGGCCAGCGTTCCCTCGGCGATACCCAGACAGACGTGGACCAGGGCGAGCCGGAGCGCCAGCGGGGCGAGCGTGGCGAACGGGGAGACGTCGTGTTCGTCGTGCGGCACCGTTCCGAGGATGCGGTCCGGCTGCACCTGTACGCCGTCGAAATCGACACTGCCGGCTCCGGTGAGCCGCTGGCCTAGGCGGTCGTGCGCGGGGACCGCCGAGACCCGGGGATCGGCCGGGTCCACCTGCGCGATCAGGGTCTCCCCGGTGGCCGTGCAGACCGCGCTCACCACCAGTTGGTCGGCCACCGTGACGCCCGCCGGGAAGACCTGGCGACCGTGGAGGAGATATCCGCTCCCGGCCGGCGTGAGGGTGAGTTCAGGTCCGGTCTCGGTCTCCTGCTCCGGTTCCGTGCCCGGCAGATCGATGCTGCCGCCCCAGAGCCACTGCCCCGCTCCCGCTTGACGCTCGATCCTGTCGGCCTGCTCGGGGGAGCCGAAGAAGCGGGCGCTCCACGACAGGGTGTAGTGCCTTCCGAGGAGCTCGCCGATGGAGCTGTCGGCCGCCGCGATCTCCCGGATGACCGCACATGCCGTACGCCAGTCGGTACCCCACCGGGACGGACCCGGCGGCATGAGGAGGGCCGGCAGGCCGGCTTCGCGCAGCCGGGAGAGCTCGTCGAACGGAGGCTTGCCGGCGCGGTCGCGGGCGATCGCGTCCACGGCGAGATCCTCCGCGACCTCACGGGTGACGCGTGGCCAGGCGGCCTCTTCCGCCATGTCGTCGACCTGGGGGGCGGCGGTGCATGCTGCGGACTTCTTCGGCATGGCGCCGGTCACCGTCCTGTCGGGTGGTCTGGCGGGTCAACTTCCCTAGTTTTCCCACTGGATTAGTAGGGAATGATGCGCCCGTACTCCCGTGGCGGCAAGGGCCGTTCAAGGCGTGGACAGCCGGATCTTGTCATCCGGACGGAAGGGGAGCTCCAGTCCGAGCAGTTCCCGGCGTGTAAATGGCGCCGAGGGCTACGGCCTCAGGGGTTCGTCCAGGAGGCGGGGTCCTCGGCCAGCGCGGATACCCGGGTGGGGAGTTCCGCCGAGGCGACATCGGCGAGCGAAACCCCGTCGAGGATCTGCCGGACGTTGGCGCGGAGGGCGACCCAGAGTGGGAGCAGGGACTCCGCCGGGCCGGTGTAGGACAACTCCGGTGGACGGACACCGCGAACGGATACCAGGGGGCCGTCGACGACGCGGATGACGTCGGCGATGCTGATGGACTCGGGCGCCTTGGCCAAGCGGTAGCCGCCGTTCCCGCCGCGCTGGCTGAGGACGAGCCCGCCGCGGCGCATGTCGTTCAGAATGCCTTCGAGGAACTTGTGCGGAATGTCCTGCGCGTCCGCGATGGCCTCCGCCTTGAGCGGTCCTGCGTCCCGGGCGTGAGCGAGTTGCAGCGCGGCGCGCACCGCGTAGTCCGCTCTGGCTGAAATCCGCATGCTCGCATTATTCCGCAGGGCGGCTGGGGCCTGGAGGGGTGGCGCGGGAGGTCGGTCAGTGGTCGACCGTGACCTCGAAGTGTTTCGGAGCGGCCCCCTCCGCGGTCACGGTGAAGGACGCGGTGCCCGCCGCATCACCCGCCACCAACGGCGGGGTCTGTGCGTACCCCTGGGAGTCGGTGTCGACCGTGACAGTAGTTTCTCCGCCTTCGAAAAGGACCTGCTGGGTCGTGGACAACCAGGCGAACGTCACCGCCGCGTCGGTCACCGGGAGGCCGCTTCTGCGGTCGACGAGTCGCGCCTTCAAGGGGTCCGAGAAGGTCTCGTGGGGGCCGGCGTGCTGTCCCGTCCCCCCGGCCGACTCGATGGCCACCGTCAGGTCCGTGCCCGCTTCCGCATTCATTGCGCCTCCTCATTCCATGGCCCTGAACAGCCTGCTTGCGCATCGGCCCGCCCGCTCCGCCGTCACTCGAACGGGTGTTTCCTGTCTCGACCGCGACCGATTGCTTGCGCACGCGGGTTATTTCGAGGCAGGCTTTACAGCGGATGCAATGAATCGATTAGGGGGCGGGGTACATGTCCAACACCCTTGAATACGGGCACAGTTACCGGACCGTGGGACTACGGGCGCAGCTCAGGCGAGCGGTGGTGACGCTGGTCAGCGGCCGAGGGCCTTACGAAGCTCGTCCTTGTTCATCGAGGAGCGGCCGTCGATGTTGCGCTTCTTGGCTTCCTCGTAGAGCTGGTCCTTGGTGGGGCCCTGGGCGCCGCGGTGAGAACGCTCGCCGCCGCGTTGCGGCGCGGACTTCCTGTCCCGGGTCGAGACCTTGCTGGCGGTCTTCGACTCCCCGGACCGGGCGCGTTCCTTGTTCACGGTCCGAGCGGCGATCTCCTTCGCGCGCTTCGTCGACTCGCCTCGCTGCTCGGCCCCCTCCTTGATGTGCTCGTACTGACGCTCACGCTTCTTGCTCGAACCTGCAGGCATGACGGCTCCTTGACCGGTTGATGTGTCGTTCGTCGGCCGGCCGCGTGACGGGGCGGTCGACGCCACCCCTTCAGTTCACTCCGTTCGGCGGCAGCGCGCGAGGCAGAGCGGCCGATCGGGCGGGTGGGGCTCGCCGGGTGGGAACCCGCCGGTGGCGAGCTCGCGCGCCCCGCCTGCCGGACCCGCCGCCGCCACCAGGCACCGGCCGGACGATGACGCGGGGCAAGGGCAGGTGCGGCGCGCGAGGGAAGGGGTGCCGGGTCGGTGCGTGTTGGTGTAGTGGGGTCAGTCGGTGGAGAGCGCCTCAAGGAGGTCGCCGACCTGCGGGTCGGGGAGGGCGCGGGCGACATCGGCCAGGGCCACCATGCCGACGAGGCGATGACCGTCGATGACCGGCAGTCGACGGACCTTGTGACGGGCCATCGTTGAGAAGATCTCGTCGGCTCCGTCGTCGGCGCCGATGGTGACCGCTTCGCCCTGGGCGAGTTCGCCGGCCTTGGTCTGCTGCGGGTCCAAGTTCTTGCCCAGCACCTTGACGACGACATCCCGGTCGGTGAGGACGCCCTTGAGTTTGTCGTCCGTGCCGCAGATAGGAAGCGCTCCGACGCCGAGGGAGGTCAGCTTGCGAGCCGCTTCGAGGATGGTCTCGTTCGCGCCGATGCATTCCGCACCGGGCGTCATGATGTCGCGTGCCACAGGCATGACTGTTCGTCCTTCCTGAAGGAGGGATCTTGATGTGAGGGGGGTGAGTTTCCGTGCGGGTTACCGGCCTCGACCGGTGACGTAGTCGCGTACCCGGTCCACCAGCCCCAGGCCGGGAGCAAGCAGCTTGTTGGCCGGGGGCGTGCTCGGGGCCATGGGATGGGCGCGGGTCGGGGCGGTCTTCTTCGCCTCGCGGACCTTCCGGCCGAGGCTTTCCAGGACATAGGGATGGACACCCTCGCGCAGCTGGGGAAAGAGCTGGTTCTCCTCGTCCTCCACGTGCGCGGTGACCTCGGTGCGCAGTTCGCGTACGAGGCGGTCGAAGTCGGTGTCGTCGGGCTCTCGTCCTTCGAGCTCCTTGAGCAGCTGCTCGACGCGGAGGTGGTCGGCGATCTCCTTGTCCGCCAGCATCCCGCCGTTCTCCAGGTGGTCGCGTACGGCCGGGTAGAGGTGTTCCTCTTCGGCGACCGAGTGGCGCACCAGCTCGATGGTCAGGGCGTCCAGGAGCCGTTTGCGGGCGCTGCTGCCGGGCGCCGCGTTGTCGAACTGCTCGAAGAGGTCGTCGACCTCCCGGTGGTCCGCGGTCAGCTCCGCGATGACGTCCTCGCCGTGCTCCATGATCTGTCCTGTCCCTCCGGTGACCCGGGCGCTGCCGGCCCGTTGCCGGGCGCACCCAGAGCAACGGGTTCCCGAGTCGTCCGGCGGATAACGTCAAGTCCGGGGAATTGCGTCGGATGCCGGGATGCCGGGATGCCGGGATGGTGGCCGTGGTGCGGCGGGTGGCGGCGGGGGGTGGGAGCGGGGAGGGGGAGGCGGGAGGGCGGGTTGGTGAGGGGGTGTGCCTCGGGTGCTGGGGTGCGTGGAGTTTGGGGTGCCGGGGCACCGCCGTTCCCGTGGCGGGCTCATGGTGCGGGCTCATGGCGGGCCCGTGGTGGGCTTCTGGTGGGCTCGTGGGGGGCCCTGTGACGGGCCGCGGGGATCTACGGCGTGCGCAGCTGGCCGCGCTACCAGGTGTGGCCGGCTGTCACCTGCCGCTGGGTTGCGGCCTGCTACTGCCGCATGGAGGTCGGGTGCGTGCAGCTGCTGAGAGGTGGGGCGCCGTCGCCAGGGGCCGGGTGCTGCCGCTGGGAGGTTGGGGCCGTCGCCTGGAGGGCGGGACGTGCGCGACGTGCGGTCAGGGCCTCTGGTCGGGGCTGCGGTGGCTCGGGTCAGCGCGCCATGATCACCGCATAGGCGATGAAGAACGCCGCGCAGAGGACGACGACGATGCCGAGGATGATGGCCGGGCCCTTGGCCCATCCGCGGGTGGGGAGGTCGCGGGGGCCGGTCTCCGAGCCCGTGCTGTCCTCGCCCGGCGGGGTTTCGCCCGGCGGCACGCCGCCTCCGGGGCCGAGGCCCGGGGTTTCGCGAGGATCTGGATCAGGGTGGTGAGTGCTCATACCGGGAGTTTGCCCGAAAAAGACCAGTTTCACCGGTGGGGTAGAGGGAGTGGAGTGAAGTGAAGTGGTGAGGGGGCGGTGTGGGGCGGTCGAGGTGGTGGGCCGTGGAGGTAAGGGGGTGGGAGGGGGGAGCGGTGGGGCTGGGCCGGGAGGAATGGGGAGGGGGTGGGGAGCAGGAGGGGGGAGGGGATGCGGTTTATGTTGCGTCTCGCGCGCCGGTGAATCCGTGCTTGGGGCGCGCGATGGCCGATTGGCTTAACTGCGCATCCCGCAATTCCTCCGCCACCGTGTGGTGGCGGAGGAATTGCGGGTCCTTAGGCCCGCGTGCGGCATTCCGCTTGCGGGCGTGTGGCGCTACCAGTAGTGCCGTCGGCCGGCTACTGCGTGACCCATTGCCCCGAGGACCCAGAGGATCGCCCCGATGACGGCGAGGATGATTCCGATGGTCCAAAGGATGCCGATGCCGGTCACGAACCCAACGACCAGCAAAATAATTCCGAGAACGATCACGATGTGCTCCGATCTCGCATATGTTCCCCTCTTAACTGTGATCCCGGTGTGACGCACGGGCAACTTCTGCCGTCGACCTATGCGAAGCCCCTGGGAGGGGGGAGGGCGTGATCACGTAGGTGAGCGGGTGGGTAATTCCGGGTCCGGCCGGCAGCCAGGGGCTGGCTGGCCGTGGAGAAGGGAAGGCGAGGGGCTGCCGACCGCTGGCTGTAAATTCCCTGTGGGGGCCGCGGGTCGGCCGTGATGCGCCGCATTCGGTTTTTACTCTTCAGTGGTGGCCATGGGTGCGGTGGTGTCGGTGTTGGTCTTCGGGGGCGGGTCGGGGACCGGGTCCGAGGACGGGTCGGGGAAGGGGGCCGGGATCGGGGGAGTCGGTGAGTACTGCCCGATGCGCCGATGGGTGGATGGGCCGTGAAAAGGGGGCCCTATTCCTTCATCGCTGCGGCGGTATGGCGTCGTAAGTATTCCGTGCTCGTCGCGGTCGGTTATGCGGTGGCCGCTCTGGGCGTGGTGTGCGGACTGTGGGTGTTCCTGGTCGGCCTGGGAATCATGGGCGGCGGGGCCTTCGGCTTCACTTTTCAGTACCAGGAAGGGGAGGACTGAGCTGCCTGGAGGACGAGTACTGCCGTGGGGCGGTGAGGAGGTGGGAGGGCGTGACTGTCAGACGCTGGGGGAGAGGGCGCCGGGCGAGGGAGTTGAGGGGGCGTCAAGGTGGGGGCACGGACATGAAGTTGGGTGGCGGCCGGGGCTGGTGGGCCTGGGGGTTATGGCGCCTCGGGAGTGTCGTTGTGGGGCGCCCTGCGGTGGTGGTGGCGGGAGCGGTGGTTGCTCCAGTTCGCTGCGGCGTCGATTTGCAGCAGGTTGAGTCCGGTCTCCGCGACCAGCCGCTCCCGGGAAAGGCCCTCCGGGTGCCGGCGCAGCGCTCGGGCGATCTTCCCGGCCCACAGCTCGGCATTCACAAAGGGACGTGCGTGGTAATGCTGCTGCAGTTCGCCGAGGTGCGCGGTGGAACAGGCCGTCAGCGACCGGTTTCCGTCCAGTGCCGGATCGTGGACATGGATCGCCGAGGAATCCGGAACGATGGCATGGACCCCGGTTCCGTCCACCACGCTCGCGCCGCACAGTCCGCACAGCACAGGAAGCGGTTCCGCTTCCTCCGACTCAATTGCCTCACCCACAGCGTTGTTTCTACCTCGCGGTCGCCGCTGGGGCCGGTTCGGCACGCCGCATCACCCGTACCTTCCGCCGCGTTCGCAACCTTCGGTCGGGGCGTCAACAGTCCGACGACAACAAGGCGATGGCGGGTTTCGGGACATGCCTCGGGAGTCGTCGGGTAGAGGCGGGTCGAGGGGGGACTGCAGACGGGGACCGAGTCAACAGCTAGGAGCCCGAGCATGACCAGCACCGGCACCATGACAGCAGCGACTGCGGTAGCAACCCCGGCCACCACTACGTCCAAGGGGAGTCCTGCCACGGCTCCGTCGGTGTCTCTGCCGCCGATCGATGAGCCGCAGCGCCTTGCGCCGAGTGAAGCCAGGGAATTGTCGAGGGTCTTCTTCGAGCGACTCGCCGTCCTTGAGGAGGGCACCTCCGAGTACCAGTACGTGCGCAACACGCTGATCGAAATGAACCTGTCCCTCGTGCGCTATGTCGCCCGGCGCTTCCGCAGCCGGGGGGAAAGCACCGAGGACATTCTGCAGGTGGGCACCATAGGTCTCATCAAGGCGATAGACCGCTACGACGTTGACCGGGACGTGGAGTTCACCACGTTGGCCGTGCCGTACATCCGTGGGGAGATCAGGCGTTTCTTCCGTGACGCCACCTGGTCCGTCCATGTGCCGCGCCGGCTGCAGGAACTCCGCATCGACCTCGCGCGCGCCTTCGAAGACTTGGAGGCCGCCAACAACCACGATCCGTCGGCGGCAGAGCTCGCCGCGCATCTGAAGCTGCCGGAGGAGGAGGTGAGGGAGGGGCTCATCGCCTGCAACGGCTATGACACCGACTCCATCGACCGGCCGATCCAGACCGCGGGGAAGCAGCAGACCGGGCTTGTCGCGGACCTCATGGGCAGCACCGACCCCGCGCTCGACCTCGCCGAGAACATCCAGGCACTCAAGCCGCATCTCGCGCAGCTCGACGAGCGGGAACGCACACTGCTCCGGCTCCGGTTCGGGGCGGAGATGACCCAGGCCGAGATCGGCAAGGAGCTCAACCTCTCCCAGATGCACATTTCCCGGCTGCTGAACCGCGCCTGCACCAAGTTGCGGAAGGGACTGCTCGCCGAGGTGTGAGGGAGTGCCGCCGTGGCACCCCGGGCGATGAGGGCGGAACTGGCGCCAGGAGTGAGGGCAGGAGTGAGGGGAGGCGATCGGAGCGAGAGACGTTCGGAACGAAGGGCCAACGAAGGGCCGGGGCGGCAAGGCGCCCCGGCCCTGTCGCGTGCGCGTCGCGGTCACCGCTCACCGCTCGCTGCTCGCCGCTCGTGTTCGCGTTCGTGCTCGCGTGCGCGTTCGTGCGCGGCGTTGTGTTCGTGCTCGTGTCGCGTTTCGTGCCTGCGTCGCGTCGCGTCGCGTCGCGTCGCGTCGCGTCGCGTCGCGTCGCGTCGCGTCGTGTCGTGTTGGGGTTCCTCGTCTCCGGGACCTGCGCTCAGGGGGTGCGTCCAGGGATGATGTTGATGACGTCACGGGTGGTCAGGGCGCTGCTCTTCGGGCACGCCGCCGCCGCGGCCGCCGCCCTTGCTTCCTTTGTCGGTGCCGTGCGCCTTCCGGCTGCCGCCGGGGCCCACCGGGTGATCGGTGTCGGCCTTCGTCTCGGCGGCGTCCTGGACGGTCGCCCCCTTGTCGCTACGGCGTACTTCGGGCTGCTGGGGGTTCTTCGACATGGCGTTCGTCTCCGTCCGGTCGGTCCCGCTCGGGTCGGTCGTTCCGTCAGTAGTTCCGTCAGTCGTTCCGCTGGTCTCGCTCCCCTTTGGGGCCGCGACCTCGCTCGGTTCGCGGTCCCTGGCTGCGCCACTTCGGGTCGCTCTCCAGGGTTTCCTTCGCGTCCTCCGTGGCGTGCTTGTCGGGAATGCCGCGGTCCTCGGCCTCGCTGCGAAGCCTCGCGCGCCGCTTGTCGAATTTCTTGCTGCCAGGCTCGGGCATGGCCACCTCCCCCTTTCCTCGGGCTTTGGGAAGGCTTCTCTCTCGGCCCGTGCCCGAAGTTCTCAGGGCAAAACCTCGCAAAAGGGGCGATTGGTTGTCCCGGTGTAGGTGCCGTCCGGTGGCCCGGTCCTATCCCGTCCCGGTCCTATCCCATCCCTTCCGGTCCGCCCCTTCCGGCCCGTCCCTTCCGGTCCTGTACGGCCCGGGCCGATCCCATGCGATTCGTTCGGCATCCCGCCATACCGGCGGCGGGCTACCGCCGTCACCGGGAGTCACCGTGAGGGAAGCCGGCACGAGACGGCGGCACGGGTCGACGAGCAGCTGCACGACGACGAGCAGCTGCACGACGACGAGCAGCTGCACGACGACGAGGAGATGCACGGCGACGTGGAGATGCACGCTTCGATCACGTACGGCTACCTCGCCATGACCGCCGAACTTCCGGACGGCGCGCCGCCGCTGTAGTCGGGCAGGGAGGGAGGGGTCTCGCTGGAGGAGGAGCCGGTGCTGTCGCTTCTCGGTGCTTGCCTGACCACCGCCTTCGGGTGTCGGGCGAGCACCGGGACCGCAATGATCCGCGGGGTGTGGATGAGTCGGCCGAGGAGTGCCTCAGCCGGGGGTGGTGGCCTCCGTCGGGGCCCGTCCGGGGGGCGTAACGCACAAGCTGGACGCCTTCGTTGGCGCTCAACGCGTGGGTGTGCCAGGAGTCGCGCCCGGGGCGGGCACGGCGTAGACAGGAGGGGCGGCGGGGCGGGCAGCGGCGCCCTGGCCGGCCGCGGGCGAGGAGAAGAGGAGCGGGGCCCAGGGAGCAAGGGCCAGAGGGAGAGCGAGTGTGAGGAGGAGGCACCCATGACGGTGAAGGTCATCGAGGGGTCCGGGACCACGGTTTGCCCGCCGCACTGCTACGCCCTCTACGAGGGCGGTCATTTCAACGAGGGGGAGGAGGACGCCCGGCGGGTGCTGGTCGCCGACGAGCCCGTGCCGGACCTCGCGGCGCACGGCTTCGACGCCGTGGTCCAGTCGCTGGTGAACTTCAGCCGGTTCGCCGTGGAGCTGTACGAGGAGCCCGGCCACCGGGGCGAGCATCTGACCTTCGGGCCGACCCTCTCGCCGAAGGACCTCGGCGGATTCCGGACCGAGGCGGGGGAGAGCTGGGGCCGCCGGGCCCGCTCCGTCAATACCTCTACCGTCCGGCCGGAGGGCCGGCAGCCCGGGACCGTGCCGAGCGGATCTGCGGAATGAGCGTGGTCACCAGAACGTCGCGGTGAGCGGTGCGCGCCGGGTCCAGCGGGCGGATCGGGGACACGCCGTGCAGGGTGCTGCGGTCGTCCGACACCAGGAGCGCGGCGGGCTCGTCGAGGGTGACGGACAGCAGCTCGCGGCCGTCCGGGGCGTACACGGTGCTCCGGCCTCCGGTGGCGTTGCTGCGCTGGACCAGCAGGGAGGACACCAGGGTGACGCCGTCCTGGTGCTTGCCCTCCGGCGTGGGGTTCCCCGGGCCGTCCGCCGCGGCGACGACCCGGAACGGATGGATCTTGGCGTTCCAGGTGGTGACCGTGTCGTCCAGGGCGCCTGCGAGGCGGCCCAGGAGCGCCAGTACGGCGCGCAGGACGGGGTCGGCCGTGAAGGCGTCGGTGAGGGGCTCGAAGTGCCGGTCGACCCCGTCGTAGAGCGGATTGGTGCGTTCGGGCTGGACGAAGGGGAGGTGCGGGAGGTGGGACAGTTCGCCGGTGGCGGGGGTGAGCGCGAACTGGCCGTACCGACGTCGCCGGCAGGTGCCCTGTTCGGCGGCGTAACGGTCCGGGGCGAGATCCTCCCAGTGGGCGGCGAAGCGCGCCCAGGCAGCCCCGTCGGCGGCCAGCAGGGACCTCGTGACGGCCGCGGGAAGGAGATGGGCCCCGGCTGTTGCCAGGGAGGCGCGGGCGGTGGCCACCGGGGTGGCGACGGCGGTCTCGTCCATGTGCGGACACCTCCTGTCCTGACGGCTGACCTGCGGGTTCAGGATCCGGATCTCCGGGGGCCCGGATCCTCGTGAGTCCGGATCCCCATGGGTCCGGATCCCCGTGGGTCCGGATCCTCGTGGGTTCGGATTCTCAAGGTTCGGGTTCGGATGGTTCGGATGGTCAGGGGTTCGGAATCTTGGGAGGCCGGGTTCTCGTGGGTTCGGAATTTCGGGGGTTCCGACCAGCGTCCACCGGTGAGGGCAAGGGGGCTCGCAGTGCGGTGCGGTCGTGGCGCCAGGCGTCGAGGAGGTGGGTGGCGAGCCGGTCTTCGAGGTGGACGGTGGCGCCGATGCCGAAGGCCACGTCGGGGTCGAGGGCCGGTTCGTCGGTCAGCAGGCCCTCGACGACCTCGCGGCGCACCACCTGCTCGTGCACCGCGTCGGCCTCGACGTGTTCGTCGTAGAACCGCTCCGCCGCCGGGCCGGCACCGGTGCGGCGCATGGCGTCCGCGAGGCGCCGTGCGGCGGGGGAGGAGGTCACCTCCACGGTGGCGAAGTGACCGACCAGCGCTCCGCGCAGTGACCGGTGCAGACCGAACAGGGACATCAGGTTGACCGTGGCCAGCGCTTCGGCGGGCGCCAGGTCGAGGTAGTGCCCGTAGGCGGTGTCCAGGCCGAGGTCCGTCATGAGGTCGGCGAACAGCTGGGCGTGGATGTCCTCGGCGCGTCCGGCGCCGAACTCGTCGAATTCGACGGCGACCATCCCGGCCTTGGCGCGGCCCCGCAACCGGGGGATGACCCAGGCGTGCGGGTCGGCCTCCTTGAGGTGGTACAGCGAGCGCAGGGCGGCGTACTCCCGCAGCTGCCACAGCCGGCCCTCGCGCCGCAGATGGTGGCTCACGCCGGTGCCGTCGTCGGCGACCGGCTCGACCAGCAGGCCGTCCAGTGCCTCCGCCGCGCCGACGGACGGGACGGCCGCCCGCAGCACCCGGAGGAACACCTTTTCCAGCGCGCTCCGAACCGCCAGCAGCGCGGGATCCCATTCACGGTCGTCGTCCACGCCGTCGAAGCCCTGGTAGTGCAGCTCGTAGAGCACATACAGGGCGAGCTGGAGATCGGCTCCGTAGGGGTCGGCGTGCTGGGCTTCGGTCTCCGTGGTGCTGAGCAGGGTGTCGTTTCCTGGCGTCCGCAAGGAGGAGAGCGGTGAGTGGGGCGTGGGTGGGGAAGGCGAGGTAAGCGCGGAGAGCACTGCGGTCGAGAGCCTGCCCTGGGGGTGGGGCAGCCGTGGCCGGCCGGCCGGGCGGGGTGGTGTGGCGGGTGGCGTGCCGGTTGAAGTGGTGAGGGGGGCCGCCGGCCTCATGGCGCGTCTCCTTCCCGTTCGGGGGTGCGGCTCGGCTCGGGAGCAGGGCCCGGCTCGGGAGCAGGGCCCGGCTCGGGGGTGGGGCGTGCGCGGCGGCGGTGACTGGTGTCGCACCAGGGGTAGCTGTGGCTGCGCCGGCACGTGCAGAGGGCGACGACGAAGCGGTCGGAGACGGCGACGGAACCGTCGTCGCAGACCACCTCCACCGGGCCTTCCACCAGCATCGGGCCGTCCCGGGTGAGGGTGATGCGGCGCCGGGGGCGCTCAGGGACGTTCGGCACGGATGATCACCAGTTCCTCGGTGTGCGGCGAGCTGTGCCCTGTCGTGTCGAGCAGGCCGTTGCTGCGCAACCACGGAAGCCGGGAGCGCAGGACCGGGCCGAACGGGATGTGCGCACGGTCGCTGACCTCGGCCCGGAGCCCGGAACGGGACAGTCGCGACAGGGTGTCCCCGGTGCCGCACAGCCCGGAATGGACCATCAGCAGCACCCCGCCGGGGCGCAGCGCCGCCGGTGCGAGGTCGCAGATCCGGTCGATGTGCAGCCGCCCGTCGCGTCCGGCGTCCCAGGCCCGCGCCGCGCCCCGGGGCGGGCGGCGGCCGGGTGCGGGGACGTACGGCGGATTGCTCACGAGCAGGTCGAAGGTGCGGCCGCGGACGGCGGTGGCCAGATCGCCGCGGCGGACCGTGAGGCGCAGGCCGGCGAGCCGGGCGTTGAGCCAGGTGGTCAGCACCGCCCGCCAGGCGATGTCCACCGCCGTGACCCGGGCCCCGCGGCGGGCGGCACCCAGCGCGAGGGCACCGCTGCCCGTGCCCAGGTCCAGCAGTTCGGTACCCGGGCCGATGCCTTCCCGGTACAGGGCGTGCAGGAGGAGCCGGGTGTCGTCCTGGGGCGCGTAGACGCCGGGGAGGGTCATCAAGGGACGCGGCCGGACGAGCTCGGCGGTATCGGGGGTCATCTTCCGCACCTCCTTTCACGGGGTTGCACGGGTCTGGTACGGCCTTGCACGGGCCCGCGGCCATCCCTGGCTCCCGCAGCTTCGGTTCCAGCGTTGCGGCAATCCGGTGAGGCGACCACTGGGAAGCACAGCGCCCGCCGGAAGCGGGCTGAGGTGCGGACGCCCCGGATGGCCCTCAGCCTGGAGAGAGGGGCGGGCGAGCGCGGCTCGCCGGGACGCCTGAGACGAGGAGTGGAAGTGGCCAAGCACCGGAAGTCCTCGCACCCGAAGATGGGCGAGGGCCACAGCATGCACAAAGGCACCGAGCAGCACGGTTGGTCACCGGACATCGACCAGTCCGAGCAGCACGCCGACGACAGTGCGCACCGCTCGTTCCACCCCGAGCGTTACGCGCCGGAGCGGGACCGCAGCAAGGAGACCGAGGACACCGGGAAGGAGAAGGTGTCCCCGGCGAGCGAGGTCAAGAGCGAGTCCGAGCCGGGCGAGCGCCGGGCGGCCCGTACCGACGAGAAGGGGATGCACCGCAAGGAGCCCAAGGGCCCCGCGGGGCGGCCCAGCGGTGGCCGGGATGCCGAGGCGCACACCGGCGTCGACCCGCAGAATCCCTGAAGCCGGGAAGCCGCGGGGTCGAGAGCCCGCCGGCGAAGGCGCGCACAGCGAGAACCCGGATGTCGGGAGGTCGGGAGGCCGCAAGCACGGGCTCGGAAGCCGGCAAGCCGTGAGCCTGGATCAGTGGTGCCCGTGTGCGGTGTCCGAGGCTCCTCCGAAGAGCCGGGCCACGGCCCTGAAGGGAAGCGTCACGACGGTGGCGAGGGCGCCACCGATGGCGCGGAGAACATCGGCGATCGCGGTGAGCACGAGGGGCCTCCATCTCTTCACACTCTTCGCTTTCTCTCTTCTCACGGGCGAGTTCCCTTCGGAAGACCTCCGAAACGGACCCGGCGCCTCGCCCTGCACGAAAAGACCGGCTGTCGCATGGTGGAACTCGGGCCCGTCGGGAACCCGGCTTCTGTACGCGGCCGCGGCTTCGGTACGCGGCCCACTCGTCCGTGCGCGCACCAGGAGGTCTCGATATGGCAGACGGAAAGGCAGCCCCGGAGAACCGGGAACGCCCCGAGGGCCCCGAGAACGCCGAGAACCCGGTCACGGCATATCCGCAGCCGGAATTCCCGAACCAGGACCAGGAGCACCCCGGATGGACCGGGCCGATGGATCCGCCCCCCGACCACGGCGAGGAATCGTATCGGGGAAGTGGGCTCCTGACAGGGCGCAAGGCGCTGCTGACGGGCGGGGATTCCGGTATCGGGCGGGCCGTCGCGCTGGCATTCGCCCGTGAGGGCGCGGACGTGCTGTTCACCTTTCTTCCCGAGGAGGAGAAGGAGGCCGAGGAGACCGCCCGGCTCGTCACGGACGCGGGCCGTACGGCCGTGCCGCTGGCCTGCGACATCCGTGCGGAGGAGCAGTGCCGGCTGCTCGTCGAACGCGCGGTGAAGGAGTTCGGCCGGATCGACATCCTGGTGAACAACGCGGCTTATCAGATGTCGCAGCCGGACGGAATCCAGGCCATCACCACGGAACAGTTCGACCGGGTGATGCGGACCAACCTGTACGGCATGTTCTGGCTGTGCAAGATGGCGCTGCCGCACATTCCCAAGGGCGGGGTCATCATCAATTCCACGTCGGTGCAGGCCTACAAGCCCAGTCCGCATCTGCTCGACTACGCGACGACGAAGGGAGCCATCGTCACCTTCACGCAGGGGCTGGCGCAGATGCTCGCGTCCGACGGCATCCGGGTCAATGCGGTCGCCCCCGGGCCGGTCTGGACCCCGCTGATTCCGGCGACGCTTCCGGACACCACCACATTCGGTAAACAGGCCCCGCTCGGCCGCCCGGCGCAGCCCGCGGAAATGGCGCCCGCTTATGTCTTCCTCGCCTCCCCGCAGGCGAGTTACATCACCGCCGAGATCGTCAACGCCACCGGCGGGACACCCCTGCCCTGACGTTTCTGTCCTGACGTTCCCTGACGTTCCGCCCTGACGTTCCGGCTTTGCGTTCCCGGCCTGACCTTTCTGCCCGTTCGTGAGTGTGATGAGGGAGTGGGGTGACGTGAGATGACCGGTCAGCGGCAGTGGCTCGCGGGGCGCGTCGTGGTGGTGACAGGGGCCGCCCGCGGGCTGGGGGAGTGCATGACCCGGGCGCTCGTCCGCCGCGGCGCGACGGTGGCGCTGGTCGGGCTGGAGGAGGACGGTCTGGAGCGGCTCACCGAGACCTTCCCGGGGCGGACGCAGTACTGGTTCGCGGATGTCACCGACGAGGCCGCGCTGGCCGCCGTCGCCGACGGGGTGCAGCGCGGCCTCGGTCCCCCCTCCGTAGTGGTCGCCAATGCCGGTGTGGCGGCCGGCGGCCCCTTCCTGGAATCCGACCCCGCCGTCTGGCGCCGGGTCATCGAGGTCAATCTCATCGGCAGCTCACTCACCCTGCGGGCCTTCCTGCCCGGACTGCTCGCCACCCGCGGCTACTTCCTGCAGATGGGCTCCCTGGCGAGCATCACCGCGGCGCCCATGATGTCGGCGTACTGCGCCTCCAAGTCCGGCGTCGAGGCGTTCGCCCACGCGATCCGGGCAGAAGTGGCGCACCGCGGCGTCGGGGTCGGTGTCGCCTATCTGAGCTGGACGGAGACCGACATGATCGACGCCGCGGTGCTGCGGGAGCTGCGGTTGCGGTTGCCGTGGCCCGCCGGCCGGATCCATTCGCCCCAGGCGGTCGCCGACCGGATCGTCGACGGGGTGGAGCGGCGGGCCACGGCCGTCTACGCCCAGCCCTGGCTGCGCGCCGCGCAGTTCGCCAGGGCCGGGCTCCCGGCGGCCGTCACCCGCCTGTTCCGCAGCCAGGTGCCGGAGATCGCGGCCCGCGGCGATGTCACGGCCACCGGTCTGATCGGGGCCGGAGGGCGGGCGGACGACCTGGCCCGGGCGGCGGCGGGCCGGCGGCTACCAGCGGTACCAGCGGGCGCGGCCGCCACCGGCGCCGGTCGACCGCATCAGGAAGCCGAGCAGCCAGAAGGCCAGCACGACGACGGCGGCGATCCACAGCGCCTTGAGCGCGAAGCCGGCGCCGAACAGCAGCAGCGCGAGCAGCAGGACGAGTAGCAGGGGTGCCATGGGGTTCCTCCTCTGGGTCGACGAAGACTTCGGGAACGAAAACTTCGTGGGAACGTCTGTGGGGAGCTTTCGTGGGAACGTCTGGTGGAACTTCTGTGGGAACTTCTGGGGAAACGGTTCTGTGACGGCTCAGGACCGTGCGGAATTCAGCGCGAGTTCTGCGGCAGGAGGGAGCCCAGGGGGCCGAGGTCGAGGTTGAGGTCGTCCATCGTGAAGCCGTAGCGCTCACACAGTTCCGACATCCGGTCGTGGAGGATCATCAGCGTCATACCGACCTTCTCCTCCTGATCCTCCGTCAGATCGCCCTGGTCCGCCCGGTGGAGTGCGGTGCGCTCCATGAGTTGCCGCAGCAGCTCGACGATCGTCAGCACGAGTTTGATCAGATCGCGTTCGACCGTCTCCGGGTCGCTCTCCAGCCGCTGGGCGAGGGTCTTGGGCGCCGTCGGCCCGGTGGAGTCCTGCCTCATGAAGGGATGCCTCCTGACAAGGGGATGCGTCCTGTTGGACGATCGAATGGATGACGGCGCGGAGGCTGATCCGGACCAGGTCCACATCGGCGATGGACAGCACCAGGTCGCCGGTGAGGACCGCGCCGCCGTTGAGGAGCCGGTCGAGGAGGTCGATCAGGGCGATCTGCGGGCCGGCGATTCCGGCCGGTTCGCCGAGGCCGGACGAGCCGCCGGCCGGCACCGCGACCTCACGGCCCGTCATGTGCAGCCATCCGTCCCGCGCCGCCGCCCGTCATGCCGCGCCGCTTTCCGCCGGCCGGGTCGCGAAGGAGTACGGCGCCCACGGGCCGGTGATCTCGACCCGTACGCCGGCGTCGCTCCCGGTCAGACCGGCCAGTGCCTGGTGGAACTCCCGGACGCGGGTGCGGGGGACGAGATACGCCTCGTTGGCGATGTTCTCGCCGGGGCCGGCGGCCAGTTCGCCCTGCTGCGGGCGGTGGGCGACCACGCCCCGGGTCAGCGGGGCCACCGTGTCCCGGACCGCGCCGGCCACCGCACCGGCCGCGCGGTAGGTGTCGTCCCGCAGGCGTCGCTGGTCCCGGCGCCGGCGCAGATAGGCGCGGCCCGAACCGGCCGACGGCGCGGCCGGGGCGGCTTCGGCCTGGGCGCTCACCGGGTCCGCGTAGACCTTCACCCCGAGCTCGGCATGGCCGTCGAGCCAGGTCAGCAACTCGCCGAATTCCGGGGCGCGTTCGGACAGCATCGCACTCACCCCGGTGTCGTCGAGGTAGACCGTCGCCAGCCGCATCGGCAACACCGTCGTACGGGCGTGGGCCGCTTCGACGACCTCGTGGTGCGTGCGGGCCAGCGCCTCCAGCTCCGCCAGGTCCGCCATCCGCTCGGTGAGCCCGTCCGTACCGAAGTCGTCGGCCGGGACGGAGGACACCAGAGCGGTGAGGCCGTCCTCGGCCACGGTCCGCAGGGGCGCACCGCGCAGCCCGGTCAGCTCGGCGGCCACCGCGTCGAGAGCGCCGCCGGCCCGCCCGACCGCGTAGACATAGCTGTGCCACGGGCCGTTCACCGACTCTCCTCCCTTCGCTGTTGCTGCTCCCGCCCGGCTTCTCGTCCTGCCTCTGCTTCGACCGCCGCCCGCTCCTGGCCGGCGGGGAGCGGCCCGGTGTCGGCCGGGCGGGCCCGGGAGGAGAGCGAGGGATCGTGCTCCCACCAGTCGATGCCCATCTCCTTGGCCTTGTCGACGGAGGCGACGAGCAACCGGAGCTTGATGGTCAGCAGCTCGATGTCGAGCAGATTGATCTGGATGTCGCCGGCGATGACCACGCCCTTGTCGAGGACGCGTTCCAGGATGTCGGCGAGATTGGTGGAGGAGCCGGTCCCGGCCCCCGGCCGGCCGTAGGGGGACGGCGCGGGGGAGGCCCTCATGGGCGAGGCGGGTCCCCCCGGCCCGGTCAGCGGGTCGGACATGTGCGGTTCAGCCTCCTCGTGATTGCTGCCGGCGGGCCTGGAGCCACTCCAGCCGGTCCAGCAGTTCGTCCTCGCGGGCGTCGAACTCCTCGGGCCCGATCCGGCCGTCGACCAACTGCCGTTCCAGTTCGGCAAGTTCGTCATGGACCGGCTCCGGGTCGTAGAACTCTTCCTCCGCGGTGAGCATTACCTGGTCGAGGACCCAGACCGTGCCCCGCACCGGGGCGAGCGGCAGGGTCAGCAGCTGGGTGAGCAGTCCCATCCGGACCTCCCGCTCGGTCGGTGTCCCCGGTGCCGAGGGCACGGCCCGGGGCGCGGTCAGACGAAGCTGTACGGCGGCAGCGGGCCGTAGAGCCGGAAGGTGTAGTGGTCGCCGCGCCGTTCCGCCTCGGTGTGGACCGCCTGGGAGAACACGGCGGACCGCGCCCGCGCGACGAGGAACGAGGTGGTGAGGAAGTGGCGCTTGGTGGGTTCCCCGTCCTCGATGCGCTCGGCGGCGGGTGCGAGCCGGGCCAGGATGTCCGCGCGGGCACGGTCCTGGCGGGCCCGGACCTCCTGCGAGATCAGCTCGCCGAGCGCCAGTTTGTCGTCGTACGCCCCGGAGTTCTGCCGGGTGCGGTCGTTGAGCCGCCGCGCCTCGGCGGAGTCCCGCAGGATCTCCCGCAGCAGGTCCTCCTCGTCGCGCGTCACCTTGAGGTGGTACTCGCGGCACCCGGCCAGCTCCCCGAGCCGCTGGGTGTAGGTGTCGTGCTGCTCCTCCAGTACGGCGGCGACCTGCTCGTCGTCCGGACCGACCAGCCCGAAGCGCATCGGCAGACAACTGCCGTCGGCCAGCAGGGCTTCCTGGACGTCCTGGTGGGCCGCCACGTCCCGGCGTTTGGCACGCAGCTCCGCCGGGGCGTCGCTGACCACCGCGCACAGGTCCTTGGCCCGCACGGTGCGCAGCGGTGCCGCGGGGTTGCCCACCCCGGAGATGCCGGACAGCCGCAGCGGATGGCCGGCGCCGGTGATGGCGTAGACGTACGTCGTCATGGGTTACTCCTCCCGGCGGGCGGTACGGCGGCCGGCGGTCGACGACGTCTTGCGCGCCGGGCGCTTCTTGGGTTCCTCGGTTTCCTCGGATTCGTCGTGGCCCTTGCGGAGGGATTCGCCGACCGCCTCAACGGCCCCTGCGAGCGCGCCCTTCGACTTTCCCTTGGCGCCGCTCTCGGTGGCCTGGCCGACGAGATCGGTGAGCTGTTCCGGCGCCTTGCGGCCCGATTCGAGATCCAGCCGGTTGCACGCCTCCGCGAAACGCAGATAGGTGTCCACGCTCGCGACCACGACGCGTACGTCGATCTTGAGTATTTCGATGCCGACGAGGGAGACCCGAATGAAGGCATCGATGACCAGCCCGCGGTCGAGAATGAGCTCCAGGACGTCGTAGAGAGTGCCCGAGCCGCTGCCGCCGGCCGGCGTCGCCTGGGTCTGTTGCTGAATGGCAGTCACGGTCTTGTCCGTCCCTTCCAGTTGACTGGAGCGGGCCATGGCCGTGCGGGGGAATTGCGGATGCGCAGCTGCCGCCCTAGCGGTCGATCTGACCCCGCCCGTAGCGGCGCGTGCGCGCGTATTCCATGAGATGGCCCTGCTCATCGAGGCGGACGCGGTAGGACGCCATCACGCTCGCGGTGTCCGGAACCCTTTCGAGTTCCACCACTTCCACGTCCGCCAGCCAGCCGTCACCGGCGGCCTTCAGCGCGGACACCGAGCCGGGTGCGCAGTTGAGCATCTCGGCAAGTTGCCCGGCGGCGAGGCGCATTGCCGCAGGAGCGGCGATGCGGTCCGGTCCGCTGTGCGCCGTTTCCGTTTCGGTCGGCGCAAGGCTTTCCTCATCTGCCACGCCCGCTTCCACCTTTTCCACGGTGCTTTCCTCGGTCGCCATGATCCCGCCTGTCGTGCGTCGTAGAGGTCATCTGCCGAAGGTCTTTCCGTCGAACGACGGTTGGCCGTTCTGTGGCGATGAAAAGGCGGTTGCCCGCGAAAGCCGGACGTATGCGTGAGCGGAAAATCTCAGGGGGAGTCAGCCGGTGGTGACCGTGAAAAGACCGCCGTCGGGGTCGCGGATCAGCGCCTGGCCGACCGCGGGGCCGGCCGGCGGGGTCAGATGGGTGGCCTGGCCGCCCGCCGCGATGGCGGCCGCGGCGACCTTCTCGACGTCCTCGACGGGGAACTGGACGTGCCAGCGGGGCCGGATGTGCGGGTCGGGGGCGGCCTCCATGACACCGCCGCGCACCGTGGCCACCACCTGGCTGCCGTCCCGCACCAGCACCTCGCCGTGCTCGTACGCGACCTCGACCCCGCCGGGCTCCTCGGAGGCCCAGTCGAGCACCTCGGCGTAGAAGATCGTGGCGTCGAAGGCGTCGCGGGTCCGCAGGTCCAGATAGACCGGGGCGCTGCCGCGGCCGATGGCCCAGGCGGGGGTGTGGCCCTCCCACACGCCGAAGACCGCACCGTCCCGGTCCGCGGCGAGCGCCACCCGGCCGGCGCCGAGCCGCAGCGGGCCCACCGCGATGGTGGCGCCGCGCTCGCGGATCCGTCCCGCGGCGTCGTTCGCACTCGCGACCGCGAAGTACGGCGTCCAGGCCACCGACACCTGCCAGTCCGCGGCCAGCGCGGTGACCCCCGCGATCGGCCGGCCGTCGGTCAGCGCCACGGTGAACTCCTCGCCCAGTCCGCCCGGCCGGAAGGTCCAGCCCAGGACCTGCGAGTAGAAGTCCTGGGCACGCCGGAGATCGTGGGTGGTCAGGCTCACCCAGCACGGGGTGCCGCGTACGGCGACGGCGGACGGTTTGACCGGCATGGCGATGCGCCTCCTGGAACGGGTGCCACCGTCCACTCTGCCAGGACTTCGCGTCCGCATCCTTCTACGGCTCGGCCGAGTGCGGCGCCCGGGGGTGACGGTCCGGTGCGCGGCGCCGGCGGCCGGCCGGCCGGTCAGGGCTGCAGCAGCGTCTTGATCATGCCGTCTTCCTTGGCCTGGAAGGTCTTGTAGGCCTGCGGCCCGTCCTCCAGCGGCAGCTTGTGGGTGGCAAACCCCTCGACGCCGAGCCGGTCCTCGTCGTCGAGCAGCGGCAGGATGTCGTCCACCCAGTTCCGCACGTTGGCCTGCCCCATCCGCAGCTGCACCTGCTTGTCGAACATGGTGAGCAGCGGCAGCGGGTCGATCGCGCCGCCGTAGACCCCGACCACGGAGATCGTGCCGCCCCGGCGGACCACGTCCACGGCGGCGTGGAAGGCCGCCATCCGGTCCACCCCGGCGCGGGACATCAGCTTCTCCGCGAGCCGGTCCGGGAGCATCCCGACCATCTGCTGCGCGGCCTTCGCCACGGGTGCCCCGTGGGCCTCCATGCCGACGGCCTCGATGACCGCGTCGGCGCCGCGTCCGTCGGTGAGCCGGCGGACCTCGTCACCCAGGTCCTCGCCGAGCTCGTCGACGTTCAGGGTGTGGACGCCGCGGTCCCGGGCGCGGGCCAGCCGCTCGGGCACCAGGTCCACGCCGATCACCTGCCGGGCTCCGCGGTGCAGGGCGATCCGGGCGGCCATGTCGCCGATCGGGCCCAGGCCGAGGACCACGACGTGGGCGTCCGGCGGCGGGTCCGCGTAGGCGACCGCCTGCCAGGCGGTGGGCAGGACGTCGGAGAGGTAGACGAACCGTTCGTCCGGAGGGCCGTGCGGGACCTTGACCGGGAGGGTGTTGCCGAAGGGCACCCGCAGGAACTCCGCCTGACCGCCCGGCACCTGGCCGTAGAGCTTGGTGTAGCCGAACAGCGAGGCGCCCATGCCGTGTTCCCTGACCTGGGTGGTCTCGCACTGCGAGTGCAGGCCCCGGTCGCACATCCAGCAGGAGCCGCAGGAGACGTTGAAGGGCACCACCACCCGGTCACCGGGGGCGAGCGCGGTCACCTCGGGCCCCACCTCCTCGACGAGGCCCATCGGCTCGTGGCCGAGGATGTCGCCCGGCTCCAGATAGGGCCCCAGCACCTCGTAGAGGTGGAGGTCGGAACCGCAGATACCGGTGGATGTGATCTTGACCAGGACATCCGTCGGTTCGATGATCTTCGGATCGGGGACCGTGTCGATCCGCACGTCCCGCTTGCCGTGCCACGTCAGTGCCCGCACCCTGTCCTCCTTCGCCGTAACCGGTCGGCAGGAACTGGTTCGTTTCGGGACGACCGATTCGTCTGACGGGTCATCACGCCGGTTCTCCGGACCACGCCGGTCTCCGTGCGTCGCCGGTATGGCCGGACCACGCCGCGCTCCGGGCGGCTCCTCCTGCGCAGGCGGCAGGCGCGCACCGCTCGACGGAGCCGGCCGCTCAGCCCAGTCTCCGGCCGGCCCCCCGATCGTGCAAACGCCCGAACGGACCACTGCCGGCCGCGCGCACCGGGCGGCGGCCGTGACCGAGGGTGCCCGCAGACCGCGGCCCGATGCCCGCGGCCGCCCGCCGGTACGGCTGCGCGTCCGCACGCGGTCGGGGGGACCATGGGAACGGCGGCGATCCGCAGGCGGAGGGAGGGCCGGATGTCCACAGCCGACCCCGTCGGCGCGGCGGGCGACTGGCCCGTCGGCAGGGTGCCGCAACGCAGCGGACTGCTGGACCTGCTCGGCGTCGCTGCGGTGCTCCTGGACGCCGAGGGCCGGATCGTGCTGTGGAGCCCGCAGGCCGAAACGCTCTTCGGCTACTCCGCGCAGGAGGCGCTGGGGGAGTTCGCCGGGCGGCTGCTGGTCCACGAGCACCAGCTGGACCTGGTGGTCAGGCTCTTCGCCGAGGTCATGGCGACCGGCCAGAGCTGGGCCGGGGCCTTCCCGGTCCGGCACAAGGACGGCAGCACCCGGATGGTGGAGTTCCGCAACGTTCGGCTGCTGAACGACCGGGGGGACTACTACGCCCTGGGCATCGCCACCGACGAGGCCACCCTGAGCAAGGTGGAACGCGATGTGGCGCTGTCCACCCGGCTGGTCTCGCAGTCCCCGATCGGACTCGGCGTGCTGGACACCGACCTGCGGTACCTGGCCGTCAATCCCGCGCTGGAACGGATCGACGGGGTCTCCGCCCGGGAACACCTCGGCCGGTCGGTCCACGAGGTGCTGCCGTTCATCCGGACCGAGGCCCTGGAGGGCGCCCTGCGGCGGGTGCTGGAGACCGGGCAGCCGCTGGTCGACCGGTACGTCGTGGGGCGCACCCTCGCCGACCCCGAGAACGAGCACGCCTGGTCGGTCTCGTTCTACCGGCTGGAGGACCCCGGCGGGCGGACCCTCGGCGTGGCCGGGGTGATCGTGGACGTCACCGACCGGCACCGCGCGGCCGGGGAGGCGGCGCGCGCCCGGCGCCGGTTGGCCATGATCGCGGACGGTTCGGCGCGGATCGGCACCACGCTGGAGGTGGAGCGGACCGCCCATGAGCTGGCCGAGGTCACCGTGCCCGAGCTCGCCGACGTGGCCACCGTGGACATCCTGGACTCCTTCCTGGACGACCGCCGGCCCACCAGCTCCGGCGCCCACCCGGCGGTCTTCCGGGCGCTCGCGGTGCACACCGCCTACCCCACCGAGGCGGCCCGGGCCGCCGACCCGCCCGGCCACATCGCCAGCTACGGCGCCGACCGGCTGGTCACCCAATGCGTACGGACCGGCCGGCCCATCCTCGTGCGCCACGTCGACGAGCAGTCCCTGGCGCGTATCGCCCGCAACCCCGAGGCCGCCGCGATCCTGGCCCGGGCCGGCATCCACAGCTACCTCGCGACCCCGCTGATCGCCCGCGGCGAGGTGCTCGGCGCACTGGGCCTCACCCGCAGCCGCAACCCTGTCCCGTTCGACGAGGACGATGTGACCCTGGCCGCCGAACTGGCCGACCGGGCCGCCGTGAGCATGGACAACGCCCGGCTCTACCAGAGCCTGCGGGACACCGCCGTCACGCTCCAGCGCAGCCTGCTCCCGGACCGCCCGCCGCAGCGGGCCGGGCTGGAGATCGCCACCCGCTACCGGCCGGCCGGCACCACGAACGAGGTCGGCGGCGACTGGTTCGACGTGATCCCGCTCGCCGGGGAGCAGACGGCACTCGTGGTCGGCGACGTGATGGGCAGCGGCACCAAGGCCGCCACCACGATGGGACGGCTGCGGACCGCCACCGGCACCCTGGCCGACCTGGACATGCCGCCGGCCGAGGTGCTGCGGCACGTCGACCGGATCACGGTGGGCCTGGACCAGTACGCCACCTGCGTCTACGCCGTGCACGATCCGCAGCAGGCGGTCTGCCGGATCGCGGCCGCCGGGCACCTGCCGCCGGTGCTGATCCACTCCGGCCGGCCGCCCGAACTGCTCGACCTGCCCACCGGCGTCCCGCTCGGCGTCGGCGGCGTCCCCTTCGAGGAGACCACCTTCCCGCTGCGCCCCGGCGACCGGCTGGTGCTGTACACCGACGGGCTGGTCGAGACCCGCCGGGACACCATCGACGAGCGCCTGGACCGCCTGCTCGGTCTCCTGGACCGCCCGGACCCGTCCCTGGAGGACACCTGCGACCGGCTGCTCGACGCGCTGCGCGACCCCGACGACGCGGATGACGTGGCCCTGCTCATCGCCCGGGCCCGGCCCGGGCCGCCCGGTGCGGACGGCGACGGCTGAGGAATTTCTCCGCCGCATTTCCGCGGCCGCCGCCGGTAAGGAACCGGATGCGGCATCCGGCGCAATTCCCGCCGGTCGAGGCGTTAGCCGGGACGGTGCGGGGGAACCCGTTCTGGTGGCCGAAGGGCGGACGCGCGCGCATGGGCGGGAGGTACGACCATGGGACACGGCGGAGATGTCATCACGGAACTGGCCGCGGACCATCGGGAGATGATCGCGCTGTTCGAGCAGATCGAGGCGGCGGTCCCCGCGGCCCCGCTGCGCAAAAGCCTGCTCGACCGGCTGACGATCGAAATCGTCCGGCATTCCGTCGCCGAGGAGCAGTACCTCTACCCCGCGGTCCGCGAGAAGCTGCCGGACGGCGCCGCACTGGCCGACCGGGAAATCGCCGACCACCAGCGAGTGGAAGGGCTGCTGAAGGACCTGGAACGGCTCGATGCGGAAGACCGGGCGTTCAACGAGCTGTTCGTGAAACTCCGGACGGAGGTCCGGGCGCACATCCAGGACGAGGAGAGCGAACTGTTCGCCCGATTGCGTGAGGCGTGCCTCCCCGGGGAACTCGAAGCGCTCGGGGAGAAGGTCCGGGCGGCCAAGAAGCTCGCGCCCACCCGGCCGCACCCGGGCGTCCCCGACGCCCCGCCGGCGAACAGGTTGCTGGGCCCGGGGCTCGGGCTGGTGGACCGCGCCCGGGACCTGCTCACCGGCCGCGGCGGCGGCCCGGACTGATCCGCCGGAACCGCCCCGGGCCCGTACGCCCCGGCCGTCCGCGCGGGCGTCCGGGCCTTTCGTAGCGCAGAAACGGCAGAAGGTGTGTATGGACCACCGACAGGAGACCACGCCGGGCGAGCGGCAGAACGGCTCGCCGGAGACCTTCCCCGCCGCACGGACCGGTGCGCTGGAAAAGGCGCTGCGCGCGCGGGTGGACGGTGAGGTGCGCTTCGACGCGGGCAGCCGCGGCGCCTATGCCACGGACGGTTCCAACTACCGGCAGGTGCCGATCGGCGTGGTCGTTCCGCGGAACGTCGACGCCGGCGCGGCCGCGGTCGAGGTGTGCGCCGAATTCGGTGCGCCGGTGCTCTCCCGGGGCGGCGGGACCAGCCTCGGCGGGCAGTGCACGAACACCGCCGTGGTCATCGACTGGACGAAATACTGCGACCGCCTGGTGTCGGTGGACGCCGAACGGCGCCGGTGCGTGGTCGAACCGGGCATCGTGCTCGACGAACTCAATCGGCAACTTGCCGGGGAGAAACTGAAGTTCGGCCCGAAACCCGCCACGCACAGCCACTGCTCGCTGGGCGGAATGGTCGGCAACAATTCCTGTGGCGCCTCGGCCCAGGCGTACGGAAAGACCGTCGACAATGTGCGGCGGCTGGAGATCCTCACCTATGACGGCGTCCGGATGTGGGTGGGACCCACCTCGCCGGAGGAATACGCGGAAATCCAGGCGGAAGGCGGCCGGCGGGCGGAAATCTACCGGGGCCTGCGGGAACTCGCGGACCGGTACCTGGGCGACATCCGGCGGGGATTTCCCGACATTCCGCGGCGGGTGTCGGGATACAACCTCGACTCGCTGCTGCCCGAGAAGGGCTTCGACGTCGCGCGGGCGCTGGTGGGCAGCGAGGGCACCCTGGTCACCGTCCTGCACGCCGAGCTGGACCTCGTGCCGGTGCCGCCCTGCGAGGCCATGGTGGTGCTCGGCTACCCCGACATCTGCGCGGCCGCCGACGACGTCCCACGGCTGCTGGCGCACGGCAACCCCACCCAACTGGAGGCCCTGGACGGGCGGATGGCGCAGCTGATGCGCGAGGAGCACGCCTACCTCGACTCGCTGGAGATCTTCCCGGAGGGCGACAGCTGGCTGCTGGTGCAGTACACCGGCGACACCAAGGAGGACGTCGACGGACAGTGCCACGACCTGCTCCGGGCGCTGGGCCGCAAGGAGAGCGACCCGACCGTGGCGTTCTCCGACGACCCCGCGCGCGAGCAGCGGATGCTCAAGGCGCGCGAGGCCGGCCTCGGTGTGACCGCGCGGCCGCCGGACGACCGGGAGACCTGGGAGGGCTGGGAGGACTCCGCCGTTCCGCCGGAGAAGCTCGGTGACTACCTGCGCGATCTGAAGGCGCTGTTCGCCGAGTTCGACTACGACCATCCGTCGCTGTACGGCCACTTCGGCCAGGGGTGCGTGCACACCCGCATCCCCTTCGAGCTCAACACCGCCCGGGGAGTGGCGGACTTCCGCGCCTTCCTGCACCGCGCGGCCGACCTCGTCGTCTCGTACGGCGGGTCGCTCTCCGGCGAGCACGGCGACGGGCAGGCGCGCGGCGAACTGCTCCCGAAGATGTTCGGGGAACGGCTCACCGGGGCCTTCGGCGAGCTGAAGGCGCTCTTCGACCCGGACGACCGGATGAACCCCGGCAAGGTCGTGCGCCCCCACCGGACCGACGACCACCTGCGGCTCGGCCCGGCCTGGCGGCCCGAGACCCACCGCACCCACTTCGGCTACCCGGACGACGAGCACTCCTTCACCCGGGCGGTGATGCGCTGCGTCGGCATCGGCAACTGCCGCACCCACACCGGCGGGGTGATGTGCCCCTCGTACCGGGCCACCGGCGAGGAGGAGCACTCCACCCGCGGGCGGGCCCGGCTGCTGTTCGAGATGCTGAACGGGCACGCCGACTCGGCGATCACCGACGGCTGGCGGTCCACCGAGGTCCGCGACGCGCTCGACCTGTGCCTGGCCTGCAAGGGCTGCAAGTCCGACTGCCCCACCGGCGTCGACATGGCCACCTACAAGGCGGAGTTCCTCGCCCACCACTACGCCGGCCGGCTGCGCCCGGCCGCCCACTACGCCCTGGGCTGGCTGCCGCTGTGGGCGAAGCTGGCGCGCGGCGCGCCACGGCTGGTCAACGCGGCGCTGCGGGCGCCCGTACTGGCCCGGCTGGGCAAACGCGCCGCCGGGGTGGCCACCGAACGGACCGCACCAGCCTTCGCCGCGGAGTCGTTCACCGAATGGTGGACCGCGCGCGGCGGCCCGCAGCCGGACCCCGGGGACGCCCGGACGGTGCTGCTCTGGCCGGACACCTTCAGCAACCACCTCCATCCGAACGTCGCCAGGGCGGCGGTGCGGGTCCTGGAGGACGCCGGTTTCCGGGTCGCGGTACCGCCGGGGCCCGTGTGCTGCGGGCTGACCTGGATCTCGACCGGGCAGCTGACGACCGCCAAGCGGGTGCTGCGCCGCACCCTCCGTGAGCTCCGGCCGTGGATCGAGGCCGGGACACCGGTCATCGGGCTGGAGCCGTCGTGCACCGCGGTGTTCCGCGCCGACGCCCCCGAGCTGTTCCCCGACGACAAGGACGTGGCGCGGCTGGCCGGGCAGTTCCGGACCTTCGCCGAACAACTCGTCCACCACGCCCCCGGGGACTGGCGGCCGCCCCGGCTCGACCGCCCTGCGACCGTGCAGACCCACTGCCACCAGCACGCGGTGTTCAAGGACGACGCCGACCGTGAGCTGATGCGCCGGGCCGGGCTGGACGCGGACGTCCTGGACGTCGGCTGCTGCGGCCTGGCCGGGAACTTCGGCTTCGAACGCGGCCACCACCAGGTCTCCATGACCATCGCCGAACAGGGCCTGCTGCCGGCCGTCCGCGCCGCCGACCCCGCCGCCCTGGTGCTCGCCGACGGCTTCAGCTGCCGGACCCAGATCGCCGACGGCGACACCGGCCGGGGCGCACTCCATCTGGCCGAGGCGCTGGCGCTCGGCCTCGACGGTCCGCTGCCCGCCGGGCGCCCCGAGCAGGGCGCCGACCGGCCGCGGGTCCCCGCCCGGGACGCCCACCTGGTCACCGCCGGCGCCGCGCTGACCGGCCTCGGGGCGCTGGCCGCCGGGGTGGCCGCCGCACTCAACCGACGAGAAAAGAGGAACGTCCGTGTCGACCAAGGTCTCTGACCACATCCTTGCCCGGCTGCGTGAGTGGGGCGTCGAGCACGTCTTCGCCTACGCCGGCGACGGCATCAACGGGCTGCTCGCCGCCTGGGAACGCGCCGACAACACACCGCAGTTCATCCAGGCGCGGCACGAGGAGATGGCCGCCTTCCAGGCCGTCGGCTACGCCAAGTTCTCCGGCCGGGTCGGCGTCTGCGCGGCGACCTCCGGGCCCGGCGCCATCCACCTGCTCAACGGCCTCTACGACGCCAAGCTCGACCACGTGCCCGTGGTGGCGATCGTCGGGCAGACCAACCGCAGCGCCATGGGCGGCTCCTACCAGCAGGAAGTCGACCTGGTCAGCCTCTACAAGGACGTCGCCTCCGACTTCCTCGAAATGGTGACCGTCCCCGAGCAACTGCCCAACGCGATCGACCGGGCCATCCGCACCGCCTACGGCCGGCGGACCGTGACCGCGGTGATCGTCCCCGCCGACGTCCAGGAACTGGACTACTCGCCGCCCACCCACGCCTTCAAGATGGTCCCCTCCAGCCTCGGCCTCGCCTCCTACGCGCCGGTGCCGACCGACGACGACCTCGCCCGCGCCGCGGAGGTCCTCAACGCCGGGGAGAAGGTCGCCGTCCTGATCGGGCAGGGCGCCCGCGGGGCCCGCGCCGAGGTGGAGCAGATCGCCGACGTCCTCGGTGCCGGGGTGGCCAAGGCGCTGCTCGGCAAGGACGCGCTGCCCGACGACCTGCCGTACGTCACCGGCGCCATCGGGCTGCTGGGCACCCGGCCGTCGTACGAGCTGATGCGGGACTGCGACACCCTGCTCGTGGTGGGGTCCAGCTTCCCCTACACCCAGTTCATGCCGGAGCTCGACCAGGCCCGGGCGGTACAGATCGACATCGACCCGCACATGGTCGGGATGCGCTACCCCTTCGAGGTCAACCTCGTCGGCGACGCCAAGGCGACCCTGCAGCGGCTGCTGCCGCAGCTCAGGACGAAGAAGCACGGCAACTGGCGGAAGAAGATCGAGAAGGACACCGCCCGCTGGTGGGAGGTGATGGAGCGGCGGGCCGCCGTCGAGGCCGACCCGGTCAACCCCGAGTACGTCGTCCACGCCCTCGACGCGCTGCTGCCCGACGACGTGATCCTCGCCGCGGACTCCGGCTCGTCCGCCAACTGGTACGCCCGCCACCTACGGATGCGCGGCACGATGCGGGGTTCGCTCTCCGGGACGCTGGCGACCATGGGACCCGGTGTGCCGTACGTCATCGGTGCGAAGTTCGCCCACCCCGACCGGCCCGCGATCGCCCTCGTCGGGGACGGCGCGATGCAGATGAACGGCATGGCCGAGCTGATCACCGCCGGCAAGTACTGGTCCGAGTGGCAGGACCCGCGGCTGATCGTCGCCGTGCTCAACAACCAGGACCTCAACCAGGTGACCTGGGAGATGCGCGCCATGTCCGGCGCCCCGCAGTTCCTCCCCTCGCAGGCGATCCCGGACGTGCGCTACGCCGACTTCGCCCGCTCCATCGGCCTGGACGGCGTCCGGGTGGAGAAGCCCGGCGAGGTGGAGGACGCCTGGCGCCGGGCGCTCGCCGCCGACCGGCCGTTCGTCATCGACTTCCGTACCGACCCGGCCGTCCCGCCCATCCCGCCGCACGCCAGCCTCGACCAGATCGAGGCCGCGGCCGCGGCCATCCTCAAGGGCGACAGCGACCGCACCGCGATGGTCAAGCAGGGCCTCAAGGCGAAGGTCCAGGAGATGCTCCCGGGCGGCAAGCACCGGCACGGCCGGCCGGACCAGGACTGACGGTGCATCAGACCCACGGGGGCGGTGACCCGGTCGTCGACGCGGTCGAGGCGGCCGCCTACACCGTCCCCACCGACGCGCCCGAGGCCGACGGCACCCTGGAGTGGCACGCGACCACCCTGGTCGTGGTGCAGCTCCGCTCCGGCGGCACCACCGGCCTCGGCTACACCTACGGCGCGCCCCAGACCGCCGCCGTGGTCCGCGACGTACTGGCCCAGGAGGTGCGCGGCGCGTCCGTCTGGGACGTGCCCGCGGCCAACGAGGCGATGTCCCGGGCGGTGCGCAACGCCGGCCGGCCCGGGCTGGTCGCCGGCGCCCTGTCCGCCGTCGACATCGCCCTGTGGGACCTCAAGGCCCGGCTGCTCGGCCTGCCGCTCGTCCGGCTGCTCGGCGCGGCCGGCCGGGCGGTGCCCGTGTACGGCAGCGGGGGATTCACCACCTACGACGCCGACCGGCAGGACCGGCAGCTGCGCGGCTGGGTCGAAGAGCAGGGACTGCCCCGGGTCAAGATCAAGATCGGGGAGTCCTGGGGCCGGGCCGAGGGCCGCGACCGGGAACGCATCGCCCAGGCCCGCACCAGCATCGGCCCCGCCACCGAGCTGTACGTCGACGCCAACGGCGGCTACTCCGTCAAGCAGGCCGTCCGGCTCGCCGACCACCTCGCCCGGCACGGCGTCACCTGGTTCGAGGAGCCGGTCTCCTCCGACGACCTGACGGGCCTGGCACAGGTCCGGCAAGCGGTGCCGGCCGAGGTCACCGCCGGCGAATACGGCTACGCCCTCCCGTACTTCGCGCACATGCTGGACGCCCGCGCGGTGGACTGCCTCCAGGCCGACGCCACCCGCTGCGGGGGCCTCACGGTCTGGCTGCGCGCCGCCGCGCTCGCCGAGGCCCGCGGCCTGGCGCTCTCCGGGCACTGCGCGCCCCACGTCCACGCGCACGCGGCCGCGGCGATCCCCAACCTGCGCCATCTGGAGTGGTTCCACGACCACGTCCGCATCGAGAACCTGCTGTTCGACGGCGTGCTGGACCCGTCGGGCGGCAGCGTGACACCGGGCGCCGACGGAGCCCCGGGACACGGGCTGACCCTGCGCACCGCGGACGCCGAACCGTACCGGGCCGGCTGAGGAGGACACCGACATGGCACAGACCGTCGTCATCACGGGAGCGAGCGCCGGCATCGGCCGCGCCACCGCCCGGCTGTTCGGGGACCGGGGCGCCGACGTGGCGCTGGTGGCCCGCGGCCGGGCCGGTCTCGAAGCGGCCGCGGCGGAGGTCGAACGGGCCGGCGGCCGGGCGCTGGTACTGCCCACCGACGTCGCCGACCACGAGCAGGTGGAGGCCGCCGCGCAGGCCGCCGAGGACGCCTTCGGCCCGCTCGACGTCTGGGTCAACGACGCCTTCACCTCGGTCTTCGCGCCCTTCACCGAGATCGAGCCGGACGAATACCGCCGGGTCACCGAGGTCACCTACCTGGGCTTCGTGCACGGCACCCGGGCCGCGCTGCGCCGGATGCTGCCCCGCGACGCCGGCACGGTCGTGCAGGTCGGCTCGGCGCTCAGCTACCGGTCCGTACCGCTGCAGTCCGCGTACTGCGGTGCCAAGCACGCCATCAACGGCTTCACCTCCGCCGTGCGCACCGAACTGCTCCACCAGGGCAGCAAGGTCCGGATCACCGTGGTCCAGATGCCCGCGGTCAACACCCCGCAGTTCTCCTGGGTGCTCTCCCGGCTGCCCCGGCACCCCTCCCCGGTGCCGCCCATCTACCAGCCCGAGGTCGCCGCCCGCGCCGTCGTGCACGCCGCGAACCACCCGCGCCGCAAGCAGTACTACGTCGGCGCGTCCACCGCGGCGACGATCTGGGCCGAGAAATTCGCCCCCGGCCTCCTCGACCGCTACCTCGCCCGCACCGGCTTCGACTCCCAGCAGACCGACCGGGCCCCGTCCACCGCCCGGGACGTGAACCTGTGGCAGCCGGCCGACGACACCCCGGGCCACGACCACGGTGCCCACGGCGTCTTCGACCCGCAGGCCAAGGCGCACTCCGCCCAGGCGGCACTCGCCCGGCACCCCGCGGTGACCGCGGGCGCGGTCACCGCGGCGGCGCTCGGCGCGCTGTCCGTGCTGCGGTCCCGGGGGCGCCGCGCCGGGCGGTAGCGGCCGGAAGGCTCCGATGGGACGTCCTAGAGCAGATCCCGGGGCAGCGTCTCGTTCCACGTGCGGGAGAACACCCGGCGGTCGTTCTCGAAGCCGTCCAGGGTGGCGTCCACGAAGAACTCCGTCCCGCTGCACCGGAGGACCGTGCGGGTCTCCACCCGGACGTCCCAGTCGTCGCGCCGGAAGCGCGTGGTCCAGGCCGCCTCACCGCGGACGGACGTGAAGTCGTCGGCCACCGCCGTGTACCGCTCGTGGGCGCGGATCCCGACGTCCAGCCCGATGTCCTCGTAGCGCACCGTCCCGCGGTCCTTGACGATCTCCAGCTCGGAGCGGTAGTCGACCAGGTCCCGCTTGACCTCCCAGCGCTGTTCCGGGGCCGTCAGCTGCGTGGTGGCGAGCGGTGGGGTGGCCTCGGGCTCCCCGAACGGGCCGTCCGGCACGGAGTCGGGCTCGCGCACCGGGCGCACCGGCAGGGTCAGGCTGCTGCTTCCCTCGTACACGGTCAGCCGCACCGGCCGGGGCGGCGGCCAGGCCAGGGGCCAGTACGACGTGGACAGCGACAGCCGGATGCGGTGGCCGGGCGGGAACGCCTGGGCGACACCGTTGAGTTCCACCGTGGCCCGGCACCGGGCGCCCGGCTCCAGCGGCTCCGGCGTACCGATCCCGTTCCGGTGGGTCAGGTTCAGCAGCCCGTAGGTGACCCGGGTGGCGGCACCGTCCGGGCTGACGTCGGACAGCCGGGCGGCCACCATGGCCACCGGCTCGTCGGCCGAGAACTCCAGCTCCACCGTGGGGGAGCCGAGGATCTCCACCCGCTCGGTGAGCGCCCCGGTCTCGAAGACCAGCGAGCCGCCGTCCTCCTCGCGCTGGTCGTACGGCAGGTCCGGGGGAGCGTTGTAGGAGGCCCACTTCCCGGCGAACTGGCCGACGGACAGCGGGGACCGGACGGTCAGCGCGGCATCGTCCTTCGCCCGGTCACCGGGCTCTGCCGCCTCCTCTGCCGCATCCTCGGGCGGGTCGATGCGGTGCCGGCGCAGCGGGTGGCACACCGGCCGGACGTGCGGCGACGGCCAGTCCGGCTCGGCCACCCAGCGGCCCGGCCGCTCCTCGTACGACGTCGAGGGCGGCACGCTGTCCTGCATCCAGGTGCGCAGCATCGGGCCGTCCATCACCCCGTTGTCGACGCCCTTGAGCCAGTGGTCCCACCACCGCACCACCTCCTGGAGATAGCCGATGGCCGGGCCGGGCTCGCCCAGGTGCGGGTACTTGTGCGACCAGGGGCCGATCAGCCCCTTGCGCGGGACGTCCAGGTGGGCCAGCAGCCGGGTCACGGCGTTGGAGTAGCCGTCCGCCCAGCCGCTGGAGGCCAGGACCGGGCAGCGCACGGCCGCGTAGTCCTCGCAGACCGACGCGTGCCGCCAGTAGTCGTCGCGGCGCTGGTGGCGCAGCCACTGAAGGACCCAGGGCCGGGTGTGCGCCAGGCGCTCGTGCCACATCTCCCGCCAGCGCGGGCCGACCACCGCGGGGTCCGGCGGGCAGGTGCCGTAGGCGAACATGGTGCCCGCCTCGGCCAGGTTGTCCGACAGCAGCGCGCCGCCCATGTAGTGCATGTCGTCGGCGTACCGGTCGTCCGTGAAGGAGGCGATGACCAGGGCGCGCAGGCTCGGCGGCTGCCGGGCGGCGACCTGGAGGGCGGCGAACGCGCCCCAGGAGATGCCCATCATGCCGGTGGTGCCGTCGCACCACGGCTGGGCGGCGAGCCAGGCCAGCACGTCCTCGGCGTCGGCCTGTTCCCGCTCCAGGTACTCGTCGGTCAGCACCCCCTCCGACTCGCCGGTGCCCCGCAGGTCCACCCGGACGCTGGCGTAGCCGTGCCCGGCGAGGTAGGGGTGGTGCATCGAATCGCGTACGGAGCTCAGATCGCGCTTGCGGTACGGGATGTACTCCAGCACCGCCGGCACCGGCTCCCGGTCGGAGGAGACCGGGCGCCAGATGCGCGCCGACAGCCGGGTGCCGTCGGACACCGGCACCTCGACGTGCTCCTCCTCGGTCGTCGCACAGGGCAGTTCGCTGACGAAACGCATACGGCCGGGGCTCTCCTTTCGCGGCGGCCGGGCAGGCGGGCGGATCAGCTGTCGCGCTCGCCGGGCGGGGGCGGGTCGAAGGCGAGGCCCAGGGCCGCCACACAGCGGTCGTACTTGGTGCACAGCTCCTCCTCACTGTCCCCTCCGGTGAAGATGTGGGCCACTTCGAAGCTGTAGCTGTCCTGTTCCGCCAGGTCCGACAGCCGCTGCCCCTCCGCGGGCCGCAGCTCGATCCGCACGCCCGGGATCTCCCGTTCGATGCGGGCGAGGTCCTCCGCGGTGGGCACCTGGCGGACGATGCCGTCGGTGAACGTGCGGTAGTACCACTTGGCGGCCGTGCGGTAGGGGCCCGCGCCCTTGGGCAGGGCGGGGTCCCGACCGAGGGCGAGGCTCACCATGCAGTGGTGGTTGGGCACCCCGTCGACGTCCTCGAAGAGCTCGGCGTGCGACTGGGAGTGCCGGGGGTTGACCTCCAGCACGTTGATGTCCCCGGTCTGCGGGTCGTAGAAGTACTCGATGCTGAAGGTGGCGGCGTCCATGCCGATCTGCCGGATGAGGCGCTCCGAGACGTCGTGCAGCCGCCGGATGACGGGCTCGGGCAGCGTGGAGGGGTACTGGTGGCGCAAGAAGGACGGCGTATCGGGGTAATTGATGGAATCCAGCACGCCGTAAACGGTGACCTCGCCCTCGTGGACGTAGCCCTCGACCGCGACCTGGATTCCGGAGAGCCGTTCCTCGGCCAGACACACCTCGGCACCGACCCCCGCCATTTCCGGCGGCAGTGACACCCGGTCGAGGATGTCGGCGAACGGCCGGCCCACCCGTCCGATTCCCGCACGGATCTCGTCCACCGCGGTGCGGAATTCCTCCTGATCGCCCACCCCGAAAGCCAGCTCCGAGGAATAGGCGAGTGCCGGCTTGAGCCACATCGGGAACCGGACGCCGTCCGGCGGCCGCGGATCGTCCGCGGCCAGGTCCACCCGGCCGAAGCGCGGATGCTCCTCGATGGCCTTCTGCTGTTCCAGCCGGCACCAGTACTTGTGCTCACACTTGACGATCGATTCGAGGCTCGTGCAGCGGGTGCCGTAGCGCTCGCCGAGGATCGGGACGAAGGTGCTCACCGGGAAGTCCCAGAACCCCACGATGGCGTCGATGCGGCCGTCGAAGGAATCCAGCTGCCGCTGCGCCTTTTCCAGCAGCTCGGGTACGGACACCTCGCCGACCTGGAGTTCCTCCAGCGTCAGCAGCTGGTGGAACCGGTAGTCCCGGGCTCCGGGCAGCTTGCGCAGAAGCGGGAGATTACCGTCGTCCAGGCCGATCACGAAGATGTTCCGCATTACGCCCCCTTTACTCTTCGGGCTGGTGGTCGGGCTGTCCCGTGTACCCCCACCCGGCCGGAAGACACGCCCGTTCCGCGTGTTGTACCCGTTGCGCCGCGGGGGCTGGCGCAGCGGTGGGGGATTAACCCGACCGGCGGAGCCCGGCTCGCCGCCGCCCGCCGTTCCCAGGACGCTGATCGAGGAACCCGACGACTTCGGACCAGCCTTGAGGAGTCCCATGGACACGGCACTTTCGCGGAATTGGCAGCGCGCGGTGGTGACCGGTGGCGCGGGTTTCGTCGGGTCCCATCTCTGCACCGAATTGGTGGCGCGGGGAACCGCCGTCATATGCATCGACGATTTCAGCACCGGACGGCCGGAGAACATATCCGCGCTGCGTGACCACCCCGCGTTCACGGTCGTCGAGGCGAATGTCACCGAGCCGGTCCACCTCGACGCGGAGCCCGATCTGGTGCTGCACTTCGCGTCCCCGGCGTCGCCCGTCGACTACCTCAAACTCCCGCTGCACACCCTGGAGACCGGCAGCCTGGGCACCCGCAACATGCTCGCCCTGGCCCGGGCGAACGGCGCCCGCTTCCTGCTGGCGTCCACCTCCGAGGTCTACGGCGACCCGCAGCAGCACCCGCAGAGCGAGGACTACTGGGGCAACGTCAACCCCGTCGGCCCCCGCAGCGTCTACGACGAGGCCAAGCGCTTCGGTGAGGCCCTCACCACCGCGGAGGCCGGGACGCACGGCACCGACACCGGCATCGTCCGGCTCTTCAACACCTACGGCCCCCGCATGCGCGGCCACGACGGCCGCGCGGTGCCCACCTTCATCCGCCAGGCACTGGCCGGCGATCCCCTCACGGTCACCGGCGACGGCTGCCAGACCCGCTCGCTGTGCTACGTCGACGACACCGTGCGCGGCATCCTCGCGGCCGCCGCTTCCGACCTGCGCGGGCCGGTGAACCTGGGCAACCCGGCCGAGATCAGCATGCTCGAACTCGCCCGGCTCGTCATCGAGTTGACCGGTTCCCGGTCCTCCGTCCGGTTCATCGACCGGCCCACCGACGACCCGGCGGTGCGCTGCCCGGACATCACCATGGCCCGCGGCAAGCTCCAGTGGGAACCCCGGGTGCCGCCACGGGACGGCCTGGCCCGCACCATCGCGTGGTTCCGGGAGCGGCAGACGCCCTGAGCCCGCCGGAGCCCCGGAGACCGAACCGCCGCCCCCGGACGAAGGAAAGGCCCGCGAACCGTGATGCGCATCCTTGGAATCAACGCACTCTTCCACGACCCCGCCGCCGCACTCGTCATCGACGGCATCACGGTGGCCGCGGCGGAGGAGGAGAGGTTCTCCCGGCGCAAGCACGGCAAACGGCCGGTGCCGTTCTCCGCCTGGGAACTGCCCGAGCAGGCCGCCCGCTGGTGCCTGGACTACGCCGGCCTGCGCCCCCAGGACATCGACGCGGTCGCCTACTCCTTCGACCCCCGACTGGCCCGGCCCGCCGCCCAGATGGGCCTGCACGACCCCTGGGACCACCTGCGCCTGACCTACGCCCGCGAGGCACCCGGCTTCCTCGCCCAGGCGCTGCCCGGCCTCGACCCCGACGCGGTGCGGTTCGTACCGCACCACATGGCGCACGCCGCGTCCGGCGCCTTCGCCGCACCGGACGCCGACACCTGCTCCGTCCTGGTCCTCGACGGCCGCGGCGAGGCCACCTCCCACCTGGCCGCCCACCGCGTCCAGGGCAAACTGGAGCCGCTGTACGGCCAGGAACTGCCGCATTCGCTCGGCCTGGTCTACGAGGAACTGACCGAGCACCTCGGATTCCTGCGCTCCTCCGACGAGTTCAAGGTCATGGCCCTCGCCTCGTACGGCAGGCCCCGGATGCTGGCCGAACTCCGCCGCCACATCCACCCGACCGGGGACGGCGGCTTCCACGCCACCGGCGTGCCCTGGCACGAACTGTGCGCCCCGCGCCGCCCGGACGAGCCCTGGAACCAGGACCACGCCGACCTCGCCGCCAGCGCCCAGACCTGCCTGGAGGAGACCCTCCTGGACCTGGTCCGCTGGCTGCACGGCCGCACCCACGACGACGTACTGACCCTCGCCGGCGGCGTCGCCCTCAACTGCGTCGCCAACGCGCGGATCGCCCGGGAGGGCCCGTTCGGCCGGGTCTGGGTCCAGCCGGCGGCCGGCGACGCGGGCACCGCGCTCGGCTCCGCCCTGCTGATCGGCGCCGACGCGGGCGAGGAACCGCTGCCCATGCCCGGCGCCGCCCTCGGCCGCGACTGGACCGACGCCGAACTCGAAACCTGGCTCCGGACCGCCGCCGTCCCCTACGACCGCCCCGCCGACATCGCCCGGACCGTCGCCGAGGCCCTCGCGGACGACGCGGTCGTCGCGTGGTTCCAGGGCCGCGCCGAATACGGACCGCGGGCCCTCGGACACCGTTCCCTGCTGGCCCACCCCGGCCACTTGGCCAACCTGGAGCGGCTCAACGACGTCAAGGGCCGCGAGCAGTTCCGGCCGGTCGCCCCCATGGTGCTCGCCGACCGCGCGGCGGACATCTTCGACGGCCCGCTCCCCAGCCCCTACATGCTGTTCGTCCACGACGTGGCCCCCGAGTGGCGGGACCGCATCCCCGCCGTGGTCCACGTGGACGGCACCGCCCGGATCCAGACCGTCGACCCGGCCGCCGAACCGCTCGTGGCCCGGATGCTGACCGAGTTCGAACGGCTCACCGGCCTGCCCGTCCTGGTCAACACCAGCCTCAACACGGCCGGCCGGCCCATGGTCGACGACCCCCGCGACGCCCTGGAGTGCTTCGGCTCCACCCCCGTCGACCTGCTGGCCATCGGCCCGTTCGCGGTCCGCCGCCGCACCTTCCTCGCCGCCGGGCAGCACGCCCCGCACACAGCGGAGGCCCCCCGATGACCGCCCCGTCCGCCCCGGGCGACCGGTCCACCGACTACACCGTCGTGATCCCCACGCTCGGCCGGCCCAGCCTGACCGCCTGCCTGGCCGCGCTCGCCGCCGCCGACGGCCCCCCGCCGCGCCGCGTGATCCTCGTCGACGACCGCCCCCTCGACGACTGCACACCGCTGCCCGCCGACATCCCCCAGGCGCTGCGCGACCGCACCGTGACCGTGCCCGGCTGCGCCCGCGGCCCGGCCGCCGCCCGCAACACCGGCTGGCGGACGGCCGGCGGCACCCCCTGGATCGTCTTCCTCGACGACGACGTGCTCCCCGGCCCCGCCTGGGCGAGGGAACTGGCCGCCGACCTCGCCGCCGCCACCCCGCGCACCGCCGGCGTCTCGGCCCGGATCGACGTGCCGCTGCCGTCCGGACGCGAACCCACCGACTGGGAACGCAACACCGCCGGACTGGCCACCTCCCGCTGGATCACCGCCGACATGGCCTACCGCCGGGCCGCCCTGGAATGCGTCGGGGGCTTCGACGAACGCTTCCGGCGCGCCTTCCGGGAGGACGCGGACCTGGCCCTGCGGGTCCTGACGACCGGCTGGACACTGGCCGAGGGTCGCCGCCGCACCACCCACCCGGTCCGCCCCGCCGACCGCTGGGTCTCGGTACGGCTCCAGGCCGGCAACGCCGACGACGTCCTGATGACCCGCCGGCACGGCCGGAGCTGGTGGCGCCGCGCCCACGCCCCGCGCGGCCGGCTCCCCGGACACCTCGCGGTGACCGCGGCGGCCGCCGGCGCGCTGCTGTGCGGCGCGGCCGGCAAACGGGGCGCCGCGGCGGCGCTGGCCGCCCTGTGGCTCGCCGGGACCGCCGAGTTCGCCTGGGCCAGGATCGCACCCGGGCCGCGTACCCGGGAGGAGACCCGGACCATGGCGCTGACCAGCGTCCTGATCCCGCCCACCGCCACCGCGCACTGGCTGCGCGGCCTGCTCCGCCACCGCCGCATCGCTCCGGTGGACCCCTGGGGCGGCGCACACCCCGCGCCCGACGTCCCGCCCCGGCCGGCCCCGGAACGGGTATGACCGTGGCCGCCCCGGAGCGGACCGGCGGTCCCTGGCTCTACGCCGGGGGGCCGTGCCCCGCCGCGCCCGCACCGGTGCGGCCCGCCGCGGTGCTCTTCGACCGGGACGGGACGCTGGTCGCCGACGTGCCCTACAACGGCGACCCGGCACGGGTCGCGCCGATGCCCGGGGCCCGCGCCGCACTGGACGCGCTGCGCGGCCTCGGCATCCCGGTGGGCGTGGTCAGCAACCAGTCCGGCGTGGCCCGCGGCCTGCTCACCCGCAGCCAGGTCGAGGCCGTGCAGCGCCGGGTGGAAGAACTGCTGGGGCCGTTCGCCGTCTGGGCGGTGTGCCCGCACGGGCCCGCGGACGGCTGTGGCTGCCGCAAACCGGCACCCGGCCTGGTGCTCGCCGCCTGCCGCCGGCTCGGCGTCGCACCCGAGGACACCGCCGTCGTCGGGGACATCGGCGCCGACCTGGGCGCGGCCCGCGCCGCGGGCGCCCGAGGCGTGCTCGTACCGACCCCCGTCACCCGCCCCGAGGAGATCGCCGCCGCACCCTGCCGGGCGGCCGATCTCCCGGACGCCGTACGGCAGTTGCTGGGCCGGCCGATCAGTGCGGAGCCGGCGCGATGAGCGCCGCGCCGCGCACCCTCGTCGTCCGGCTGGACAGCGCCGGCGACGTGCTGCTCGCCGGGCCCGCCCTACGGGCCGTGGCGGCCGGCTCGTCCCACACCGCGCTGCTCTGCGGCCCCACCGGCGAGCGCGCCGCGCACCTGCTGCCCGGCGTCGACGAGGTGCTGGTCCACGACGCGCCGTGGGTCGGCCTGCGGCCCCCGCCGGTCAGCCGGGCCACCACCGACGCGCTGGTCGACGCCCTGGCCGCGGGCCGGTTCGACCGGGCGCTGATCCTCGTCTCCTACCACCAGAGCCCGCTGCCGGTCGCGCTGCTGCTCAAGATGGCCGGCGGCATCTGGACCGCCGCGGACAGCCCGGACTACCCGGGCGCGCTGCTGGACCTCCGGCACCGGCGGGCGCCGCACCGCCACGAGGCCGAGGCCGCGCTGGACCTCGCCGAGGCCGCCGGATACGCCCTGCCGTCCGGCGACGGGGGAGCCCTGGAGATCCTGCCGCCGCCCGCCACCACGCGGCTCACCGGCCGCGACCCGTACGTGGTGCTGCACCCCGGTGCGGCGGTGCCGGCCCGGGCCTGGAGCGCCGACCGGGCCGCCCGCGCCGCGGCCGCACTGGCGGCGGCCGGCCACCGCGTGGTCGTCACCGGCGGCCCCGACGAACGCCGGCTGACCGCCGCCGTGGCCGGCGACCACGCACTGGACCTCGGCGGCCGCACCGATCTGCACCAGCTCGCCGGGGTCCTCGCCGGTGCCCGGGCCGCGGTCGTCGGCAACACCGGCCCGGCACACCTGGCCGCCGCGGTGGGCACCCCCGTCGTCTCCCTCTTCGCCCCGGTGGTCCCCGCCGAACGGTGGGCCCCCTACGGCGTCCCGCACGTCCTGCTCGGCGACCAGCAGGCGCCCTGCGCGGACAGCCGCGCCCGGAGCTGCCCGGTGCCCGGGCACCCCTGCCTCGACGGGGTGACGGACGCCGAACTGCTGGGCGCGCTGGCCCGGGTGACGAGGGGCCGGGGTGCGGCGGTGCCGGCCGCACCGGGCCGCGCGGACGGCCGGGCACCGGGGGCCGGCGCGCCACGGACACCGACCGACGACGAGCGAGGGGCGACCGTATGAACATCCTGCTGTGGCATGTGCACGGCTCCTGGACCACCGCGTTCGTCCAGGGCCCGCACACCTACCTGGTGCCGGTCACCCCCGACCGCGGACCCGACGGGCGGGGCCGGGCCCGTACCTTCCCCTGGCCCGGCTCGGTGCAGGAGAAGACCCCCGCACAGCTCCGCGAGACCCCCGTCGACCTGGTCGTCCTGCAGCGGCCGCACGAGGCGGAACTCGCCGCGTCCTGGCTCGGCGGCCGCCGCCCGGGCCGGGACCTGCCCGCCGTCTACCTGGAGCACAACGCCCCCGACGGCGCCGTACCGCACACCCGGCACCCGTACGCCGACCGCGACGACCTGGTGCTGGTCCACGTCACCCACTTCAACCGGCTGTTCTGGGACAGCGGCCGGACCCGCACCGCCGTGATCGAGCACGGCATCGTCGACCCCGGCCACCGCTACACCGGCCGGCTCCCGCGCGCCGCCGTCGTCGTCAACGAGCCGCTCCGCCGCGGGCGGACCGTCGGCACCGACCTGCTGCCGGCACTGGCCGGGGCCGCCCCGCTCGACGTCTTCGGCATGGGCACCGAGGGACTCGCCGGCCACCTCGGCCTCTCCCCGGACGCCTGCCGCACGGTCGACCTCCCGCAGGCGGAGCTGCACACCGCCATGGCCGAGCGGCGGGTGTACCTGCATCCCGTGCGCTGGACCTCGCTCGGCCTGTCCCTGCTGGAGGCCATGCACCTGGGAATGCCGGTGGTGGCGCTGGCGACGACGGAGGCCGTCGAGGCGGTGCCCCCCGGCGCCGGCACGCTCTCCAACCGTCCCGAGATCCTCGCCCGCGCCGTCCGCACCTACCTGGCCGAACCGGAAGCCGCCGCCGAGGACGGCGCCCGGGCCCGGCAGGCCGCACTCGGCCGGTACGGGCTCAAGCGCTTTCTCCACGACTGGGAAAGCCTGATCACGGAGGTACTCGCATGACCGCCCGCGGCACCGCCCCCCCTCTGTCCATCGCGCTGGTCTCCGAGCACGCCAGCCCGCTCGCGGTCCTCGGCGGTGTGGACGCCGGCGGCCAGAACGTCCACGTGGCGCGGCTGGCCGGTGCGCTCGCCGACCGCGGCCACCGGGTCACCGTGTACACCCGCAGGGACGCACCCGACCCGCCCGACCAGGTCGGCCTGCGACCGGGGGTGACCGTCCGGCACCTCGCCGCGGGCCCGCCGTGCCACCTGCCCAAGGACGAACTCCTGCCGTTCATCCCGGAGTTCGGCCGGCTGCTGACCGAGGACTGGGCACTCGGGCCGCCGGACGTCGTGCACTCGCACTTCTGGATGTCCGGACTCGCCGCCCTGCAGGCCACCCGGAAGCTGGACCTGCCGCTGGCCCACACGTACCACGCGCTGGGCACCGTCAAGCGGCGCCACCAGAAGGACAGCGACACCAGCCCGGCCAGCCGCATCCCCTCCGAGGCCGAGGTCGGCGACGGCTGCGACCAGGTGATCGCCACCTGCCGCGACGAGGTCACCGAACTGATGCGGATGGGTATCCCGTCCCGCAAGGTCAGCGTGGTGCCGTGCGGGGTGGACGCCACCGCGTTCAGCCCGCACGGGCCGGTCGCCGACCGCGGCCCGGTACGCCATCTGCTGCTGCAACTCGGCAGACTGGTGCCCCGCAAGGGAGCCGCGCTGTCCGTCTCCGCGCTGTCCCGGCTGCCCGACGCCCACCTCGTCATCGCCGGCGGCCCGCCCGCCGCCGAGCTCGACCAGGATCCCGAGGTCCGCCGGCTGCGGGCGCTCGCCCGGGCGGCCGGGGTGGCCGACCGGGTCCGCTTCACCGGCGGGGTGCCGTGCGAGGACGTCCCGCCGCTGCTGCGCGCCGCCGACGTGGTGCTGTGCCCGGCGGACTACGAACCGTTCGGGATCGTGCCCCTGGAGGCCATGGCCTGCGGCACCCCGGTGGTCGCCACCGCCGTCGGCGGCCAGCTGGACACCGTCGTCGACACCGTCTCGGGACGGCTGGTCCCGCCCCGCGACCCGGGCGCCCTCGCCCGGGCCGTCGGCGAACTCCTCGCCGACCCCGAACACCGGGCCGCCTGCGGTGCCGCGGGCCGCCGCCGGGTCCTGGCCCGCTACGGCTGGGACACCGTCGCGGCGGCCACCGAGACCGTCTACCGCGGGCTGCTCGCGCACCGGCCGACCGTGCCGGAGGCCGTCTGACGAACCGTCAACCAACCGGGACGACGCTTTCCGGCCCCGGCCGACCCGGCCGGCTCCCGACTGCGGACTTTTGAAGGAGGTGCGGGCCCCGACCGCCGCCGGTTTCACGCACGGAGCGGCCCGATCGACATGAGCCATCCCCTTGAGAGCGCACACCAGCACTGCCAGTCCCTCCAGGAGGCGCTGGGCCATCTGCGCCGGCACAGTCTGCACCAGCTCGCGCAGTGGGCCTCCCACCTCAGCGCCGTACTGCCGCTGGGCGGCCGGCTGCTCGCGGCGGGCAACGGCGGCAGCGCGGCCCAGGCCCAGCACCTGACGGCCGAACTGGTCGGCCGCTACCAGCAGGAACGTCCCGCCTACTCCGCCGTCGCCCTGCACGCGGAGACCTCCAGCGTCACCGCGATCGGCAACGACTACGGCTTCGACCAGGTCTTCGCCCGGCAGGTCGCGGCCCACGGCCGGCCCGGCGACATCCTGGTGCTGCTGTCCACCTCGGGCCGCAGCGACAACCTGCTCGCCGCCGCCGACACCGCGCGCAAGGCCGGACTGCGGGTGTGGGCGCTGACCGGTCCGCGGCCCAACCCGCTGGCCGACGCGGCCGACGAAGCGCTGTGCATCGAATCGTCCAGCACCGCCACCGTCCAGGAGGCGCATCTGATCGCGCTGCACATCCTCTGCGAGAACTTCGACGCGGTCGGCCCCGAGGCCGCCGTCGCCCTGTCCGCGGACGAGCCCGGCATCAGCCCGGACGGCGCGGTATGAGCTCCCGTCAGCCGCTGCTCGTCGTCGGCGACGTCCTGCTGGACCGGGACCTGGCGGGCGACGCCACCCGGCTGGCACCGGACGCGCCCGCCCCGGTCGTGGAGGTGGCCGACGACCGCAGCCGGCCGGGCGGGGCCGGGCTGGCCGCCGCGCTCGCCGCCCGGGCCGGCCGCGAGGTCACCCTGCTGACGGCCCTGGGCGACGACCCGGCGAGCGAGGAGGTACGCCGCCAACTCCGCCCGCTGCTGCGCCTGGTGGAGCTCCCGCTGACCGGCACCCTGCCCGAGAAGACCCGGGTGCTGGCCGGCGGCCGGCCCCTGGTGCGCTTCGACCGAGGGGGCGGCACGCCGGGCGAGGCCGGTCCCGACGCGGCCGCCGCGCTCGACGCGGCGCGGGCCGTCCTGGTCGCCGACTACGGCCGCGGCACCGCCCGGGCGGTCGCCGGGCGGCTCGCCGACGCCGCGCGCCGCGGGCCACTGGTGTGGGACCCGCACCCCAGGGGCGGCCGGCCGGTCCCCGGTGCGCGGCTGGTGACCCCCAACGCGGCCGAGGCCCGGACGCTGACCGGCGACGACGCCCGGTCCCTGCACGCCGACGCGGCGCGCGGCAGCCGGCTGGCCGCCCACTGGCGCGCGGCCGCCGTCGCGGTGACGCTCGGCGCCCGCGGCGCGCTGCTGGCCAGGGCCGGCGGCGACTCCCCGATGCTGGTGCCCGCCCCGTACCGGGCCACCGGCGACCCCTGCGGGGCCGGCGACTGCTTCGCCGCCACCGCGGCCGCCGCGCTCGCCGACGGCGCGCTGCCCGAGGAAGCCGTGCAGCTCGCCGTCACCGAGGCCACCTCCTTCGTCGCCGCCGGCGGCGCCGGCAGCCGGGCGCTGTGGGACGGCCCGCCGCCCGCGGACCGCACCCCGCCGCGGGACGCCGATCCGTTCGCGCTGGCCCGCTCGGTACGGGCCCGCGGCGGCACCGTGATCGCCACCGGCGGCTGCTTCGACCTGCTGCACGCCGGACACGTCGGGCTCCTGGAGAGCGCCCGGCGGATCGGCGACTGCCTCGTCGTCTGCCTCAACTCCGACGCGTCGGTCACCCGGCTCAAGGGCCCGGGCCGCCCGCTCACCCGCCTCGACGACCGGATGCGGGTGCTGACCGGCCTGGGCTGCGTCGACGCGGTCGCGGTCTTCGACGAGGACTCCCCGGTGAACCTGCTGCGCCGGCTGCGTCCGGACGTCTGGGTCAAGGGCGGCGACTACACCGTCGACACCCTGCCCGAGGCCGCCACCGTCCAGGAATGGGGCGGCCAAGCGCTGGTCCTGCCCTACCTGGACGGCCGCTCCACCACCGCGCTGGCACGGCGCGCCGCCCGCTCGGCCACCGGCCGGCCCAGGGCCCGCTCATGACGCCGCGGACCACACCCCGGGTCGGCGTCGTGGTCATCACCCGCAACCGGTGGCACAGTCTGGCCCGCACCCTCGACCGGCTGGCCGGCCTCCCCGAGCGGCCACCGGTCGTCGTCGTGGACAACGGCTCCTCCGACGGCACCCCGCAGGCGGTCCGCACCCACCACCCCGCCGTGCACGTACTCACCGCGGGCCGCAACCTCGGCGCGGTCGGCCGCACTTACGGAGCCGCGGTCCTGACCACCCCCTACGTGGCCTTCAGCGACGACGACTCGTGGTGGGAGCCGGGCGCCCTGGCCCGCGCCGCCGACCTCTTCGACCACCACCCCCGGCTCGGCCTCGCCGCGGCCAGCACCCTGATCGGCCCCGCCGGTGCCCGCGACCCGCTCAACGCCGCCCTCGCCGCCTCCCCCCTGGGCCGGGAACCCGACCTCCCCGGACCCTCCGTGCTCGGCTTCCTGGCCTGCGCCGCGGTGGTGCGCCGGACGGCCTTCCTGGCGGTGGGCGGCTTCCACCCCGTACTGCACTTCGGCGCCGAGGAATCACTGCTCGCCATGGACCTGGAGGCCGGCGGGTGGGGCGTCGCCTACTGCCCCGAGCTGATCGCCCGGCACCAGCCCGACGGCCCGGACGGCACCCCCCGGCCGGGCCGCACCGTACGGGTACGGCGCAACGCGGTGCTCGCCGCCTGGCTGCGCCGCCCCTACCGCCATGCGCTCACCCACACCGTACGGCTGGCGCTGGACAGCCTCGACGATCCGGACGCCCGGCGCGCGCTGTCCGAGACGGCCCGCCGGCTGCCGGCCGCACTGGCGCGCCGCCGCCGGCTGCCGCCGCGGGTCGAACGCCGCCTGCAGGTCCTCGAAGCCCGCCCGTGACGCGGCCACCCGGCCGAGGGAGCCCGCCGTGACCGACCCCCGCACCACCGTCATCGTCATCACCCACAACCGCAGGCGCGACCTGGTGCACACCCTCGACCGGCTGGCCGAACTCCCCGAGCGGCCACCGGTCGTCATCGTCGACAACCACTCGACGGACGGCACCGCCCCGGCCGTGCGCCGCCACCCGCTCCCGGCCCGGCTGATCGCCCTCGACCGCAACCTCGGCGCGGTCGGCCGCAATCTGGCCGCACGCACCGCCACCACGCCCTACCTCGCGTTCTGCGACGACGACTCCTGGTGGCAGCCCGGTTCGCTGGCCGGCGCGGCCGACCTGCTGGACGCCCACCGCCACCTGGGCGCCGTGACCGCCCGCATCCTGGCCCATCCGCACCCGGACGGCCCGGCCCCCACGGACACCCCCCAGGAGCCGTACGAGGACCCCATCGTCCAGGAGCTCCGGCAGTCGCCGCTGCCCGCCCCGAAGTGGCTGCCCGGCCCGGCACTGGGCTCGTTCCTCGCCGCCGCGACCGTGCTGCGCACCGACGCCTTCCGCGCCGCGGGCGGCTTCTCGCCGCGGCTGGTGCTCGGGGGTGAGGAGGAGCTGCTGGCCGCCGATCTCGCGGTGGCCGGCTGGTGGCTGACGTACGCCGACCATCTGACGGCCCATCACCGCGCCTCGCCGCACCGAGACCCCGCCCTCCGCCGCCGGCAGGGCATCCGCAACACCCTCTGGTTCACCTGGCTGCGCCGCCCGCTGCCCGGCGCGGTGCGCCGCACGGCCTCGCTGGCCGCGACCGTCCCGCGGGACGCCGTGTCGCTGGCCGCCTTCGCCGAGGCCGCCGCCGGGCTGCCCTGGGTGGTGCGGGAACGGCGGCGGCTGCCACCGGAGATCGAGCGGCGGATGCGCCTGCTGGAGGCACCGCAGCGGGCGTCCACGGCCCGGTCCTACCGCGGCTGACCCGCGCCGGGCCGCTCCGCTCCCGCCCCGGCCGCCCCGCGCAGCCGGTCGACCAGCATGCCCAGCAGTCCGCCGTCCGGCCGGTGCTCCGGGTACGTGGCGGCCCGGGCCCGGCCGGCGGGGGACAGGCACCAGGCGAGCAGCCGGTCGAGCTCCGCCGGACGGACCTCCTCCGGGCGCAGCACCGCCGGCCAGCCGAGCGCCGCCGCCTGGGCGCTGACCTTCGCACCGCCCTCGACCGGGTCCACGGCCAGCACCGGCGTCCCGGCGCGCAGCGCGAGCGCGAGCCCGTGCAGCCGGGTCGTCACCACCGCGTCCAGCCGGGCGAGCACCGCCTGCACCTCCTGCGGGGTCGCCGGAAGGCGCCAGTCCCGGGTGTCCAGCCGGGTGTCCATCGGGAGCCGGGCCACCCCGGCGGCGCCCAGCCACCCGGCGAGGGCGTCGGACACCTCGTGATGCCGCCGGCGGTCGCCGTATTCGTGCTGGCCGCCGGTGAGCATCACCCCGACCAGCGGGAGGGGGCCCGGCGCCGCAGCGGACAGGCTGAGGTCCACCGCGGCGGCGGGCCGCCCGGGGGCGTCCCGGGGGAGCACCTCGTCGAACCGGCGCACCGCCGGATCGGCCGGGTCCACGACCGACACCCCGACCGCGATCCGGCGGCACCGGGCGAACCGGTCGTGCAGCGCCGTGAGAGGACTCTCCGCGCCGTCCGGGGGCCGACGGGAGTGCACCGGGCCGCAGACGAACAGCAGATGGGTGTAGCGGGCCGGGTCGGCGTGCGCCAGGTGGAGCGCGTCCGGCCGGAACGCCGGGGACCACGCGGTGTCGTACGGGACACCGGCCCCGTCGAGCGCCCGCTGCACGGCCTCGGCGGCGAGCGCGTCGCCGGCCGTCACCTCGCCGTGCAGGAAGCTGAACCAGCCGGTGACCAGGGCGCGCAGCGGGCCGGTCATCGCGCCGGGGCCATGACGGAGGGCGGCCGGCCGGGGAGCGGCAGCGCGTCGACCGCGGCGAGCACCTCGTCGACGGTGATCCGCAGCAGCCGGTCGTCGGGCCGGTCGCCGTGCGCATCGCCGGGGCGCGGCCGGTCGTCGGGGTCCGGATGCCACAGGACGCGGTGCCGGTCCGTGCCCGGCGGGCCCCACAGCCGGGGGGCGACCGGACCGAACAGCACCACCGACGGCGTGCCCAGCGCGCTGGCCAGATGCGCCAGCCCGGTGTCCCCGACGAGCACCGCGCGGGCCTGGGCGACCAGCGCCGCGAGCTCGGCGAACGGCAGGTCCGCGGCTCCGCCCAGCACCGCAGCCCCCGGCAGCCGGGCCTGCTCCGCGACCCGCCGGGCGAGCGGCCCCTCGCCCTTCCCCGCCGTGACCACGACCCGGTGCCCGGCGCGGTGCAGGGCCGCGGCCACCGCCGCGAACCGTTCCGCCGGCCAGCACCGGGCCGCGGCGTCCGCGCCGGGATGCACCACCACCGCCGCGGGGGCCGGCGAGGGGAGCGCCGGGGCGGCGATGCCGAGGTCGGCCGGATCGGCCGGCAGTCCGTACCAGGTGAGCAGCCGGCACCAGCGGTCCCGCTCGTGCTCGTCCTCCCGCCAGGCCGGGCCGGCGAGCTCCGGGGTGGCCGGACGGGCGTACCCGAAGAGCCGGGCGGGCCGCAGCGCCCGCAGGAGGCCGTGGCTGGCCGGGCCGTTGCCGTGCAGGTCCACCGCGAGGTCCGGGGGCGGGCCGGGCCAGTCGAGGGTCCGCGGGACCTCCCGGCCGGGCGCCGCCGTGGGCAGCAGCCGGTCGACCACGCCGGTCGCCGCGGCCGCCTCCGCCAGCCGCCGGGGCGCCGCCAGGACGAGGGTGTGGTCCGGACGGGCGGTGCGCAGCGCGCGCAGCGCGGGGACCGCGGTCAGCAGATCGCCCAGCCCGAGCGCCCGGAGCACCAGGATCCGCGGGCCGGGATCGTGACCGTCGGGTGGCGGGCAGGAGCGCGGACGGGCCGAGGGCATGGGACGCCTCCTTCGCGGACGCCGGGCGGGCTTCCTCCAATGTGGGGGTGCGGCCGCGCCCCCGCGACTTGTCGCCCGTCACCTGCCCGGGCGCCACCGCGCCGCCGCCGCGGCCCCGCATCCGGCGCCCCACCCGGTATGCCGGTTCTGCTCCCCCGGTGCCGGGCATCCGCAGGGGGAGCGACGGAACCGGTGACGACGAAGGGTGCGCGGAATGTCCGACGAAGCCATGGGTGACGAGGTCTACCAGCCCGACACACAGGACGCGCAGGACGCCGGCCGCGGGCCCGTGGAGGACGCCGTCCGCACGCTGCTCGCGGACGGGGAATGAGACCTGGCCCACAGACCGCGAACCGCCCTGTGAGCAACCACACTCACGCCCGCCCCGGCCGTCATCTCCCGTGCCGGACAAGGGAGATGACACCGGCCGAGGCCGGTCGCCGGCCGTGCGCGGCCCCGCGGACCCCGCGCCGGCTTCCGGGCGTCCCGGCCGATCTGTGAAGATGTGACATCGCTGGCCCGCAAGGAGTCGTCACGGACGGCCCGGCCTGAGCCCAGCACCGACAGACCTCGGTACGGACGCCGCGCACGCAGTGGTGCGTGCCCCGCGCCCGCCGACCCGCTTCCCGAGCCTGACGGGCTCTTCACAAAGTCTCTGCCGCTGTGCCTTCTCCCGCTCTCGCCCCTGCCCGCATCCCGGCGCAGGCGCCCCCGCCCGAGTCCGCCACCGATTCCGCGCACGCCCGGCCGTACGGCCGCGCGCCGCGCGCCGTGCGCTTCCCCGCACCCCGCCGTGCCCTCGGCGCCGCCAAGGGCCCGACAGGGGGCCGGAAGGGCGACCACGCCCCGTGGCGCTCGCTGCGCTACCGCAGCATGCGCTGGTGGTCGTTCGCCAACCTGGTGTCCAACGCCGGCACCTGGATGCAGCTCACCGTGCAGAACCTCCTGGTCCTGCAGCTGACCGGCTCGGCCGCGGCCACCGGTCTCTCGCTCTCCGTCCAGGCGGGGCCCGGGCTGCTCATGGGCCTGGTGGGCGGCGCCGCCGTCGACCGCTGGCCCCGGAAGGTCACCGCCGCGGTCAGCCAGGCCGTCCTCGGTGCGATCGCCTTCACGACGGCCGCGCTGATCGCGTTCGACCAGCTCAACTACGGCATCCTGCTGGCGCTGGCCGGCGTCACCGGCCTGATCGCCACCGTCGACGGCCCGGCCTGCGCCCTGCTGGGCAACGATCTGGTCCCCACCGAGGACGTTCCGTCGGCCATCGCCGTCGGATCGCTGGTGCACAGTGTCGGACGGCTGGGCGGCACCGCCCTGGCGGGCCTCTCCGTGGGCGTCCTCGGTACCGGAGCCGCCTACGCGGCCAACGGCCTGTCGTTCCTCTTCGTCGCCGCGGTCATCCCCTTCCTGCGCCCGGTGAGCGCGGCACTGCGCCGGCCCGCCGGGACGCCGGACGGCGCGGCCGCCGCCCCCGCCGCACCGGCCGCGGAGCCGGAACCCGAAGCCGGCACCGGCGCCCGCGACGGGCTGGCCTTCTTCCTCCGCAGGCCGCGACTGGTGGCCCTGGCGGCCGTCACCGGCCTGAGCGCCATCTTCGGCCGCAACTACCAGCTGACCCTGGCCGTACTGGTCACCGGCCCGCTGGGCGCCGGCGCGGCCGCCTTCGGCACGGTCTCCACCGTCCTGGCGGTCGGCGGCATCCTCGGCGCGGTGCTCGCCGCCCGCCTCCGCAAACCCACCGTCGCCCTGGTCGGTGCGCTGGCCGCGGCCGGTGCGCTGCTGCAGATCGTCGCGGGCTTCTCCCCGTCCCTGATCGTCCTGCTCGTCCTGGTCCTGCCGATGTCCGTGGTCGAGTCGATCTCCGACACCGCCGGCACCACGGTCCTGCAGACCGACCCGCCGGCCCACATGCGCGGCCGGGTGCTGGGGGTGTGGCGCAGCGCCAGCACGGGCTGGGGCCTGGTCGGCCCGCCGTTGCTCGGCTTCCTCATGGAACTGGCCGGCGCCCGCGGCGCCCTGGTGGCCGGCGGCCTGATCATCGCCGGTGCGGTCGCCGCCGGGGGCCTGCTGCAGTCCCGCCGGCGCGCCGCCACCGGCCCGGCCCCGGCACCCTGCCCCACGGCCGCCTAGCCGTCCGGCCCCCGCGGTGCGGCTGCTCCTGCCGCCGCACCCCCTGGCAGCCCGCGGATCCCCGGCGGGGCGGCCCGGGCACCGTGGCGTCCACCCGCTTCATCTCGGGGCGGACCCGCTCGGGGCGGGCCGACCGGACGGTGGCCCGCCACGCCCGTGGACCGGCCGCTGTTCCCCGTGGGCACCGACGGCTTCCCCGGCCGGGAGGAGCCGGCCCGTTCCCTGGTCCGCCTGCTCGCCCACCCGCACGGCCGCACCCGCCGGCGGCAGATCCGGCACACCGGGCACGCCGTGTGCACCGACCACGCCGCCTTCGCACCGCGGTTGCAGACCGCCGGTCCGACGACCGTCCGGGACCGGAACGCGCTGGTCCGCGCGCTGGGCCCGGCGTGGTCGGTCCCCGCCGTGCGCGGCCTGGTCCGCACGTCCTTCGCCCGGCACCCGCCGCCGCGCCGACCGGGGCGGCGGGACGGGTGCCGCGGCCCGTGCCGGGTACCGGCTTTCGGGAGAGGCTCGAGGTGCGGGACGGACGGCGGAGAGGAGCTTCGGGATGGCCGGTGACCCGGGGGAGCGGACGACGGGACGCGGCCGGGCCGCCCGTACGGCGACGTGGTGGCAGCGGGCCCGGTCCTACGACGGCCACGAACGGCACACGGTGTTGCTCATCGGGAAGAGCACCGTGGCCGCCACCCTCGCCTGGCTGATCTCCTACCACCTCCTGCACGCCCGCTCACCGGCCTTCGCGCCGTTCTCCGCGGTACTGATCATGCAGGTGACGGTGTATCAGTCCCTGCACCAGTCCCTGCGCTACATCGGCGCGGTGGTCGCCGGAGTGGCGGTGCAGGCGGTGCTCGGGTTCGCCGGCGGACCCCAGCTCGCCACGTTCGCCCTGGTCGCGCTGATCGCCCTCACCCTCGGCCGGTGGCCGGCCCTGGGCAGCCAGGGCAACCAGGTCGCCACCGCGGCCTTCTTCGCCTTCGCGACCTACACCTCCGCTACCACGTACCTCGACCGGGCCGCCCAGCTCGGACAGATCGTCCTGCTCGTCCTCATCGGCTGCGCCGTGGGCCTCGCGGTGAACGTCACGCTCGTCCCGCCGATGCGCTACCGCAGCGCCGAATACGCCCTGCGCGCCCTGGCCCGCACCCTCGACGACCTGTTCGCCGACATGCACCCGGTCCTGCGGCAGGGCGGGCTGGACACCGAAGCCACACAGCGGTGGCGCACCCGCGCGGAACAGACCGGAGAGCTGATCGATCAGGCCAGGGCCGGTCTGCGCACCGCGCGGGAGAGCCTCTACTACAACCCGCGCCGGCTGCTGGGCCGCCACCGCGGCCGCACCGGCTTCCAGGGCTACCGGTCGGTGCTGGCGGCCCTGGAGCGCGCACTGCACCACGTCGCCTCGCTCGCGCGCAGCCTGGACCAGTGGCGGGAGGCCGAGGACCACTACCGCTACCGCGACTTCCTGCGCGCCTACGCGGACTTCCTGGCCTCCCTCTCGACGCTCACCCAGCTCCTGAGCGGGCTGGACGAGGACCTGGTGACCGCCCAGGCCCGCGCCCTCGGCGCCGCGGCCGAGCGCGCCCGGGAATGCCGCGATGCGCTCGCCGAGCAGGCCGCGCGGGCCGGACTGCCGCTGGCCGACCCGACCCGTCCCTACGGCGTGCTCGTCATCGAGGCGACCCGTCTGATGCAGGAGTTCTCGTACCTCACCGACGTCATCGGCTCGCTGCCCCGAGTCGCGGGCGAGGGACCGTCGGGGTGAAGTAGGAGGAGGGGCGCGGCCTGCTCGGGGCGCCCCTACGGGCTCGGGGGAGCAGAGGAAAGGGAGACCGAGATGGACCACGCCGGAACCCCTGGGGAACCCCACGACGAGCCGAGCAACCCGCCGCCCGCGGCCGGCCCTCCGCAGCCGCCCCCCGAGCCCGGCGGGGCCCCGCCCGCGACCGGCCGCGACAGGCCCATGAAGCTCACCGAGATGGCTCGGCGCAAGGCGAAGCAGGCCATGGAGAAGCTGAAGCCGCACGAGGGCAAGGGCCACGGCGAACCGCACACCTAGGGGACCTCTCCGCGATGACCGCCCGCCCGCCCGGCACCCGCGAAGGCTCCCGCGCGGAGCTCTCGCCGACCGACCGCGCGGAGGTCAGGGACAGCCTCACCGCGCAGGCCGCCCGGCTGCGCGACGAAGTGGCCGCGGCGGCGAGCACCGCGGCCGGTCTGCGCGCCGACTGCGCGCTGGACGCCGCCGACGCCAGTGCGACGGCCGCCTCGATCGAGCAGCTGCGCACCGGCACCGACGCGCCCGGGTCCGCCTGCGGCAAACCCTCGACGCCCTGGACCGGCTCGCCCGCAGCACGTTCGGGACCTGCACCCGCTGCGGCCGCCCGCTCGGCAGGGACCGGCTGTTGGCCGTACCGCACGCCGAGGTGTGTGTCGACTGCCGCCGGACCTCAGGCCCCGGGCAGCAGTGAGTCGTCCGCCACGCGGGCGCCCGGCAGGCGGTGGTCGGCGGCGATCAGGGCCGCGTCCACATCGCGGGTCCCGGTGGAGATGCACAGCGTGTACGCGAGGTCGTCCATCCGCTGCCGCACGCCTTCGGTGCCGCGGTCCGCGTGCAGCAGCTCCAGCGTCCGGTACTCGTCGGCGATGCCCTGCAGCACTGCGGGGTGGGCCAACAGCATGGTGGTCTCCTTCCGTCGGCCGTCCGGGTCCACGGCTGCTCGTGCCCGTTCGCCGACCGTCCACACCTGGCCCGCCGGAGCCTCAGCCCCGCTGGTTGAAGCGGCCGGCCGCCCGCTCGTTGAGCACGCCCAGCACGCTGCGCAACCGGCGGGCGGGCGGCTGCTCCTCGGCCTCGACCCGGTAGCCCTCCGCCGTACCGGTGCCACCGTCGCGGGGCAGCACCCGGCCCACCGCCGACACCAGCCGGGTGGTGAGCACCGGCGCCACGCCGTGCGCCACGGAGCCCAGTTTGGCCGCCGGGGTGAGCACGATCCGGGGCCGCCGCCGCTGCACCGCGGAGACGATGCGTTCCGCCGCCCGCTCGGCGTTCATCGACAGGACGGGCGCGCCGGCCAGCGCCTGGAACCAGGCGTACTCCCGGCGCCGGTCGCCGCCGAACCGCGCGTGCAGATGCGATCCGGTCCGCATCAGCCCGGGATGCACCCCGGTGACGGTGACCCCGTACGCGGCCTCCTCCGCGTGCAGCCCCTCGGCCAGCGCGGCGACCGCCGACTTGGCGCACGAGTACGGCAGCAGGTGCGGCACCGCCAGCAGGCCGCCGACCGACCCGACGAGCGCCAGCCGGCCGCCCGCCGGACTGCGCCTGAGGTGCGGCAGGGCGGCGAACGCGGTGTTCAGGGCGCCGTGGAAGATGGAGTCCAGAGCGTCCCGGAACCCTTCCACGCCGAGGGCTTCGGCCGGGCCGACCTGGATGATGCCGGCATTGGCGATGACGATGTCCAGCCTGCCGTTGTCCCGCGCGATCTCCGCCAACCGCTCCTGGACCGCGGCGCCGTCGCGCACGTCGCACACCATGCCGCGCACCGCGCCGCCGCCCGGCCGGCCGAGCTTGCCGACCGCCCGGTCCAGTTCGGCCGCGTCCCGTGCCAGCAGCACGACGTCGCAGTCCCGGCGCAGCAGCTGACGGGCCATGAGCAGACCCAGTCCGCGTGAGCCGCCGGTGACCACGGCGGTGAGCCCTTCGATCGAGGGAGCGGCCGGCAACACCCGCATGAGGAGCCTTTCGTCGAGCCCGTTGCCCGTGATGACGAGGGCTCCGGCCGCCCGTCTTTCGTGGCGACGAAGAGCCCTTCCTGGGGCGTGCGTGCGGACGCGGCGGGACCGGCGCATCGCGCGGCGGCCCGTGCGCGTCGCCCCTCCGACGCTACCCGGAGGCGTTGCCGTGCGCATGTGCGCCGGGCGGCGGCCGCGGACCCCCGCCGCCCCGTTTCACCGGCCGCGCCCCGGGCACCCGGCTCAGGGACCGGACGGACCGGCCGTGCGGCATCCGCGAGCCGTTCGGTTACCGCGGGACGCATCCGGCTTAATCGCGGCGGATCCGGCATGGGCGGCCGGGCGCACCGGGAATTCGTCCTGCGCGCGATCCCGGCCTCCGCCGCACCGCGCCCTGTGCCGACGACCGGCGCGACCGCACGCATGACAGCGGCCTCGATACCGCAGCAAGAAAGGAACCACGGCTCATGCAGATTGCATTCCTGGTAGCGCCCGAGGGTGTGGAGCAGGTCGAACTGACCGGCCCCTGGCAGGCGGTTCTGGATTCGGGGGACGTTCCCCACCTGGTGTCCACCAAGTCCGGCCGGATCCAGGCGTTCAACCACCTCGACAAGGCCGACACCTTTCCGGTGGACCGGACGGTGGACGCGGTCGACGTGTCGGAGTACGGCGGCCTGGTCCTGCCCGGTGGCGTCGCCAATCCCGATGCGCTGCGGATGGACAAGAACGCGGTCGCCTTCGTGAAGAGCTTCTTCGACCGGGGCCGGCCGGTGGCGGCCATCTGCCACGCACCCTGGACGCTGATCGAGGCCGATGTGGTGCGGGGACGCACCCTGACGTCCTGGCCCAGTCTGCAGACCGATATCCGCAATGCCGGCGGCACCTGGGTGGACGAACAGGTCAAGGTCTGCACGGCGGGCAACAACACGCTGATCACCAGCCGTAAGCCGGCGGATCTCAAGGCGTTCTGCGCCAGTTTCGTCGCGGAATTCGCCCAGGCGGGAAGGGCGGCCTGAGGTGGCGGACCAGAAACAGGAGCAGCGCCGCGCGCATTTCGCGGACGATCCTGCCGCCGGTCCGCTGACCACCGACCAGGGCGTGACCGTCGACCACACCGACGATTCGCTGCAGGCGGGTGAACGCGGCCCGACGCTGATGGAGGACTTCCACTTCCGGGAGAAGCTCACCCGCTTCGACCACGAGCGGATCCCGGAGCGGGTGGTGCACGCCCGGGGCGCCGGCGCCTACGGCTACTTCCAGCCGTACGAGTCCTGCGCGGAGTTCACCCGGGCCGCCTTCCTCCAGGACCCGGGCGTGCAGACACCGGTGTTCGTGCGGTTCTCCACGGTCCAGGGCCCGCGCGGTTCGGCGGACACCGTGCGGGACGTCCGTGGATTCGCCACGAAGTTCTACACCTCGGAAGGCAATTACGACCTGGTCGGCAACAACATGCCGGTCTTCTTCATCCAGGACGGCATCAAGTTCCCGGACTTCGTGCACGCGGTGAAGATGGAGCCGCACAACGAGATCCCCACCGGGGCGTCCGCGCACGACACCCTGTGGGATTTCGTCTCGCTCCAGCCCGAAACCCTCCACATGATGATGTGGCTGATGTCGGACCGGGCCATTCCGCGCAGTTACCGGATGATGCAGGGCTTCGGCGTACACACCTTCCGCTTCGTGAACGCGGCCGGCAAGGGCACGTTCGTGAAATTCCACTGGAAGCCCAAGCTCGGGGTGCACTCGCTGGTCTGGGACGAGGCCCAGGAAACGATGGGCCGCGACCCGGACTTCAACCGCCGCGACCTCTGGGACATGATCGAGGCCGGGGAATACCCGGAATACGAACTCGGCGTCCAGCTCGTACCGGAGGAGGACGAGCACTCCTTCGACTTCGATCTCCTCGACGCCACCAAAATCATTCCCGAAGAGCTGGTGCCGGTACGGCCCATCGGCCGGATGGTGCTCAACCGCAACCCGGACAACTTCTTCGCGGAGACCGAACAGGTCGCCTTCCACACCGCGAACGTCGTGCCCGGCATCGACTTCACCAACGACCCGCTGCTCCAGGCCCGGAACTTCTCGTACCTCGACACCCAGCTCATCCGGCTGGGCGGGCCCAACTTCCCCCAGCTGCCGGTCAACCGGCCGCTCGCGCCGGTCCGCAACAACCAGCGCGACGGCTACCACCAGAGCCGGATCCACCAGGGCACCAGCTACTCGCCGAACTCCCTCGGCGGCGGCTGCCCGGCCCTCGCCGGCGCCGACGAATCCGCCTTCCGGCACCTGACGGAGCGGGTCGACGGGCGGAAGATCCGTAAGCGGAGCCCCAGCTTCACCGACCACTACACCCAGGCGGCGCTGTTCTGGCACAGCATGGCCGATTGGGAACAGCAGCACATCATCGACGCGTTCCGCTTCGAACTGGGCAAGGTCAACGCCAAGGAGGTCCGCGAGCGCACCGTCGGAGAGCTGGCGCACATCGACCACACCCTGGCCTCCAAGGTCGCCGAGGGCCTCGGCCTCCCCGCCCCGGAGGCCATCGACACCCCGCGGCCCACCCCGTCCCCCGCGCTGAGCCTCGAGAACCTCAAGGGCGACGGATCCATCCGCAGCCGCCAGATCGCGGTCCTGGTCAGGGACGGCGTGGACGCGCGGCAGGTCGGCGGACTGAAGCAGGCGTGGGGGGAGCAGGGCGCCTTCGTCGAGGCCCTGGCGCCCCAGGACGGGGAGGTCTCCGGCGCCTCCGGCAGCCTCTCGGCGGACCGCGCCCTGCCGACCGTGGCCTCCGTGCTCTACGACGCGGTGGTGCTGCCCGACGGCGGCCTCGGGGCCGGCGACACCGCGGCCGACGGCGCCGCCCGCCGCTTCGTGCTCGACGCCTACCGGCACGGCAAGGCCATCGGCGCCCTGGGCTCCGGGATCGAGGTGCTGAGGAAACTGCTGCCGGACCAGGTGCGCACCGCCTCCGGGGGTGCGGAACCGGTGAGCGACCAGGGCGTGGTGACCGCCGCCGCGAACGGCGACGCCTTCGCCCGGGCCTTCGCGGAGGCCACCGCCGCCCACCGGCACCGCAACCGCCCGCCGGCGAAGATCTGAGCCGGCACCGGGAGATCGGCTCGGCTCCGCGTCCCGGCGGCCACCCCGGCTCCCCGTCCCGGCGGCCGCCGTCGGCCGCCGGGACAATGCCGCGTCAGCCGATCCGTGCCCCCGTCTTCGCCAGGGCCTCGGTCACCGGCTGGTAGAGGCTCACCCCGCCCGCGGCGCAGCTGCCGCGGCCGCCGGAGGTCAGGCCGAGCGCGGTGTCCCCCTCGAAGAGCGGACCGCCGCTGTCGCCGGTCTCCGCACAGACCGAGGTCTGGATCAGTCCCTCGACGGTCCCCTCCTGGTAGTTGGCCGTCACATTGAGCGCGGTGACCTCCCCGTCGTGCACATGGCTCGTGCTGCCGCTGCGCTGCACCTTCTGGCCCACGATCGGGTCGGCGGCCCGGACGATGTGCTGCGCCCCGCCGCTGTAGAGGTTCACCTCGCTCGGGTGCGCGACCTCCGCGGCGGTGTACCGCGCGATCCCGAAATCGTCACCGGGGAAGCTCCCCGCCTCCGACATCGCGATCGGGGGGCCTTGCTGGGTGGCGGACCAGCTCGGCACCGCGTGCGTGCAGTGGCCGGCCGTCAGGAAGTACGGCTGCCCGCCCTTGACGACGTTGAAGCCGAGCGAACAGCGCGCGGCGGCGCCCCAGACGGCGTCCCCGCCGGCGATCAGCGGCTCGATGGTGTCCGGCGACAGCTGGATCACCGCCCGGTCGCCGAGCGAGCCGGCGACCGCCTTGAGCCGCTCCAGATCCTCCCCCCGGACGGTGCGGTCGGCGGTGACGACCACCTTGTTGATCTTCGGGTCCATGGCCCAGGAGGTCCCGGGGATCGAGGCGTGCTCCTTGAGGGTCGCCCGGGCCGCGTCCAGCGACGCCAGGGAGTGCTTGACGATCCTCGCCTCGGCGCCGGCCGCCCGGGCCTTGCCGGCCGCCTCCTCGGTGGTCACGTTCACCACCAGCTTGTGGTGATCGGGGTCGTAGTAGGAACCCGCGCCGGCCGCACCGAGCGAGGAGCTGATGGCCACCGCCCGTTCGGCGGCGGCGATGGCCGACGGGGGCCCGGGGGCCCGGACGGTGTGCGCCTGGGCGCTCTGCAGGGCGAGCAGGGGAGCGATGGCCAGGGTCACCACACCGGCGCCGGCGAGGACGGAACGAGGCGTGGGTACGCGCGGATGCTTCAACACAAAACCTCTCGCTGGGGAGCGGGCCAGCAGCGGGTCTCCGTCATGCGCACGCCTCAAGGGCTACTGGCGCCACGGGCGGGGCCGAAGGCCGGGCGAGGCGGCGCGGGGTGTCTACTCTCCCTGCCCGTGCGCCACCCCGGCCGCCCACACTTCTCCAGGAATCACCTGTACGGACGGGTGAACGGGCCGCGCCGCCGGGCCGTACAGACGGACAACGACGCCCCGGCCGCCGGCCGGCCGGACCGTCGCCACATCAGTCCGCCTCGTACGGAAGGACCTTCGGGTGCCGCTCATCACGCAGCTGCGTCAGCTCCTGGCCAGGGGGACGAACCGGCGCCGGAGGCGGGCCGTCACCTCCGTCCTCGCCGCCGTGCTCGTGTTCGGCGCGCTCGTCCTGCCGGACGACCTGATCCGCCTGACGCCCGGCGCGTTCGTCCGGATCCCGGTGGAGGGGATCGCCGGGGCGGCGCTGCTGCTCCTGCTGCCGCCGAGGCCGCGCCGGGTCGTCGCGGTGCTCGCCGGGGCGGGCCTGGGCCTGATGACCCTGCTCGACCTCCTCAACATGGGCTTTCGCGCCGTGCTGGTCAGGCCGTTCGACCCGGTGCTGGACTGGGGGCTGTTCGGCGACGCCGCGTCGTTCCTCGACGACTCGGCCGGCCGGACGGGTGCGGTCGCCGCCGTCGTCGGGGCCGTGCTCGTCGCGCTGGCCCTGCCCGTGCTCATGGCGCTGGCCGTGCTCCGGCTGAGCCACGTCCTGGCCCGGCACAGCTCCCTGGCGACCCGCGGCACCCTCGTCCTCGGGACCGCCTGGCTCGTCAGCGCCGCGCTCGGCCTCCAGCTCGCCGGGGCGCCGCTCGCCGCCCGCACCACCGCCGATCAGGTCGACGCCCGGGCCCAGCAGGTGCGCACGAGCCTTGCGGACGAGCGGGTCTTCGCCGCGGAGGCGGCCGGCGACCGCTTCGCGAGCACACCGCCCGACCGGCTGCTGAACGGACTGCGCGGCAAGGACGTCATCTTCACCTTCATCGAGAGCTACGGCCGCACCGCGATCGACGACCCGGTGATAGGCCCCGGCGTCGACAAGGTGCTCGCGGACGGGACCGAGCAGTTGCGGCGGGCCGGCTTCACCGCCCGGAGCGGCTGGCTCACCTCCTCGACGGCGGGCGGCGGCAGCTGGCTGGCGCACTCCACCTTCCTGTCCGGCCTGTGGATCAACAACCAGCAGCGCTACCGCACCGTCACCTCCAGCGACCGGCTCAGCCTGACCCGCGCCTTCCGGCGGACCGGCGCCTGGCGGACCGTCGGCATCATGCCGGGCGTCAGCCGGTCCTGGCCGGAGGCCCGCTTCCACGGCCTCGACACCGTCTACGACTCCCGCACCCTCGGCTACCGCGGCCCGAACTTCAGCTGGTCGCGGATGCCGGACCAGTACAGCCTGTCCGCCTTCGAGCGGCTGCAGCACGGCAAGCGGGGCGGCAAGCCGTTGATGTCGGAGATCATCCTGACCTCCAGCCACAACCCGTGGGCGCCGCTGCCGAAGATGCTCGGCTGGGGCCGGGTCGGCGACGGCTCGGTCTACCGGGCCGTCAGGGCGGCCGGCAAGGACCCCAAGGACGTGTGGCAGGACGCCGCCCGGGTCCGCACCGAGTACGGCCGGGCCATCCAGTACTCGCTGCACAGCCTGCTCTCGTACGTAGAGAAGTACGGCCGGAAGAACACCGTGCTGGTCTTCCTCGGCGACCACCAGCCGGTCCCCACCGTCACCGGCCAGCACGCCGGCCGGGACGTACCGGTGGCGATCGTCGCCCACGACCCGGCCGTGCTGCGCCGGATCTCCGACTGGGGCTGGCAGCCCGGCCTCCGGCCCGGCCCCAGGACGCCGGTCTGGCGGATGGACGCCTTCCGCGACCGCTTCCTGACCGCCTACGGGCCCCGGTCCGGCTCCGCACACCAGGCGCGCAAGTGACCCGCGCCCGCCCCCGGAGCGACCGCCAACCCCCGGCGAAATCCACCGCATTCGCCCTGTTGAGCATCGCTAAGCCGCTGCCTATGCTCGGCACGCACCGACGCACACCACGTGGAGTCGGGCCGCACCCCGCCAGGAGCCCGAATGAGCTTCAACCTCGCCATCGCTCTTCGTGAATCCCGCCGGAACCACCCGGACAAACCCCTGTGCCACCACGGCACACGGACCGTCAGCTACGCCGGGGCCGACGAGACCTCCGGCCGGATCGCCGCGACCCTGCGCGCGCTGGGCCTGCAACGCGGTGACGCGGTCGCCGTCCATCTGCCCAACGTGCCGGAGTTCCTGTTCGCCTACTTCGGCATCCTCAAGGCCGGCCTGGTCATGGTCCCGCTCAACCCCCTGCTCCGGACCCCCGAGATCGCCTACCACCTCACGGACTCCGGGGCCCGGCTGCTCCTCACGCACGAGGAGTTCGCCGACGAGGCGGTCAAGGGCGCCGAACTCGCCGACGGGGTACCGGTGTACGTCGTCCCCGGGCCCGGCAGCGCGCGGCGGATCGCCGGCACCCGGCCCTACGACGAGCTCACCACCGTCGACGACACCGGCGAGATCGAGCCGGCCGACGCCGACGACACCGCCGTCCTGCTCTACACCAGCGGCACCACCGGCCGCCCCAAGGGCGCCGAGCTCACCCACTTCCAGCTCTACATGAACTGCACCGTCACCGGCGAGCTGTTCGGCTGCCGCCCCGACGACATCGCCCTCGCGGTGCTGCCGCTCTTCCACGTCTTCGGCCTCTCCGGCGTCCTCAACCTGGCCGTGCGGTACGGCGGGACGCTCGCGCTGGTCCCGAGGTTCGAGACCGGTGCGGTCCTCGACGCGCTCGAACGGCACCGCTGCACGATCTTCGCCGGTGTCCCCACCATGTACACGGCCCTCCTCCAGGCCGACACCTCCGACCGGGACCTGACCGCGCTGCGCGTGGGGGCCTGCGGCGGCGCGCCGATGCCGGGCGAGACCATCCGGGCCTTCGAGGAGAAGTTCCCCGGCGTGGCGGTCCTGGAGGGCTACGGCCTGTCCGAGACAGCCAGCACCGCCACCTTCAACATCAGTGTCGAGCAGCGCAAGGTGCTCTCCATCGGCAAGCCGATCTGGGGCGTGGAGGTGCGGATCGCCGACGACACCGGCGCCGCCCTGCCGCCCGGCCCCGACCACGTGGGCGAGATCCTGATCCGCGGCCACAACGTCATGAAGGGCTACTTCCGGCGTCCCGAGGAGACCGCCGAGGCGCTGCGCGACGGCTGGCTGCACACCGGGGACCTCGGCTACCGGGACGACGACGGCTACTTCTTCGTCGTCGACCGCAAGAAGGACCTGATCATCCGCGGCGGCTACAACGTCTATCCGCGCGAGGTCGAGGAGGTCCTGTACGCCCACCCGGCCGTCGCCGAGGCCGCGGTCATCGGCCGCCCCGACGACCGGCTCGGCGAGGAGGTCGTCGCCGTCGTTGCGCTGCGCCGCGGTTCGCACACCACTTCCGAGGAACTCACCGCCCACTGCCGGCAACAGCTTGCCGCGTACAAGTACCCCCGGGAGATCCGGCTCGTCGACGCGCTGCCCAAGGGGCCCACCGGCAAGATCCTCAAGAAGGAGCTGCGCGCCCGGTGACGTGACCGTCGGCCCCTCTCTGTCATGCGCCCTTGGCATATGCCAAGGGCGCATGCCGTCATGCATATACAGAAAAGCGGACATAGTATCAAAAAGCGTCCAGGTTGACCGCGGAGGACGGTGGGCGTCCGTCCGGTCACGGGAGGAGGCGGTTCGCTTTGAGCCGCATACACCGCCTGATGACCACGTATGTCATCTTGGTGATCCCGCCCACCGTGGTCTATTTGACGGTGCCCGCCGCCCACACGTACACCTGGGCCGCCATCATCCTCGGCAACGTCTGGGCCATCATCGCCGGCATCCGCAGGCACCGGCCGGCCCACGCCTGGCCCTGGCTGCTGCTCGCCGCCGCGAACCTGGCCTTCATGGCCGGCGACACCACGTACAACGTGCTCAACACCTTCCTGCACGAGGACAACCCGTTCCCCTCCCTCGCCGACGTCTTCTACCTGGCGACCTACCCCCTGTTCGCCGCCGGGCTGCTGGGCTTCATCCGCTACCGCCGGACCGGCCGCGACGTGGCGAGCCTGCTGGACGCGATGATCCTCACCTCCGGGCTGGCCCTGCTCTCGTGGAACTACCTGATCAACCCGTACACCACGGCCCCCGACATGACGTGGGTGCAGCGGATGATCTCGATCGCCTATCCACTGGGTGACGTGCTGATGCTGGCGATGCTGGCCCGGCTGCTGACACCCGGCTCCGCACGGACCCGGGCCGTCCAGTTCCTCACCCTCGGCACCTTCGGCATCCTCTTCTCCGACGTCCTGTACGGGCTCCTCCAGCTCAAAGGGGTCTGGCAGGTCGGCACGCCGATGGACCTGGGCTGGGTGGTCTTCTTCACCGCCTGGGGACTGGCCGCACTGCACCCGTCGATGGTGGAACTGACCGAGCGCACCCCCGTACGCCAGGCGGGCATCCACCCCCGGCGGCTCGCCGTGCTCGCGCTGGCCTCGCTCGTCGCGCCCGTACTGCTCATCCAGGAGGCCGTCCGTGGCGACCTGCACGACGTGCCCGTGATCGCGGTCTTCTCGGCCGTGCTCTTCCTGCTCGTGTTCGCCCGGCTGTCGGGCCTGGTCGTGGTGCACCTGATGGCCGTGACCCGGGAACGCGGCCTGCGGGTGGCGGCCGCCGCGCTGGTGTCCACGTCCGGCGTCGAGGAGATCGCCCAGTCGATCCGCCGGGCGGCCGGACCGCTCTTCGGCCCCGGGGTGGGCCACGAGGTCGCCCTGCTGACCCGCGCCCCCGGCGAGTCCCGGCTGCACACCGTGCCCACCACCGCACAGCCGCACACCTGGACCGTCGACTGGCAGGACGAGGCGGCCGACGCCTGGCGCCCCCGGCTCCTGGCCCGCGAGACGCAGATCGTGCACGTCGCCGACCTCGGTCCCCAGGCCGCCGCGGAACTCGCCCCGTTGCCCAGCGCGCTGCTCTGCCCACTGGCCGTCAGCAACGGGCCCGCCGGGGACTCCCTGATCGGCGCCCTGATCGTCGCCGGCACCGAGAAGAGCCTGGCCGAACGGTGGGGCTCCTTCGAGACCCTCGCCGCGCAGGCGGCCCTGGCGCTGGAGCGCGTCGCGCTCGGCCAGGAGATCAACCGGCGCAACAGCGAGGCGTACTTCCGCACCCTGGTGCACAACACCTCGGACGTCATCCTCATCCTCGACGACGACAACACCATCCGCTACGCCAGCCCCTCCGCGGAGGGCATGTTCGGAAGCGCCTCGCTCAACGGAGTGCGCCTCGCCGAGCTCATGACCGAACAGGACGGCGAACGCGCCCTGCGCGCCCTGGCCCGGATGCGCGACGGCGACTGCCAGGACAGCCGCGACGACTGGCAGGTCCTACGCCGCGACGGCGCGCGCATCGACGTCGAGGCCCGGTGCAGCAACCTGCGGCACGACCAGACCGTCCACGGCCTGGTCCTGACCCTCCGGGACGTGACCGAGCAGCGCAAACTCGAACGCGAACTCACCCACCGGGCCTTCCACGACGCCCTCACCGGCCTGCCCAACCGGCTGCTCCTCCTGGAGCGGATCGAGCGCGCCCTGCTGCGCGGCCGCCGCGACGGCACCGTCCCCTGCGTCCTCTTCATCGACCTCGACGACTTCAAGGTCGTCAACGACACCAGCGGCCACTCCGTGGGCGACGCACTGCTGATCGCGGTGGCACGACGGCTGACCGGAACGATGCGGGCCAGCGACACCGCGGCGCGCCTGGGCGGTGACGAGTTCGGGGTGCTCATGGAAGGCGTGCGCGAGCCCGCCGACGCCGAAGCGCTCGGCGAACAGGTCGTACAGAACCTCAACCAGCCCTTCCGGCTCTCCGCACAGATGGTCAGCACCTCCGCCAGCGTGGGCATCGCCACCGCCCTGGACAGCGCCGACGCCGAGGAGTTGCTCGGCCACGCCGACCTGGCCCTGTACGCGGCGAAAACGGCCGGCAAGCGGCAGTGGCGCCGCTACCAGGCGGGGCTGCACACCGGCATGCTCGAACGGCACGAACTCCGGTCCCGGCTGGAGGGCGCGCTGGACGCGGAGGCGTTCGACGTCCGTTACCAGCCCATCGTGGAGATCGCGACCGGCGCGCTCGCCGGCTTCGAGGCGCTGGCCCGCTGGCCGCACGCCCGGCGCGGCTCGGTGACGCCCCATCAGTTCATCGCGCTCGCCGAGGAGACCGGGCACATCATGCCGCTCGGCGCCTGGGTGCTCCAGCAGGCAACCGCCCACCTCGCCCGCTGGCAGCGCGAACTGCCCCGGCCGGACCCGCTGCACATCAACGTGAACGTCTCCGCCCGGCAGTTCCGCGACCCCGGCTTCCTCGACGAGGTCCGGGCCGTCCTCGACGCCACCGGAGTGGCCCACGGCTCCCTCGTACTGGAGCTGACCGAGACCGTCCTGATGCATTCCGACGAGCAGATCCGCGCGGTGATGAGGGAGCTGAAGGATCTCGGCGTGCGCATGGCGATCGACGACTTCGGCACCGGCTTCTCCTCGCTCAGCTATCTCCGGGAATTCCCCATCGACCTGCTGAAGGTCGACAAATCGTTCATCGACGACATCGGTGTCGACACCCAACAAGTCGCCCTGGTCGAGGGTATTGTGCGCATCGCCGACACCCTCGGCCTGCAGGTCATCGCCGAAGGCATCGAAGAGGACGTGCAACGGGACCGACTCCTGGCCATGGGGTGCCGGTTCGGGCAGGGCTATCTGTTCGCCCGCCCGATGACGGTGGACCAGGCGGAAGAGCTGCTGCGGAGCACGGCCGAGCGCCGGGTCCCGTCCCTGGCCGGCAGCGCGGCGACCAGCCCGGTATCCCGCCGGACCACCGCACCCTCAGACCCACAGCGCACCGGTACCCGCCGGTCCGGGGCGGAGGAGGATCACGTGCACAAGGCACTGAGGACAACCGGCGGAGCACGACGCGATCCGCGGTGGGGCGAGCTCGAACGCCTGCGGCAGACCAACCCCATGTGCGACGCGGTCATCGACGAGGTGGACGGCCGGCACCTGCGCAGCGGCGACCACTGGCTCATCGACTTCGCCTCCTGCAACTACCTGGGCTTCGACCTCGACCCCGAGATCATGGCCGCCATCGAACCGCAGGTCCGGCGCTGGGGCACCCACCCCAGCTGGTCACGGCTGATCGGCAACCCCCGGCTCTACCCCGACATCGAGGACCGGCTCACCGCACTGCTCCACGCCCAGGACAGCCTGCTGCTCCCGACCATCACCCTCATCCACGCCTCCGTGATACCGGTGCTCAGCGGCGAGGGACACATCTTCGTCGAGGCCCGCGCCCACCGCACGGTCTACGACGGCTGCCTGGTGGCCCGGGGCCAGGGCGCCACCGTGCAGCGCTTCCACGCCGACCGGCCCGACGAACTGGAGGTCCTGCTGCGCTCGGCGCCGCGCGGAGCGTCCCGCCTGGTGTGCCTGGACGGCGTCGACAGCATGACCGGCAACCTTCCCGACCTGCCCCTGCTCGCGGGCATCTGCCGGCAGCGGGACGCCCTGCTCTACATCGACGACGCGCACGGATTCGGCGTCATCGGCGAGCGCGGCGCCGGCGAGACCTCCCCGTACGGCAGCCGCGGCAACTGCATCGTGCGCCACCTCGGCGAGACCTACGAGGGCATCGTCCTGGTCGGCGGCTTCTCCAAGGCGTACTCCTCGCTGCTGGCCTTCCTGGCCCTGCCGACGTGGCTGAAGAACCACCTCAAGGTCGCCGCCACGCCGTACCTGTACTCCGGGCCGTCCCCCACGGCGTCGCTCGCCACCGCGCTCGCCGGCCTCGACGTCAACGACCGGCGCGGGGACACCGTCCGCGCCGCCCTGCACCGCAAGACCGCCCGCATCCTGGACCACCTCTACCTGCTGGGCATCGAGACCCCCAACGAAAGCGGACTGCCCATCATCGAGCTCCCGCTCGCCCGCGACTCCGACCTGGACGACGTCGGCCGGTTCATGTGGGACCGCGGCATCTACGTGACGCTGGCGGCGTACCCCCTCGTCCCGCGCAACCGGGTGGGCATCCGCATCCAGGTCACCGCCGCGAACACCGACGACGACATCGGCCGGCTCAACGAGACGATCTCCGCCCTGGCCGAGCGGTTCGCACTCCGGCAGAGGACCTGAATGCGCGTCATGGAGGATGCGGGCCGGGCCCGCCGGGTACGGCTGCTCACCCCGCTCGCCCATCGCGACTTCCGGGTCCTGTGGATCGGGATGAGCATCTCGCTGGTGGGCGACGGGGTGCTGCTCGTCGCCCTGGCCTGGCAGGTCTACACACTGTCCGGCTCGCCCGGCGCGATGTCCGCGGTCGGCGTGGCACGGGCCGTCCCCCAGGTCGCCCTGGTGCTGCTCGGGGGCGTGGTCAGCGACCGCTTCGACCGCCGGCGCACCATGCTGATCAGCGACCTCGTCCGCTTCGTCTGCCTGCTCACGCTGGCCGTCCTGGCCCTCGGCGGCGCCCTGGAGCTGTGGCAGCTGATCGTCGTGGTCATGGTGTACGGCGGCGCCGCCGGATTCTTCCCCCCGGCGTACGACGCCGTCGTGCCGACCCTCGTCCTGAAGTCCGAACTCGTCCAGGCCAACGCCCTCGACCAGTTCGTCCGCCCGGCCGCCGTCCAGATCGGCGGTACCGCGCTGGGCGGCATCCTGGTCGCCGGCATCGGCACCGGCGGGGCGTTCGCGTTCGACGCGCTCACCTTCGCCGTGTCCGTCGGCTGCCTGCTGTGCATCCGCCCCAAGCCGCCACCGGCCGGCGCCCGCGGATCGCTCTGGGCCGACCTGCTCAGCGGTCTGGCGTACGTCCGGGCCAACAGCTGGCTCTGGGCCACCTTCGTCTCCGCCACCTTCGCCTACCTGCTCTTCCTCGGCCCGGCCGAGGTGCTGCTGCCCTACCTGGTCAAGAACGGGCTGCACGGCTCCGCCGCGGACCTGGGCGTGGTGCTCACCTGCGGCGGACTGGCGTCCGTACTGGTCGCCCTGGCCGTCGGCCAGACCGGGGTGCCGAGCAGGTTCATCACCTTCGTGTACGTCTCCTGGACGCTGGCCACGCTCGCCGTCGCCGGGTACGGCCTGGCCGCCCACTCCTGGCAGCTGGCGGTCGCCTGCGCCGCCGTCAACGGCTTCGAGACCGCCGGCCTGGTCGCCTGGGCCACCGCGAAGCAGCGGCTCGTACCGGGCGCCCTGCTCGGCCGGGTCTCCAGCGTCGAATGGTTCGTGTCGATCTCCCTGCTGCCGCTGTCCTACGCCCTGGCCGCGCCGGTCGCGGCCGCCGCCGGCGTCCGGGCGACCCTCATCGGCGCCGGCGTCCTCGGAGCCGTCGTCACCTTGGTCTTCCTCTACGTGCCGGGCGTACGCTCGGTGGACCGGGGCAGTGCGCCCCGCACCGCGAAAGAGGGCACATGACAGAGCCCGCCGAGCACCCGCCGGGTCCGGTCCGCAACGACGACGCCGACTGGGACCACTGGCCGGTCCAGGACTACCTCGCGGAGAACTACCGCGAGATCCACCCCTGCGACGCGGCCGTCATCCGGCACCACTCCGCCTTCTACCGCCGGTTCGCGCCCGGCAGCATCGCCCGCTCCCTGGAATTCGGCGCGGGCCCCAACCTCTACCCGCTGATGCTGGCCGGCGCCGCCAGCCGGCAGGTGGACGCGGTCGAGCGCAGCGCCGCCAACGTCGCCTACCTGACCGGCCAGCTCAGCCACGGCCCCGACGAGAGCTGGCAGGCCTTCTACGCCTTCTGCCGCGAGCTGGACCCCGCACTGCCCCCGACCGCCACCGAGGCCCTGGCCCGGGTGCGCGTGCTGCACGACGACGTCCGGACCCTGCCGGCCGGTACCTACGAACTGGCGTCGATGAACTTCGTGGCCGAGAGCATCACCGAGGACTTCGAGGAATTCGCGCAGCTCTGCCGCACCTACCTCGCCACCGTGCGCCCGGGCGGCCACCTCGTCGCCTCCTTCATGGAGAACATGCCGACCTACCGCATCGGCACCGCCCCCGCATGGCCCGGCTGCCCGGTCGACGCCACCGTCCTCCGCGAGGTCTTCGGCCCGCACACCGACGAGCTGACCCTCACCCACGTGGGCCCCGACCCCACCCGCCCCGACTACGGTGACACCGGCATGGTGCTGCTCCGCGCCCGCACCGTCGCACCGGCCGGAAAAGCGGAGGCGGGCATGCGGGACGACCGGGCATAATCGGTCAACTGTCCTGATCCCGGCCCCTGGAGCCCACCACGTTCGCCGAGCCGCCCGAGCCGTACTCCCCGCAGCGCCCGCTGACCTGGGACGAACTCGACCCGCAGCGCCACCCGTTCACCTTCGACGCGGCGGAAGAGGCCGCTGTCACTGCCCTGATCAAGGAGTGGGTCCCGCCCGTGCTGTCCGGGATGGACGGGTGGTGGCAGGGGGAGCGCTGGTGCGAGCGCCATATCCACCGGATCTTCCTGGAGCGCTACGGCCTCTGGGCCCGGGAGTGGAACTGGACCGTCGGCATGGCCGGGGGAGTGGTCGGCAGCTGGTGCTGCGGCCCCGCCTCGGTGAGCACCCCCGACGAGACCGCCGCCCGGGCCGTCGCCGCTCTCCTGGAGTGGCGGGACTGGCTGGAGGAACTCGCCGCCTGCTTCGCGGACTTGGCCCCGCCCCCTGGTGCGACCCCGGAGCAGCGCAGTTGGCACCTGGAACGGGCGGCGGTGCGGCTGGTGACCCGGGTACTGGACCGCACCGGCGCGGAGAGCGGCTGGTACGGCCAGTGCGCGCTGGCGCTGGAGTGGTTCCTGACCTCGACCGGGATGGACCCGGCGGCGGCCGGTGCGGCGGTGCACACCGCCATCGGCGGGCGGTTCAGGAGCTGGGCAGCGCCCGGCCCGACGGTCATCGACTCGGTCGGCGAGGACCTGGCCGTCGGCCTGACCGGCCGGCAGCCCTACCGCGACCACCGCGAACACGACCACCTGGAGGAGTTCCATGACCGCCGGTACACCCGCCACTGACGCCGGGCCGCCCACCCCGGCCGGCGACGCGACGGCCGCCTGGCACCGGGCCAGGGCGCGGGTCGACTGGGCGCACACCGGCGCGTACGAGGTCACCGGCCCGGTCGTCCCGGCCACGGACGGCTTCACCGCCTGGTGCGAGGGCCCGGTCCGCCGCCGCGACCCGGTCCGCGCCGGGCGGTTGCGGTCCGCCCACGCGCTGGCCCGCGCGGACGCGGCGCGCCGCGCCCCGCTCACCTTCGGCCTGCTGGCCGGCTGGCAGCGGCTGGTCCTCGGCACCCCCGACGCACCCTTCCGGACCGGCGACGCCTACGCGAAGAACGGCCGCGAACGCTACCCGCTGACCCCGCACACCCGCGCGGACTTCGCCCGCTGCCTGCGCGAGGGCGACGAGACGGGCGTGCCGCTGCCTGCCCGCGCCGCCCGGACCTTCCTCGACGTGGCCTTCCACCACCCCTTCCCGGACGGCAACGGCCGGGCCGCGCTGCTCGCCCTCACCTTCGTCCTGGCCCGCGAAGGCGTCGCCCTGGACGAGGTGGGCCCCCTCCAGACCACCCGCTACGCCGACGACCCCGACGGCGCCGCCGACCTCGCCGTACTCGTGGGGATCCTGCTCCGGGCGACCGAGCGCCGCGCGGCCCGCCCCCGGATCCGGCCCGACAGCCACCGCGTCCCCACGAAAACCGCTGCCGTGAGCACCAGATAACCCAGCTCCAGGACCGCGGCATGCGCCGGGGCGACGCTCGCCGACCAGCCCGCCGCGCGCTCCCGTCCCTCGAACACGACCCGGTTGACGCTCAGGAACGCCAGATGCGTACCGATCGCCGCCCACAGCGGCGCGCGCACAGGAACGGTCCGGGCGGCCACCAGCGTCAGCCCGAACACCGCGAGCAGCACCAGATACGCCCACGGGTCCTGGCCGGCCGGCGTCGGGCCCACCGCCGGCAAATCCCCGCCCACCACCCGGGCCGTACCGGCCTGCACCACCGTCGACGCGGCCGGCACCAGCAGGAAGACCACCGTCGTCCCCAGCGCCGACAGCACCCCGCCGAACCGGTCCCGCAACGCCGCCCAGGCATGCCCGCGCAGCGTCGTCTCCTCCGGCAGGGCCTCCAGCAGCACCGCCACCAGCGCATTGCCCGTCAGGAACGCCCCCAGCGCCGCCGGGTCGAGCCCGGACCACCGCACCCACCCGGCCGCCGTGCCCGCCCCGAGCACCAGGCCGGCACACGACACCGTGACGGCCAGCCCGCCCAGGAAGGCCCGCACCGCCGCGGCCGGCGGCCCCGCCCCCAGCCGGCGGTGCCCCGCCCACCGCCCGGCCGACCGCAACGCCCGTACGCCGCCCACGGCCAGCACGCTCACCAGCACCGCGGGCAGCAACTGCCGCGCCCAGCCGTCCGCGCCGAGCGCCCGCGCCAGCCGTTCCCCCAGCGCATTGCCAGCCCCCAGCGCGACCGCCATCACCGCACCGCCCAGCAGCGCCCGACCCCACGCGCCCCACCCCGACACCGCCGGGCGGGCCCCCGCCGTCCCGCTCCCGCTGCTCTTCGTCTCCACCGAAGTACCGGCCATCGCCCTCGTGCTCCCTTCGTGCCCGGCGGGTGTCCCGGGACGTACGGATGCCCGCGTCCCCGGCGGTGAAGCGGCACCCGGGCGGGCCTCCCCCGCACGCCCCGGGAAACCCTCCTGCGGGACGACCCGGCGCCGGCGGGAGCTACATCCCTCGGCGGTCACCCGTGGTGCGGCGGTCGTAAGCCGTCCGCAGGAACGGAGGGAAGGAAGCGGCGGCCGGGCCGGGTGGCGGTGGTCAGGCGACCTTGGCGCAGATCATCGTCCGGCCGTCGTAGACGTTCCAGGAGTAGCGGTAGTGGCCGGGATCGGCCGGGCACGCGTCGGTGCCCGCCGAGGCCGACAGGACGGCGGTGATCTGCATGATGTAGTTGAACGCCCGGGGCACCTTGTCGGCGTTGCAGTTCCACAGGGTGAGGAGGTTCGCGCCGCCGGGCCGGTTGCCGCTGGCCTTGGCGAGGAAGCACTGGCCGTTGCGGAACTGCCGCTCCACACACAGGTTGACGGTGGAGTAGTCCTCGGCGGAGTGCCACCATCCGCCGCGCCCGCCGCCGGACGGGCAGGTCCCGGAACCGGCGACGCGGGTCACCCGCAGATACGCGTTGGCCGCACCGCAGTCGACCCGCGACGGCACCGTACGGCTCCAACTCCCGTAGCCGTCCTGGTAGGCGTCCAGGCAGTCACCGGCCCGCACGGCCGCGAAGGCCTGGTCGACCGGACTGGGCGTGCGGGTGGTGGCGACGGCTGTGGGCACGCCCCCGCTCCCGCCGCTGGTGTACGTCCCGCTCGACGAACTCCCCGAGGAGCTCCCCGACGAACTCCCCGAGGAACTGCTCGACATGCCGCTCGACGACCCGCTCGTCAGCCCGGAGCCGAGCCCGCTCCCGCCGCTGGTGTACGTCCCGCTCGACGAACTCCCCGAGGTGCTGCTGGACGAACCGGACGACGAGCCGGCGGTGTCGGCGGCCTTCCAGGGCTGCCAGACGAACACCGTGAACGCGATGAGGACGAGCACCAGCCAGCCGCACCCGCCGGACGAGGAGCTGCTGCCGGAGGAGTTGCCGCCGGAGGTGGTCGCCGGCTTCGGGGTCGGCTTCGGGGTCGTCTTCGCCGCCGGTTTGGGCGCCTGCTTGGGTGTCGGCTTGGGCGCTTGCTTGGGTGTCGGGGCGGGCCCGGGCTTGGGCTTCGCCTGTACGGGCTTGGGCTTGGGCTGGGGCGTCGGCCTGGGCTTCTGCTGCGCCGGTTTCGGCGGGGGCGTGGGCGTGGGCTTCGGCTTCGGCTTCGGTGGGGACTTCGGTGGGGCGGCGCGCTCCCGCTCCCGCTGCTCGGTGTGGACGCGGGTGGGCCCGGGCGGCGGCACCCGACGCGTCCGCGCGTCGAGGGTGCGGGCCTCCGCATCGCCCTCCGCACCCAGTGCGTGCCCCTGCGCCTCATACTCCTGGATCAGCGCGGTCCACCGCGGCGGCAGCCAGCGTTCGGCGCGGCGCGAGGTCGGTACCCGTTCCAGCCCTTCCTGGAACTCCCGCAGGACGTCGGCGGGCCGCGGCCGCTCGTCGGGCTCGATGGCCAGACACGGGCGGATCAGCGAGCCCAGTTCCTTGGGCAGCCCGGTGAGATCGAGGTCGCCGCGCTGGACGACGGCCAGCAGCCGGATCATGTCGCCGGTCTCCGGGTACGGCGGGCGGCCGACGGCGAGATGGAAGAGGGTGGCGCCGAGCGAGTAGACGTCACTGGCCGCGGTGGAGGGCTCGGCGCGCGCCTGCTCGGGCGAGGTGAAGGCGATGGTGCCCAGCGTCAGCGAGGTGCGGGTGAGGTCGTAGGCGTGCGAGATGCCGAAGTCGATGAGGCGCGGTCCGGACAGCGGCAGCAGGATGTTCTGCGGTTTGACGTCCCGGTGCACGATGCCCTCGTCGTGCAGGGCGACCAGGGCCTGTGCCGTTCCCGCGGCGATCCAGCGCACGGCCGTACCGGGCAGCCGTCCCGCGGTGCGGACGAGTTCGGACAGCGACGGCGCCGGGATGTACTCGATCGCCATCCACGGCTGCTCGGCGTCCGGGTCGGCGTCGAGCACCCGCGCCGTATGGGGGCTCTCGATCCGCCGGGCCAGCGCCACCTCACGGGCGAACCGCCGTCGGTCGGTGTCGCTGACCGCGCCCTCGGCGAGCAGCGTCTTGACGGCGACGAGCGATCCGTCGGCCGTGGACCGCCCCAGATAGATCCGCCCCATGCCGCCCGCACCGAGCCGCCCCAGCAGCCGGTAGTCGCCGAGCCGCTGTGGGTCGTCACCGAGCGGCCTGATTCCGGTACCGGTCATGCCGTGCCCCCTGGTCCCCCTGCCATAGCACCCGTCAAACAGTGCCATGCGGAGGGGAGTTGAGGAAGCCGAAACCCTCCGCCCACCTTGACCTCAAGTCGAGTTGAGGTTCTACGGTGGGCGCGTTGTTGATCACCGAAGGGGCGCAGGAACCCGGAGAAGGGACTCAGGAACCATGGAGCACAAGGGGACCGTGACACTCAAGGACTACCCGGAGGAGGAACTGGCCGCCCAGCCCATCGGCGCATGGACCGGAGAGGTCTACCGCCGGGTGGTCGGCGGCCTGCGCGCGGAGCTGGCGGTGGAGGACCTCACACAGCCGCACTGGTGGACGCTCAACCACGTGGCCGGCGCGCCCGGTACGTGGACCCGCGCCGCGCTGACCGAGCGGCTGCGACCGTATGACGACCTCGGCACCGACTTCGACGCCGTGTACGACGACCTGATCGCCCGGGCCTGGCTGACCGAGGACGCCGACGGCATGACGCTGACCGAGGCGGGCGAGGCCGGACGGCTGCGCGCCCACGAGCGCAACCTGCGGGTCCATCAGCACACGCACGAGGGCATCGACACCGCCGACTTCGTGACCACCCTCAACGTCCTGCGCCGCATGGTCGCCAATCTGGGCGGCAACGGTGATCTCCCCTGATCGTTGTGCTCTCCGGTGCCGCCGACGCCCCCGATTCCCGGCGCGAGGAGACAGTCCGATGGCCCCTGCCCAGCACGACGGCGGTTCCGGTTCGCCCGCCCGGATGACCCGTTTCGACGAGCTCTACGACCGGCCGGACCCGCGCGCGTACTTCCGCGTGCTGGGCGCGCTGGACTACCGGACACCACAGCACGCCCAGGGCGTCTTCCGCCGTCTCCTGCGCGCCGCCGTCGCCGCCGCCCCGGAGGACCGCGCCGCCGGCGAGCGGCCCGTCACCGTCCTGGACCTCTGCTGCTCGTACGGCATCAACGCCGCCCTGCTCAACCACGACGTGACCCTGGCGGAGCTCGCGGCCCACTACACCTCGGCGGAGGCCGCCGGCCTGAGCACCGCCGAACTGATCGAGCGGGACCGGCAGTTCTACGCCGCGCGCCGCCGCCCCGACGCGGTGCCCGTCGTCGGCATCGACATCGCCGCCCCGGCCCTCGACTACGCCCGCGCGGTCGGCCTGCTGGACGCGGCGTTCGCCGAGAACCTCGAAACCGCCGCACCGAGCCCCGCGCTGCGCCGGTCCCTCGGCGGCCTGCGGCTGATCACGGTGACCGGCGGCGCGAGCTTCCTGTCCGCCCGTACCTTCCACTCGCTGCTGGCGGAGGACGCGGCGCGGGAGGGCGGCCGGAACCTGCCGTGGGTGGCGGCCTTCGTCCTCCGCACCGGCTCCTACCGGCCGATCGCCGACGGCCTGGCCCGGCTCGGGCTGACCACCGAGAAGGACGGCACCCGGACCTATCCGCAACGCCGGTTCACCGACGCCGACGAGCAGAAGTACGCCGTCGCCGCGGTGACGGCGGCCGGTGACGATCCGTCGGGCAAGGAGTCCCTCGGCCACTTCCACACGGCCCTGTACGTCTCCCGGCCCGCCGCCGAGGCGGCCGCCCGGCCGCTGAGCGCCCTGCTGCCCACCCCGTGACCGTACATCTCATGAATCAGTGGGCGCCCACAGCACGTGCTTCACGTTCAACCCATTGACCCCGTGCATGTGGCTCGCTTAACTGCCGTACGCCATCAGCGCGTTGAAACGCCACGCCGGCGCATGTCGGCGGCGTGCCCACGCAGTGAGGAGTCGCCGGTGTCCGGTTCCGGATCGATCAGCCGTCGTCACATCTTCAAGGCATCAGCCGGGGCCGCGGTCCTCGTGGGGGCGGGCGCGGGCCTCCCGCTCCCGTCGTCCGCCGCCGCGGCACCCCGTACCGCGGCACGACCGCCCCGCGACCCGAAGACCGAACGCCGGGTCCGGGCGCTGCTGGCCAAGATGACGGTCGAGGAGAAGTTCGGGCAGCTTCAGCAGCTGACCTGGCACGCCGACACCGGGCCGGGCGACGGCCAGAACAAGGAGTGCGCCGAACTCGCCGCCAAGGGCCTGCTGGGGTCGGTGCTCAACCTCACCGGCGCCAAGAAGTGCAACGACCTCCAGCGCGCGGCCGTGGAGAAGTCCCGGCTGGGCATCCCGCTGATCTTCGGCCAGGACGTCATCCACGGCTACCTCACCACCTTCCCGATACCCCTCGCCCAGGGCAGCAGCTTCGACCCCGGCGTGGTCACCGCCGACGCCGAGACCAGCGCCCGCGAGGCCGCCTCGCAGGGCATCCACTGGACGTTCGCCCCCATGGCGGACGTCAGCCGGGAGCCCCGCTGGGGACGGGTGGCCGAGGGCAGCGGCGAGGACCCGTACCTGACGGCGAAGCTGACCGCCGCCAAGGTCCGCGGCTACCAGGGCACGGACTACGCCGCCGGGGACCGGCTCGCCGCCTGCGCCAAGCACTTCGTCGGCTACGGCTTCCCGGAGGGCGGCCGAGACTACAACACCGCCGACCTCTCCGAGCGGCGGCTGCGCGACGTCTGCCTGCCGCCCTTCAAGGCCGCCGTGGACGCCGGCGTCGCCACCGTCATGGCGTCCTTCAACACCGTGGGCGGCATCCCCGCGCACGCCAACCGGCACACCCTGACCGACATCCTGCACGAGGAGTTCGGCTTCGACGGCTTCGTCGTCGGCGACTACACCGGCGTCCAGGAACTCATCGCGCACGGCATCGCCGCGGACGGCGCCGACGCCGCCCGGCTCGCCCTGGGCGCCGGCGTCGACATGGAGATGGTCTCGACGACGTACGCCGAGAACGGCAAGAAGCTGGTCGCCGCGGGGAAGATCAGCCGCGACCGGCTGGACGACGCGGTCGCCCGGGTGCTGCGCGTCAAGTTCCGCGCCGGTCTCTTCGACCGTCCCTACGTCGACGAGGCCGCGGAGATCACCGCACCGAGCGCCGCGGCCCGCGCGGCGGCCCGGACCGCGGCCGCCCGCTCCATGGTCCTGCTGCGCAACGAGAAGCACACCCTGCCGCTCTCCACCCGCACCGGCTCGATCGCCGTCATCGGCCCGCTCGGCGACGACACCAAGGAACTGCACGGCACCTGGGCGAGCATCGGCGCCGCCCTGTTCCCCGCGGTGTCCGTCCTGGACGGCATCAAGCAGGCCGCTCCCTCCGCCACCGTGCGCTTCGCCCGCGGATGCGCCGTGGAGGGCGACGACACCGGTTCCTTCGACGAGGCCCTCGCCGCGGCCCGGGCCGCCGACGCCGTGGTCGCCGTGGTGGGGGAGAAGGCCGCACAGAGCGGCGAGGCGGCCGCCCGCAGCGACATCACCCTGCCCGGCGTCCAGGCGCAGCTCGTGGCGAAGCTGGCCGCCACGGGCAAGCCCCTGGTCGTCGTGGTCCTCTCGGGCCGCCCGCTCGTCCTCACCGGCGTCGCCGACCGCGCCGACGCGGTCCTCCAGGGCTGGCACCCCGGCATCGAGGGCGGCCACGCCGTCGCCGACCTCCTCTTCGGCAAGGTCAACCCCGGCGGCAAGCTACCGGTGACGTTCCCCCGCTCGGTCGGTCAACTGCCGCTGTACTACGCGCACGAGAACACCGGCCGCCCCTTCGACCCGGACAACAAATACACCTCGAAGTACCTCGACCTCCCGCACACCCCGCTCTACCCCTTCGGCCACGGCCTCAGCTACACCACGTTCGCCTTCTCCGGCCTGGAGCTCTCGGCCGAGGTCCTGCCGGCGAGGAGCGTCGCCGACGGCGGGGCAACGGTCCGGGCCGCCGTACGGGTCGAGAACACCGGCCCCCGCGCCGGCGACGAGGTCGTCCAGCTCTACCTCCGCGACAAGGTCGCCAGCGTCGTCCAGCCGGTCCGCAGGCTGGTCGGCTTCTCCCGCGTCCACCTGAGGCCGGGGGAGCGGCGGACGGTCCGCTTCACCCTCGGACGCCAGGAACTGGGCTTCCACACCAACGACCCGCGCGGCGAATTCCGCATCGAACCAGGGGAGTTCGAGCTCTACGCGGGCAACAGCTCGCAGGCCACCCTGAGGACGGGTTTCACCCTGACGTGATGCCGGGGCCGCAGCCGCCGGTGCGCGGGGCGCCGGTGGTTCGCAGGTGTTTTCCGGCCCGGACGCATGCGCCACCGCGCCCGTGGACAGGCTCTTGACGCGGCTCCGGCCGCGCCTCGACACTCAGGGGCCAGAACCCTGGCGAACAGGTGGGAAATCATGGGGCACACAGGGCTGGGCATCACTCGCGCCGACGGCGCGATCCAGCCGCTCCCCCTTCTGACGTCGCGTCGCCACATCGATCTGCTGCGCGTGTGCAGCGCGGCGAGTTCGCTCCTCCGAAGCCGGTAGTCCGCCGGGCAACGGCCCGGTGAGCCGGCCGGCAGCGGCCCGACGGCGCCCGTGCAGTGCTGCCCTGCCGCCGTGCGGGTCCTGCGCACTTCCGCGCCCCTCGCCACCTCAGAGCACCCCGGACCCCAGGGAGTCGTATGTCCACCCCGTCCCAGACCGTCGTCCCCTCCCTCCGCGGCAGGATCGGTGGTGACGCCCGCAGCGGCCACTACCCCGTACCGCACCGCTACCGCCTGCACCTGACGCGGTCCTGTCCCCGGTCCCTGAGAATCGCCGTCACGCACGGCCTGCTCGGCCTCCGCGAGACCCTCCCGGTGACGCTGCTGCCGGCCGTCCCCGACGGCCCGGAGGGCGAATACGCCGCCCTGCGCCCGCTGTACGAGGCCAGTTCCCACCAGTACCCCGGACCGGCGGCCGCCCCGGTCCTCAGCGACGGCTGGACCGGCCGGATCGTCAGCGCGCACGCGCCGGACATCCTGCGGGACCTGGCCGGGCGGTTCCGCGGCGAGGGCCCCGAGCTGTACCCGGCCCACGCCCGCGACGACATCGAGGAGGTCGCCCGGCTCTGCGAGCAGGACGTCCACGAGGCCGCACAGCGCGCCGGGCGGCTCGGCATCGGCAGTTCCGGCCACCAGGACGCGCTGGAGACCCTGTTCCGGGCACTGGACGGGCTGGAGCGGCGACTGGCCGGCCGGGACCACGTACTCGGCGGGGACCTCACCCTCGCCGACGTCCATGTGTGGGTGTCGCTGGTCCAGCTCGACACCGTCCACCGCTGGCATCTGGACGCCACGGCGGTGCACCGGATCGCCGGGTACCGGCGGCTGTGGGCGTACGCACGGCGGCTGGCCGCCCTGTCCGCCATCGGCTCCCACCTGGACCTGGACGGCATCGCCCGCCGCCACCACGCACGCTGCCGGGGGCAGGAGGCCGCCGGGGCGGCGGTGCAGATCGTGGACTGGGCGGCGCACGTTCCCGTGGCCTCCCCCTCACGCCCGACTCAACCGACGGGTTGACGACGCCGCCCGGACCCCCCACGTACGCTTCCTTCGTCGAAGCGGCCGGGGGGCCGGGAAGGAGCGGACGACGGTGCGTCTACTGCTGGGGATCGCCGGTGCGGTCATCGTGCTCGGGGTGTTCTCCTCGGTGCTGCACTCGCTGGTGATCCCCCGGCCGACGCGGTCCGGCCTCGGCCGGATCGTCCAGCGGCTGGTCCACCGGCCGTTCCGGCTGCTGGCCGACCGCCTGCCGAGCGCGGAGGCCAGGGACCGGGTGCTCGCCCCGATGGCGCCCCTGTCCATCGTCGTCACCCTGATCGCCTGGCTGGGCTGCTTCCTGATCGGGTACGCCCTGCTGGAGGCGGCGGTGAGCCAACTGGGCGTCAAGGAGGCGCTCACCGAGTCCGGTTCCTCGCTCTTCACGCTCGGGTTCGCCAGCGGTGACCGCGCGACGCTGAACGCCATCGACTTCTGCGCCGCCGTCACGGGCCCGATCGTGATCGGCCTCCAGGTCGGCTATCTGCCCGCCCTCTACGGCGCCTACCAGCGCCGGGAGACCGAGGTGACGCTGCTCCAGGCCCGCGCCGGAAGCCCGGCCTGGGGACCGGAGATCCTGGCCCGCTACGCGCAGGTGGAACTCCTGGACAACCTCACCGAGCTGTTCCGCACCTGGGAGCGGTGGAGCGCCGGGGTGAGCGAGAGCCACACGACGTACCCGGTCCTGATCCACTTCCGATCCCCGAAGGTGACCCGCAACTGGCTGATCGCCCTGGTGTCCGTGATGGACGCCGCGGCCCTGCGACTGTCCTTCAACCCCTCCCAGCCGCAGGCCGAGGTGCGGATGGCGCTGCGTGCCGGCTTCGTCTGCCTGCGCGAGATCGCCACCATCGAGGGCATCGCCTACGACCAGGACCCGCACCCCGACGACGCGTTGCAGCTGAGCTACGAGGACTTCCTGCGGGGCGTCGAGCGGATGGCGGCCCAGGGCTATCCGATGGAGCGCGCCCCCGAGGAGGCCTGGCCGCACTTCCGCGGCTGGCGGGTCAACTACGAAGCGCTCGCCTACCGCCTGGCCCGCGACATCGAGGCGGTCCCGGCCCCCTGGTCCGGGACCCGCCGCAGGGAAGTCACCATCAGGACCCCGCTCACCCCGGTCGACCGGCGCCCGGTTACCAGTGAGTAAGTTTGGCTGATCATCGCCTCCCGGGGCCGATCATGCACCCGTACGCTCACCAGCACCGCAACCGGATGGGTGTCACCGTGGCACGGCGGTCAGAATTCCGATGGAGCATCGATGGCGCGAGTCCGCCGTACCCACCGCACGCCCCACGGCCACCGGCACCGAGCAACAACTGCCTTACTCATAGCGGCACTTGGCGTCGGTGCCGGCCTCACCACCGCCCCCGCGTCGGCGGCACCGGCGACCGCCCACCGGCCCGCCGCCACCGCCCCCGCGCAGCTCGGCCACCCCTCGTTCCGGCTCGCCGACATCCCCATGAAGGACGGCACCGTCCTCAAGGCCGATGTGTTCACCCCCGCCCCCGGCACACCCGGCGCCGACCGGAAGGGCCACTACCCCCTCGTCGTGCAGCCGGCCAGCTGGGGGCAGAACGACCTGGAGTACATCGCCCAGGGCAAGCAACTGGCCGCCGCCGGCTACCTCGCCGTCACCTACACCGTGCGCGGCTTCTGGGGCTCCGGCGGACAGGTCGACGTCGCCGGACCCAAGGACACCGTGGACGTGTCGTCGGTCATCGACTGGGCCCTCGCCCACACCCCGGCCGACCGGCAGCGCATCGGCATGGTGGGACTCTCCCTCGGCGGCGGAATCACCCTCATGGGCGCCGCGTCCGACCCCCGGATCAAGGCGGTCGCCGCCATGAGCGGGTGGGGCGACCTCACCAACTCCCTGTACAGCGGCGGCACTCGGCACCTCCAGGCCGCCGCCCTCCTCGCCGCCATCCAGACGCCCACCGGCCGCCGCAGCCCCGAATACGGCCGGATGCTGGCCGACCTCTTCGCCGGCCGGGACATGCCCAAGGTGGTCCGCTGGGCGGACACCAGGTCCCCGGCCACCTACGTGAACCGCATCAACGCCCACGGCACGGCCGTCTTCCTCGCCCACGCCTGGGGCGACAGCTTCTTCAACCCCAGCCAGCTGACCGCCTTCTACCAGCGGCTGACCGGCCCCAAGCGACTCGAACTCCGCCCCGGCGACCACGCCACCCAGGAGCTGACGAGCCTGCTGGGCCTGGACAACCCGACCTGGAAGAGCGCCCGCCACTGGCTCGACCAGCACCTCATGGGCACCGGCGGCGGCCACGGCCCGCGGCAGTCGGTGGACCTGGAGGTCCGGCCGAACGGCAACCACGAGCGCTACCCGAACTGGCGCGCCATCAGCTCCCGCACCGCCCACCTCCGCCTGGGCGGCCCGGGCCCGCTGGAGACCGGCGCGCTCGGCGGCACGGCGGCCGGACCCGGCTGGCGGAAGTCCGTCGTCGGCGGCACGGATTCCGGTGCGGACGGCGGCGTCGCCCTGCTCGCCGGGGCGCTCGACCAGGTCGCCGCGCTGCCCCCGACCGTCATCCTCCCGCTGCTGCCCCGCAGTTCCGCCGCCGTCTGGCAGTCGGCGCCCTACCCCTCGGCCCAACACCTCCGCGGCGCCGCACGGGTGCACACCCAGGTCACCGCCGCCGCACCGGACGGCACCGTGTTCGGCTACCTCTACGACGTCAACGCGCTGGGCGTGGGCAAGCTCATCTCGCACGCCCCGCAGAGCTGGTCCGGCAAGCAGCCGGGCCGCGCCTTCCCGCTCGACCTCTCCCTCTTCACCACCGCCTACGACCTGCCCGCCGGGCACCGGCTGGCGCTGGTCCTGGACACCAAGGACCCGATGTACGCCGGCCGTACGCCACGGGGAAGCAGCGTGTCCTTCGGCTCCACCACGGCCGATCCGGCCGAGCTGACCCTGCCCCTGCGCTGACCGGACCCGCCGCAGTACGGGCAGCACGCGGTACGGCATACGACGGCCCGCGGCGCGTACTGCGGCTGATGGGGGCAACCCTGTTCCGGGCGCGCGTGGTGCGTGGCCTCAAGAATTGCAGGGTGCAAGGGTTGCCGGGGCCGTCACCGGACCGGCCGGCCGTCTGTCTCCCGGGTCCTTTCGGCCTGCCGTCCGGTGACACCGCGCCCATCCCCGGGTTCCCCCGCGGCCGCCGGCGGACCTCATCGGGGCTCAGCGGGCCGGGGCGCCGGACAAGCGCCTCGGCCGCGCCGCCGGCGACGCCGGCCCCGAGCGCGGCGCCGCCACGTTCGGGGCCGGCCGGCACGGCCACGCGGGTCAGCCGGATGCCGCCCTCCGCGACGACCCGGTGCAGGCTGCGGTTTCCCCTCACGCCCCCGAGAACGACAAAGGACCCCTTTGGCCTGCGGCTTTACGCACCACAGGTACGGGGTGACCGGAAACCGCACGCGGTGCGCCGTACGCGAGGGCGACCAAGCCCCTGCCCGCCCCGGACACCCGGCCCGGCAGGAGGGCGTGCCGCCGGGGCCCGCCGCCCGCCGTCCGATGAAAGCGGAACCCGTCAGGCGTAGGCTGGCCGGAACGCCGCAAGTGCGATGGAGGCGGCGCATGACCGACCCTTACGGATTCCTCAGGACACCGCGGCGGCCCGTTCCGCCGCGACCCGTCGAGGAGCGGCTGAACGACTGGCACGAGGTCTACGCGGGCCAGGCGCTGCTCCCGCTCGTGTCCGAGCAGGCCGGGCGCTGCATGGACTGCGGCATACCGTTCTGCCACAACGGCTGCCCGCTGGGAAACCTCATCCCCGAGTGGAACGCGTACGCCTCGCGCGGCGACTGGCGGGCCGCCGCGGAGCGCCTGCACGCCACGAACAACTTCCCCGAGTTCACCGGGCGGCTGTGCCCCGCGCCCTGCGAGGAAGCCTGCGTACTGGCCCTCAACGCCGATCCGGTGACGATCAAGAACGTCGAGCAGGCCATCGCCGACGAGATCTGGGAGCGCGGTTACGCACCCCCGCACCCGCCGCACCGGCTCAGCGGGAAGACCGTCGCCGTCATCGGCTCCGGCCCCGCCGGACTGGCCGCGGCACAGCAGCTCACCCGCACCGGCCACACCGTCGTCGTCTACGAACGCGCCGACCGCCTCGGCGGACTGCTGCGGTACGGCATCCCCTCGTTCAAGATGGAGAAGTACCAGATCGACCGGCGGATCGAGCAAATGCTGGCGGAGGGCACCAAGTTCCGCACCGGAGCCGACGTCGGGGGCGAGCTGGACGCCCCTGAGCTCAGGCGGCGGCACGACGCGGTGATCATCGCCGTCGGCGCCGGTGAGCGGCGCGAACTCCCGGTACCCGGCCGCGAATTGACCGGCATCCACCAGGCCATGGACTATCTGACCTTCGCCAACCGCGTGGTGGAGGGCGACTACGCCACACCGCCGGTCACCGCCGAGGGCAGACACGTGGTGATCGTCGGCGGCGGGGACACCGGCTCGGACTGCCTGGGCACCGCACTGCGCCAGGGCGCGTCCTCCGTGGTGCAGCTGGACATCAACCCGGAGCCGGGCCGCGAACGGACCGAGGCCCACCCCTGGCCGACGTACCCGAAGGTCTACCGGATCTCGCACGCCCACGAGGAGGCCCGGGGCCGGGAGGGCACCGATCCGCGGCTGTTCTCCTCCGCGACCCTGGCCTTCGAGGGGGACGCGGCGGGCCGGGTCCGCGCGTTGCACCTGACCGAGGTCGAACCGCAGGCCCGGCGACCCCTGCCGGGCAGCGAACGGGTACTGCCCGCGGAACTGGTCCTGCTCGCCCTCGGCTTCTCCGGCCCGGAACGGGACAGCGGTCTGCGGACGCAGTACGGGCTCGCGCTCGACGACCGCGGCAACTTCGCCCGCAACAGCGCCTTCGCCGCCGAGGGCGCCGAAGGTGCCGAGGGCATTTTCGTCGCGGGCGACGCGGGACGCGGACAGTCCCTCGTCGTCTGGGCCATCGCGGAGGGCCGAGCCGCCGCGGCCGCCACGGACCGCTACCTGACCGGCACCACCACACTGCCCACACCGGTCACAGCCCATGACCGACCCCTCGTGGCTTGAGTTCCGCTGCGCTTTGCGGTGCCTCCCACGTAGCCGTCTGTCCCGCCGCGGGTGTTGGTCGCCGTTGCGCGCTTTGCGGCGCCGCGTACGTACCTGGCCGCCCCGCCGCGGGTGTTGGTCGCCGTTGCGCCTGCGGCGGGCGAGGTTGTTGTGGGTGCGGTGACGGACCTCCGGGGCCTTGTTCGTGGACTGCTGACGCTTTACGTCCACGAA
>NZ_JBVKBL010000018.1:64569-160604 GCF_055657085.1 Streptomyces sp. NPDC107765 | reverse complement strand
TGCATCGACTTACGTCGGCCCTCCAGCAGCAGCCCCCTCAGATACAGGGCGCCCTTCTCACGCTGATCCCGCCGCACCAACGGCGCGAACACCTCCCCGGCAAACTCTTCCAACCGGCCCCGACACGCAGCAAGTTCCCCAGCCCTCATACAACCAGCGAACTACCACACACCCACCGTGACAAGATTACGTAACAAAGCCCTACTAGGAGTTGTCGTCACATGTCACGCCCACATCAAGAGCGAGGCGAGGCAGCGCGGTGATGGGTGTGATCGGTACGGTGGGTCAACTCGGCTGATTTTTTAGCTCTTTGTGGTCCTGTGGAGGAAGGTGGCACATGTCTGAGAACAACGTCCCAGGTGGGGTGGTTTCGGTGCCGGTGGGTCGGGTGGTCGGTGGTCGGGCGGAGGTGAGGGATGACGACTGGGGCGGGGAGACGGCGATCATCCGTCTGGACGCCGGCCAGTTCGGCCCGGAGGTGGTGGCGGGCCTGGACGCCTTCTCCCACCTGGAGGTCGTCTACCACTTCGACCTCGTTCCCGAGGACAAGGTGCAGACCGGGGCCCGGCATCCGCGTGGCAACACCGACTGGCCGCTGGTCGGCATCTTCGCCCAGCGCGGCAAGAACCGCCCCAACCGGCTCGGCGTCTCCCGCTGCCGCCTGCTCAAGGTCGACGGCCTCGACCTGCACGTCCAGGGCCTTGACGCTGTCGACAACACCCCCGTTCTCGACGTCAAGCCTTACATGGCCGAGTTCGGCCCCCAGGGCGACACCACTCAGCCCGACTGGGCCACCACCCTCATGCGCCACTACTACTGACTGGCGCCGGCGGCGGAAGCTGCGCCGCAAATCCACGGTGGCTGCTGCTGGTTGAGACGAAAAGCCCGGTGCTCGCATCGCCGGCGGTGCGGGTCTTGACGTGGCCGGTCGATGGGCGTGGCGCCGGGCGCTGCGGGCGGCGGTGGCTGGGGTCACCACCTCAGCGTTGACCGACGATGGCGGGCCGGGATTCGCGGTGCCCCGGCTTACCTCCGCTCGCGCGGAGAGCACAGCGTGTGCCCGAGCTCGTGGAGCAGGATGTTCGGTTCACCTCCGCTCGCGCAGAGAGCACCTCGCGCCGTGGGTGGAGGCTCTGACCGGCGCCGGTTCACCTCCGCTCGCGCAGAGAGCACGCACCAGATGTCTGCCACTGCCACCTGCGGCGCCGGGGCATCCGCGCGGTCATCCCACAGCCGTCCGACCAGATCGGTCATCGCCGGCGGCGAGGCCGCCAAGGCGGCCGTCCACCCGCCTTCGACAGTGAGACCTACAAACAGCGGAACACCGTCGAACGGTGCATCAACCGCCTCAAGCAGTGGCGCGGCCTGGCCACCCGATGCGACAAACTCGCCATCGCCTACCAAACCGCCCTCCACCTCGCGGGCATCCTCATCTGGACCCGACGCTGACCAAAGAGACAGAACCTAGCCCACCAGATCCCCCGGCGCCGCGCCCTTGGCCGGGATGAGGAGTTGGGCCCTGCCCTCCGGGTCGTAGGAACCGAGCAGCAGGAACTCGCTCGTGAAGCCCGCGATGCGCTTGCTCTTGAGGTTCACCACGCCGACGACCAGGCTGCCCAGCAAGGACTCGCGTTCGTAGTGGGTGACCTGTGCGCTCGTGCGCAGGATGCCCGCCGGGCCGAAGTCGACGGCCACCTTGTAGGCGGGCTTCCTGGCCTCCGGGAACTCCTCGACCTCGACCACGCGCCCCACCCGCAGCTCGCAGGCGAAGAACTGGCCAGCGTCGATCCTTTGCCGGGGCTCCTTCTCGGAGCCTTCCGTGGGCTGCGTGGTGCTCATGGTCGTTGTCCCTCACTTCGCTTCGGTATTGCGGGTGTTGCTCGTGATCACGGATACGTTACTGACGGTCGTCGAGGATGAGCAATCCGGCACCGACCAGTACGATCCCGCCCCAACCGACCAGGTCCAGATGCTCTCCCGCCACTGCGACGCTCAACACCGCCGCTGCCACCGGTTCGACCAGGATCAGCGTGGCCGCCGTGCTGGCCGGCACATGCGCGAGCCCGCGGCCGAACAGGAAGTACGCGAACGCCATGGGGATCAGTGCGAGGTAGCCGGCCACCAGAAGGCCGGAGCCGCTGCCGAGCAGCGGGCCGCCGGTCACCGCCAGAACCGGGATCAGCAGGAGGCCGCCCACGCCGAACATCACGCCCATCACCGGGCGGGAGGACGCCCCTCCGCGTATGAGGCGCCCGCCGGAGTAGGAGTACACGGCGTATGACGCACCGGCGAGCAGGCCGAGTGCGACACCGACCACGGTTTCCGAAGCGGAGTGCGGCCCCTCGTCAGGGTGTTGCTGTCCGACCACGACGAGAGCCACGCCGAGGGTGGACACGGCGCTCGCTCCCACCCACCTCGCCTGCGGCAGTGCCCTTTCTCCGATCACCTCACAGAGTTTGGTGAACGCCGGGGTCGAGCCGACCGTGACGACAGTTCCCGTCGCGATGCCGGTGAGGTCCATTGAGTTGTAGTAGGCCAACGGGTACACCGCCACGGCGACAGCACCCGCCAGAATGGTGCGCCATACGCGGGGGCCACCGCGGAGCAACGGAAGCACGGAACGGCCGGCGGCGGCCAGGAGTACCAGGCCGCCGATGCCCATGTTGGCCGCGCCGATGGAGAGAGCGGAGGCTCCCGAGGGGGCGAAGCTCGCCGCGGTTCCGGTGCTTCCCCAGAGGACCGCGGCGAGGAGTATGGGGAGCACTCCGGAGACGAAGTGCCGCCTTTGGCCGTGGTCTTCCGTGTTGCACGACGGTTTTGGTTCAGTGCTCACCATGGGGGAATTGCCCGAGGGCGTCCTTTCGGTAGATCTCCAACGTCGAGGGCCCTTGGAAAAGGTATTGCGGCTGCGGCTCGGCAATCACCGTGTCGATCCCGAACGTGCGGCAGTACTCCTCCGCGAAGTGGCATCCGGTCACGGCGAAGACCACCAGACGGGTGTCGTGCTCCGCGGCCGCCTCGATGAGTTCCTCCAACGTCCGGCTCGCCAGCGTCTCGCCGCACACCAGCGCCACATCGCTCTCGGCCACCAGCCGGGCGCTGTGTTCTCCGGAGGTCACCGGGACGCCGAGGATGCCGTGCTCGATGAGTTCGGGGTCGAAGTCGCTGGCAGTGATCTCGACGTCCTCCTTGAGGAGGTGGTGGATCAGGTTGCCCATGACGCCGATCTGGGCCACCCTGCGGCCCTTGGTGCGCGACACCAGCCGCATCGTCTCTCCCACCACGGTCTGCGCACGGGCCAGCGCCTTCGCGTCCGCTGCCCCGTCGATGGTGACGACGTGGCCGGGGGAGCGGGGCAGGGCACCGAAGGCGGCGTCGAGAATGGCGATGTCCTGTTCGAGCGTGTCGCCGCGTACCTGGCGTGCGTCCTTCCCGATGAGCCCGTCACTGGGCTCGCCGAGCTTGACCGACCCGAAATCGGCGTAACAGCAGCCTTGCCGAACGGTCTGCGCCATGACGAAGCTGTACACCATGAACCGTTCGTACGGGGTGGGCTGGGAGCGGTAGTCCACGCCCCACAGGCTCCGTAACCGGAAGTCGTCGTCGGGTATGTCGCGGCTCCGGTCGGCCACAATGGTGCGCAGCGTTTCCAGAATGTCGTCCATATAGCCTTACGGCTCCTTTTCCTGAGTGTTACCGGAGCTCGGGCTCGGCGGAATTGCGGATGGTTCCCCAGCGTTTCGCCGTGGCCTCGTGAATGAACCAGATGTCGTCCTCGGACAGCCGACGTGAGACGACTCCGGGGAACGCCTCTTCGAAATAGATGTACGGCGGCCGGTTGTCGACGTCCGGGGAGTGGTAGTCGAGCTTCTCCCGCATGCCGTGGGCCTTCGTGATGCGGGTGGCGGGGTGGTAGGTCAGGATGTTCGGGCTGGCCAGCATGACCAGGCCGTCGTCGACGAGCCGTCCCACCTCGTCCACGGTCTCCTCGATGGTGCAGCGGGTCTCGCCCTCCAGACCGAAGAGCACGGAACTGCCGACCGGTATGCCGGCTTCACGTATGCGCGACAGCGCGGTGCGGACCTTCGCCTTCCACGGGAAGTCCGTGACCCGGCGGATGTTCTTGTGGACGTGTGCCATGACCTCGCTCGACATGCTCTCGATGCCCATGTAGAGGTAGGTGCAGCCGGCACCACGCAGGGCGGCGAGCATGGCGTGTACGTCGTCCTCACCATGGAGGGTGGTGAGCAGGTCGGCGGTCACCTGGCATCCGAACTGGAGGTGGCGCAGCCGCTCCCAGTCGTCGTCCTCGGTGATCCACCGGCGGCAGCGTTCCGGTAGTTCCTCCGGTCCGGCGGACGTACGGGCCGAGCGCAGGGCGGCGCAGAACTCCCGGATGGCCGGGAAGCTGCCGCTCCAGAAGATGGAGTCGTCGAAGAAGACTGCTTCAGCGCCATAGCTGACGTACTCGCACACCCGCTCAAGCGCCGCCTCGGCCGGCGATCCGCCGAAACGTTTCAGCCCTCCGACGACCAGCGCCGACTCGGAACAGAAATCGCAGTGGTACGGGCAGGCGTTGGAGACCGTCATGTGTGCGGTACGAGCGGGCCGCCCGTCGGGCAGCGGAAACACCGGGAAGCGGGACCGGATGGCGAAGCCCTGGTACGGCGACGGTAGGTCCGCCAGGTCGTACTTCGTCCCCTTGATGGGAAAGGCGTGCAGCCCCGCGGCATCGCGTGCGCACACCAGGGAGTTTCCCCGCACGCGCAGGCCGGAGGCCCCCAAGAGAGCCAGCACCTCGACCACGTCGGAGACCCGGGCCCGGGTGCGGTCGAGGTCCATGGCCAGGGCGATCGCCTTCATCAGGAGGTCGAGTGCGAAATAGCCCTCGCCGCTGACGCAGAAGTCCACCACCGGCTCCGCGCGCCCGTCCTCGATGGCGCGCAGGGTGCTGCTGTACTCCAGCACGACGGACCGGTCGGCCTGCGAGTACCGCATCGTCTCGTCCATGTGGCGCCCGCCGAACACCACGAGGCAGTCGGGGGCCTCGTCCTTCACCACCCGGGCCATCTCCAGTGCGTAACGGTGGCCCGGAGAGACCGTACTGACGAGGAAGACCCTCGGCCGGTGCCGACGGACCACCGAACGCAGGTCTGCGCGAGCCTGCTCATCCCACACCCGCGGGTCGAAGATCGAGGCATCGGGCGTGTCCTCGACCGTGCGCCCGAAGCGCAGCCCGTGCTGGGCCGCCAGCCGACTTTCCTTCGTGGGGGGACGTCGCCAGTTGGGACACAGGTCGCTGAACGGGGTGTCCTGCGGTCGGCCCGCATCGAGCCGGGCGGAACGCAGCGCGCTGTCAACGGTGACGCTGAGAGCCGCGTAGAGGCACATCGGATCGCCGGGATAGGTGATCTCACCCTCGGGCGAGGTCATCACCGGGGCGAGCGCGGCAAGGACCGGGAAGGAACGGGCGTCCCACGGCACCTGGTCCGCTCTCTCACACTGGGCACGCTCAACCAGATCGGAACGCCGGGACGCGCGTAACCGGGTGAGTGCATCGACGGCATCCCCGTCCGCATCGGCTGGGGAGTGGAAGACGTCGTGAACGAGGGACTGGACGGTTGACGGGGGCAAGTCGGTGCCTTTCTTCAGGAACGTCGTGGCGGCACTCCACCGTGCGCGTCGGAACCACTCTCGGGCCGACCCGACGCATACGGAGAAGACGAGGAGGAGGCGGTCTCAGGCGAGGTGTAGAGGGTCACGGCGGCGACGGCGAAGGTCGCGGCGACATACGCGAAGAACCACAGGGGATGCCCGAGCGCCGCGAGCCAGGAAGCGACGTACGTGGCGGTGCCCCCAAACAGCGCCGTCACCAGGGAGTATGCGATCCCCACGCCCAATCCCCGGACTGCCGCGGGGAACTGCTCACTCATCAGCGCGGGGAACGGGCCGTGGTAGGCGCTCAGCAGGACGATCGCGACCAGCAGGAGCGGCAGCGTCACCACGACATCGCGGGACATCGCGGCGACGGCGGGCACCAACAGCATGGCGAGCGCCACGGCGCTCCACCCCATCACCGGGCGCCGTCCCCAACGGTCCGCTGCCAGCCCGGCCACGGGCGGAAGCACGCTGTAGACCGTCAGAACGATGCAGCTGACCATGAACGCGGTCGACGGCCGCATGCCTGCCTGGAGGCTGAGGTAGGTCGGCAGGTACACGGTGAGCGTGTAGAAGCCGACGGTGGCGGCGACGCCGAAGCCGACGACGCGCAACACACTCGAGACATGGGGGCGGAGTACGACGGCGACCTCGTCCGGCCGACGGTCTCCTCGGCCCTCCCCGTTCCTGCGTGTCTGCGGCGATACCGGCTCCCGCTGCGAGACGGGCTCGGGAAGACGGAGGGAGCGGCGCAGCGCCAGCCCCACGAGGCCGATGACTGCGCCGGCTCCGAAGGCGATGCGCCAGCCGAAGCCGGTCATCTGCGCGTCGGACAGGGTCGAGGTCAGGAGCCACCCCAGCAGTGCCGCCAGCAGGACGCCGATGCCGGTACCCACAAAGATCGACGACCCGTAGAAGGCGCGCCGCCCGGCCGGCGCGGCCTCGGTGACCAGGGCCGTGCTCGCCGGCATCTCCCCACCGGCGGAGAGCCCTTGGACCACCCGTGCCAGGAGCAGCAAGACAGGCGCGGCGACACCGATCTGCCGGTAGGTGGGCATGACAGCGATGGCCAGGCTGCCTGCGGCCATCATCAGGACGGTCAGATTGAAGATGACCGCGCGGCCGAAACGGTCCGCGAGCCGCCCGAGCACCACCCCGCCCAGCGGACGGAACAGGAACCCCACGGCGTACACCGCGAATGCGGAGAGCAGCGCGGTCGTCAGGCCCTGTCCGGCCGGGAAGAACCGGTCGGCGAAGAACGGCGCGAAAGACGCGTAGAGCGTCCAGTCGAACCACTCGATGACCTGGCCGGCGCCGGTAGCCATGGCGACCCGGTGGCGGGAAGAGACTGCCGAAGCACGGGCGGTGGCGTGCGGCACGAGTTCCGCCTGTCTCTGACTGGGCTTCATCCGGCGTCCTCCGGTCCGCCCCGCTCGTGGGCGGTCATGGCGTGAATGGGGCCGGTACGCCGAGGCGTTCGCGCTCGGCGGCGACCTGGTCACGGACATCGGCACGCAGCTGCCGGGCGTCGAAGACGATGCCCCCCTTGATGGTGTGGCGTACGCCCCCGACCCGGGCCAGGGATCCGTCCGGCGCCATGTGCAGATGACCGTGGCCGTACAGGACCTTGAGGTTGGCGAGCGGGTTTGCGTCGACGACCAGGAGATCGGCGACCTTTCCGGGTTCGAGCGTGCCAGTGTTCTCCAGGCCCAGCAGCTGGGCACCGTTGGCGGTGGCGCACCGGACGATCTCCAGTGGATGCAGCCCGGCCTCGCGCAGCAGCTCCATCTCCTCCACCAGCCCGAATCCATAGAGGTTGTAGATGAACCCGGCGTCGGAACCGGTCGTCAGCCGTCCGCCCCGTAGGTGGAAGTCGCGAACGAACGCCATCCAGAGCCGGTAGTTCTCCTTCCAGGCGACCTCTTCCTCCGTCCCCCAGTCGTAGAAGAACGAGCCGTGGTTGACGCGGTCGGGTTGGTAGAACCGCCATGCCTGCGGTGCCGTGTAATCCCGGTGGTACTCACGCCCGCGCGCTCGCGCTGCGTCCCGGGCGGCGGAGTACACGACGAAGGTCGGATCGAGGGTGGTGCCGAGGGCCACCAACTCGTCGAGCGTGTCGTCCCAGACCCGGCTGCCGGGCTCGGCGGCCTGCCGCCACAGATGTCCGAGCTGCGCGAAGCGGTCGTGCTCGTTGTTGTAGTTGTAGCCGGCGGGGAAGCACTGGACCCTGCGGTCGGTGAACATGGCTTCGGGCATGCCATAGCCGTGTTCGATGCTGCCGAGCCCCCAGCGAGCAGTGGTGAGTGCATTGACCCGCGCCACGTCGGAGGGTGCGTGGTGACAGGCGCTGCCCAGTCCCAGGCGCCCCGCTTCGGCGAGCGCGGCACGGAAGATCTCCGGTGGCGCACCGAAGAACTTGATTCCCCCTGCCCCTAACTCCGCCTGCTCCGAGACCCATTGTTCGGCGTCGCGGCCCGACCTGAACGGCTCGCCGCGCCCTGCACCGAACGCGGCGTACGGGACGATGCGCGGCGCTGTGATGTCGTTGGCCTCCGCACGGCGCGCCTCGCGCACGGTGAAGGCGGTCCCGTTACCCAGGCAACCGGGCTCCCGGACGGTGGTGATGCCGTGGCCCAGCCACAGGCGGTAGCTGTAGTCGGCATTCGGCCCTTGTTCGGCCGCCGCGATGTGGGCATGCGCGTCAACCAGCCCCGGCAGGACGTAGTGCCCGGACAGCTCCCATATCTCGGCGTCCGCGGCCACCCGCTGCCCGGCCTGCGTCATGTCGGTGTTGCGCCCCGCGGATACGATGGCGGAAATGCGCCCGCCTTCCAGCACCACGTCGGCGGGTCCGTACGCTGGTGCACCGGTGCCGTCGATCACTGTGACGTCCCGCAGAACCAGCCGCTCGTACGGGCCGCGGCCCGCGCTGCCCGGCAAGCCCGCCGCGTTCCGGTTCAACTGCACGAAGTCCCTCGCCTTTCCGTTCCGCCGGTCGTCCTGCCGATGTCGTGCCTCGTGGTCCGGTCGTGCCGCTTCGGTGCCGTCAGCGAGGCGGCCCTTTCCCCGCGGTCGGCACCCGGGTGCCGTTGCGCTTGTAGGCACGCAGCACGACACGGATGTCGCAGCCCAGAAGCCCCTCGATCTCTGCAAACGGACCGTTGACGAGGGTTTCCAAAGCGGCCATCGAAGGGTGTACGGAGTACGCGAGCACGAGGGAGGGGCCCGTCACGACGTAGAGCGCGCGCAGCGCCGGCTCGATCGCCAGCCGACGCAGCGCGGCGTCCAGGCCGTGGGGCCGTACCTGGAGGGTGAACCGTGCCTCGACGGGAAAACCGAGTTCGGCGGGAGGCACATCCACCCTGACGTGGAGGGCACCCGATTCCGTCATCCGGCGCAGCCGCCGCTGCACCGTGGTCTCGTGCAGCCCGACCCGCTGCGCGATCTTCGCTGCTGACATACGGATGTCGTCGTCCAACACCCGGCCGATGGCCACATCGATCTCGTCGAGCTCCACGTCCACGTGCTTCGGCACGCCGTCGATCGCCTGTTGGCGTGCGGCGGTGCGCCGGCCGTCGGGGTCCCAATCGGCGGCGGTCAACAACAGCCGCATGGCGACTTGCGTCCGCACCGACCGCACGCCGTCCAGTACTTCGAGTTCGTTGGTGACCAGGTCGTGCAGGGCGCCCGGATCGGGTGCGACCAGTTCCGCGACCACATCGCAGTCCCCGGTGGTCACGGCCACGTACCGGGTGTCCGCCCGCTCGGCCAGTGCATGGGCCACGGTGTCACTCATGCCTGCCCGGCAGCCGACTTCCAGCTGGGCCGCCAGCCAGCCATGGGTGTCCTCGTAGGAGACGGTGGCCGAGTACGTGAGGACGCCGTCCTCCTGCAGGCGCCGCAGCGCCCGCCGGACGGTGCGCTCGTCGGCACCGAGCTCGTCGGCGAGCGTGGCGTACGGGACCCGGGGTGCGCGTTGCAGCGCCACCACCAGGTCCCGTTCGAAGGGCGACAACCCCATGCGCCTTCCCCCGGTCGCGCAAAGCTGGTTACCTGCATCTGAGGGACATCAAAAGCTGGTTTACCTCATCAGCAGGCGCAAGGACCCGGCCATCCTGGACACTTGTCCGACACGCCGTCAACCGCGCTTTTCAGCCGTGTGACTGGCGTGGGGTGAACGGGGGCCCACCGGTGTCAACGGAGCAGCCAGAGAGTGACGAGGAAGCCCGCCACGAGCCCGAAGCCTGCAACGGCGCAGGTGTCCACGGTGCGCCATCCGGTGGGGGTCTGCGGTACGTCAGGGAGCCCCGCATCCAACTCCTCGTCCACACGGGACCTTTCGATGCGGTCCCACATCGCATCCCGACGCCGCAGCGACTCGTACCACCACTCAGGAAATCGCATTCGACTGGCCCCCTGGTATTTCGGAACATGACCGGAAAGGATCTCTGCGACCGCGTGGGTACCTTCATGCCATTCAAGCGTCATGAGCGTTTGCGCGGACACAGCCCGCCGCCCCTACGGACGAGGGCCAGGCGGCGGCCTGGCATACCCCACGGGCACGCCCTGGCGGGCCTTGATGCCCGCGTGTTTTCCGAGGCGCGGGGCCGTAATCATTGCGAATAGTAGAGCTTCTGTTGGTACGGGGACAGCCGCGTCCGATAGGTCAGCCACAGACTGAACCCGGCGACCAACAGTCCCCCCAGTCCGATGGCTGCATTCCAGGCCACGGAGGGCCTCCCCATGTGCCGTTCACTGTGCCCCTGTGCCGTTCACCCCAGCGTCTCGCGCGCCCCGTCGGGTGAAACCGTGGCCCGCCTGGTTGCCGGCTCCGAGGCGCGGCAGGGCGCGTGGCGTGCACCTGCACCCGAGGACCTCTTGGTCTTTTCTTCTGGGTAGGAGGCCGGATGCTCGGGACACCCCTTATCGACACGGCGCCCGTTTCAGCTCAGGTCGATGATGTCGAGTGCGGCGAGCATCTTCTGGCTGTAGCTGACGAAGATCACGGCGATGGCGCCGTCAACTTTGATCCGCCGGTTCCACTCGTCGGCAAGCCCGCGGCGGTGTGGAAGGCGGCCGCGAGTTCACCGGCCCGCTCTTCGCTGCGCACGCCGTGCATCATGAAGTAGACCGGGTCTGTGTACGCGCCGAAGTCGGCCTCATGGTTGTGGACCAGGTGGGTGATCGCGGCCGGGGCCGCATCGTTCACCGCGTCCTCGATGGTGTGGCCGGAGCCGGCGGTAGGCGTGTCCGCTTTGACGGTCCACCGCTGAGGTCCTTCGGCTTCGATGGCGACGAATACCGCCTGCTGGGCCATGGCCTGCCGGTATGTGGCGTGGAAAGCGTCGGTGCCGGAGGCGTCGGGGATGAGGTGAGCGGGGCAGGGGATCGGCAGCTGCTGCATAACGGGCATCGTGACAAAACCCGGCCTCTCTCGGCTGTGTTGACGGGGCGGTCCGCCAGGGCCGCCATGCGACCGCACCAAGCCGGCTGCCTCTCCCCATGGCCGCACGTTCACCGGCGACGACATCGGCCTGATCAGTACGGTCGGGTCGTCCGGTCCAGGCGGACGACGACGATGGCGATGTCGTCGTCGGCGCCGCTGGCGAGGCCCAGGCGGGCGAGGAGGGCGTCGGCGAGGTGTTCCGCGCCGAATTCGGTGCAGGTGGCGAGCGTGGAGGTCAGGCGGGTCAGGCCGGTGTCGATGTCCTCACCGCGGCGTTCGATCAGGCCGTCGGTGTAGAGGACGAGGGTGTCGCCGGGCGTGTAGGTCGCGTTGGCCTGGGGGCGGGGGACATGTTCGGGGCGGGCGCCCAATGGCGGGTCGGTGGCCTGGTCGAGCAGATGGCAGGAGCCGTCCGGGTGCAGCAGCACGGGCGGGGGGTGGCCGGCGCTGCTGTAGATGAGCAGGTGGCTGTGGCAGTCGATCAGGACCTGGACCGCGGTGGCGGCCAGTGCTCCCTCGACCGAGCGGGCATACAGCCCCAGCACCTCCAGCGCTTGGGCCGGGCCGTGGACGGCGCGGGTGGCGGCACTCAGCGCGCTGCGCAGCCTGCCCATCACGGTGGCAGCCATCAGCCCGTGACCGACCACGTCACCGACCGCGACGGTGAAACGGTCCGCGGGCAGGTCGACCGCGTCGTACCAGTCGCCGCACACGTTCAGTGCTCCGACCGCGGGCAGGTAGCGCACGGCAATGTCCGGGTGCCGGGCCAGGTCCGGAGAGTGGAGCATGGTTTCTTGCAGGGCGACGGCGATGCGCCGTTCACGGGCGTGGGCCTGCCGCAGTTCCTCGTTCAGCTGCTGCAGCTGCCGTGCCCGGGCGTACAGCTCGGCTTCCATCGCCGCCTCCCGGCCGGGGCGGACCGACGGCTGGTGCACGGTGCGGTGGGCGCGGACGACATCGGTCATGTCCTCGGACCGGTGGATGATCCAGGCGACCCTCCCGTCCGGACCCAGAACGGGCACGTTGATCGCGGTCCACCACCGCTCCTTGAACACCTCGGGGCTGCCGGGGACCGGGATGTCGTACTTCTGCAACGTCATGTGATCCGTCTGGCCGGAGGACAGGACACGGTGCAGCGAGGCCTGCAGCGTCTCCACACCATCGGCCTCCGGGTCGCCGGGGTTGTCCGGGAAAACGTCGAAAAGGTACTGCCCGAGCAGCTCGGCTCGGTTGCGTCCGGTCACCTCGCAGAAGGCCGGATTGGCATCAGCGATCACCAGGTCCGTGCCGAGCACCAGGCACGGGCTCGGAAGGGCTGCGAACACCCCCGGATAGTCGATCTTCGGTGCCACACGCTTTTCCTGCCAGTCGCTCCCTCTTCAATCTACGAAAGGTCCAGCTCCCGCGCCCGCCGACCTCGCTCGTAGGCAGCGCTGCCCCCTGCCCCGCGGCGGCGTCGTGGGAGAGGCTTACGCATGGCCGGTGCGACGACGCCTGGTGCCGGGTCCTGGGCTGCAAACATGGCCGAGATCAAGGCCCCGACGCCCCGCGACGCCCTCGCGCTGCTGCTGGCCGGCAACCAGCGCTTCGTCGCGGGCACCCCCGAGCACCCCAACCAGGACGCCACCCGCCGCGCCGAGACCGCACCATCACAGCAGCCCTTCGCCGTTCTCTTCGGCTGTTCCGACTCCCGGCTGGCCGCCGAGATCATCTTCGACCGCGGCCTGGGCGACCTGTTCGTGGTCCGCACCGCAGGCAACGTCATGGGCCCGCAGGTGCTGGGCAGCATCGAATACGGCGTGGACATCCTGGACTGCCCGCTGGTCGTGGTCCTCGGCCACGACTCCTGCGGCGCGGTCGGCGCGGCGTGCGCCGCGCTGGAGGACGGCATGACACCGGCCGGGTAGGTCCGGGACGTCGTGGAGCGGGTGACGCCCAGCGTGCTGGCGGCCCGGGCCGCCGGACACGTGGAGCCGGAGGAGATCCTCGCCGAGCACATAAGGCACACCGTCGACCTGCTGCTGGACCGCTCCCGGGTCCTCGCCGAGAAGGTCGCCGCCGGGCAGGCCGCCGTGGTGGGCCTGTGCTACCGCCTGGCCGACGGCAGCGCGCAGCTTGTCGCGGCCCGCGGCCTCGAGGTGGCGGTGCCCGCCGCGCCCTGACCGCCTCGGCCGCAGCTGCCCAGGCACGCCACCAATCCGATGCTGATCACGCGGAAGACCGGGGCCCCGCGGCACGGCGCAGCCGGTTCGCGATCGCGAGTCCCAACCCTTCCGCCGCCGGCAGGGACGCGACGATGAGGTCGCACCCCCGCTGGTCGAGTTCGCGCAGGAACCCGTACAGCCCGCGCGCGTAGGCGGCCATCGAAGCGGGGACCGCCACCACGGCGTGCGCCTTCACCGCAGAGTCGGCGAAGGACAGGGGAAGAAAGACGCCCACCCGATGACCCAGCTCCTGCGCGAGCTCCGCCTCCGCAACGACCTTCCCCGGCTGGAGGAGGACGACCCGCGCACGCGGCGCGTAGTGGGACGGATGCTGGCCCAGCACGCGAACGCGACTGGTCGAGTGGACTGCAAGCGGGCAGCCCAGCACCGCTTCGAGTTCCTCACGCGTCACCCCGCCGGGCCGCAGGATGCTCGGGATCTCGCCCGTGGCGTCGACGATGGTCGACTCGACGCCGACCTCGCAGGAGCCTCCGTCCAGCACGAAGTCGACGGCCTCCCCGAGCTCCGCACGGACATGGTCCGCGGTGGTGGGGCTGACCGAGCCGAAGCGGTTGGCGGACGGGGCCGTGACACCGCCGCCAAATGCCGACAGCAGCGCGAGTGCGACGGGGTGGTCGGGCACGCGCACGGCCACCGTCTGAAGACCGGAGCGTGTGTGCCCGGCGGTAAAGACGTCGATCAGGCGGGAGACCGTCGGCTCGGAAGTGACCGGCCCGAAAACGGCCGGCTCGCACCGCAGCATGGCGACATCCGCAAGGCAGTCACCGCCGAGCGCGACCGTCAGGGCGACGTCCAGGAGGACCTTGTCTTGCGGACCGTCTCGACCAGCAATACCACACCACACCGGCTGCCGCGGCCGGTGAGCCCTGGCAGCACTACGACCTCGGACACGGCTACTGCAGCTACACCTTCTTCGAGCAATGCCAGCACCGCATGGCCCGCGCACGCTGCGAATTCCACAGCCCACAGGAATTCACTCGATCCCAACTCCCAGAATTTAAAGGCAACTTGAAGAAGATGGCCGTGTCCATCCCGCTGGCCGACGACGAGCAGCCTTCCGTCAAGGACGGCCAGGCAGCCGTGGACCGGCTACTCGACCGTCTCGCCGACACACCCACTCCGGCCGGCCCGTCACCACGCGAACGGGACCTGCCGGTGACGGACCGCCTTCTGCCGCTCGTCGACGTCCGACAAGGGACGGGCTTCGCGCCGTGCTGATATCGGAGTGCGCACAGGCTCAGGAGAGTGGCACAGTCACTGCCGTGACCTTGATGAACGTGCTCGTCGGCTTCGCTCGAACCGGCCGGATCGGTCCGCTCCACTGCGGAATGCCCCTGGCCGAGGCTGAGCACCTCCTCGGCCCGGGGCGGCCACACCCCGCCATCCTCCTGAAGGGGCCCGACATCGACGGCTACCCATACTCCTGGGACGGACTCAAGCTGGATGTCACCCAGCGGGCGGTCAGCGGCATCTGGATCCACCTCTGGCCCGGTTCGACAGCGAAGCTCCCCGCTCTCGTCCTGCCCGAATCAGAGTCGTTCGAGGCCACTGTGCTCCGCGAGGAACTGGTCACGGCCCTGGACACCGCAGGCTGTGAGCATCACGTCAACGACACCCTCACCTTCGGCCAGCAGTCCAGCATCCTCACTCGGCCTGCTGACGTCTACTCGGTCTTCAGCCTCCCGGGCCGGAACAACCACGTGCCTCACCGAGATCGTCACTACCTCGAAGTGATGCACACGTACACGGCTTGACATCGCTGATTCCACAGAATGACGCGGTTGGCATGGCCTTCGACGACGCCCGAGTTGCAGGGAAGAGTGAGGCCCGCGGTGAACAGCGTCGAGGTGAGGTGCGAGGCCGTTGGCGAAGGTGTGCATGCTGGGCAGGTCGTTGGTGCGGACAGCGGAGATCCATTGGGGTAGTTGGCCGCCCTGGGTTGGTGAGAATCTGCCCAAAGGCGCGCACGTGGTCGGGCAGGACGTTCAGATGGGGCAGGTTGGCCAGGGTCTTTGAGCTGGAGCGTTCGGCTTCGCGGAAGTCGTCGGGGTGCCGGAGGGTCCATCCGGCCACTGTGCGAGGTGACCGCGGACGCGGCCTGATCTGCTGGGCTGACGCTCGCTTGGGGAAGAAGTAGGCGCGAACGGCTCCGCAGCCGCCCTTTTGGCCGCGGTCGATGATCTCCCCCCAGAGCCTGGTCGGTGTCTCCCCGATCAGTAGATCGCCGTTCCAGGCACGTTCGGGGCGAGGGCCTTAGGGTTGCTCGGGGTCAGGTGCGACGGTCAGGACGATCTTCCCGGTGGTGCGGCCGGTTTCGCCCAACGTGTGTGCCTGGGCGGCCTGTTGTAGGGGGAACGTCGCGTCGACGATGACCCGCAGGCGGCCGTCCTCGACGAGGGCGCTGATCTCGCGCAGCCCCTGCTGGTCGGGTTCGACGAGCATGAAAACCGCTTGTACCCCGGCCTTCTCGGCCTGCTGCATGGGGAAGGTGTCGTCCGGCGGCAGCAGGGAGATGAGGATGCCGCCCCGGCGCAGGGTCCGCAGGGTGCGTGTCCAGTTGGGTCCGCCGATGCTGTCGAGGGCGACATCGACGTCGCGGACGGTGTCGGCGACGTCCTGGGTGCGGTAGTCGATGAGTTCGTCGGCACCGAGCGTGCGCAACAGGTCGTGCTTGGCGGCGCTGGCGGTGGCGATGACATATGCGCCGCGGGCCTTGGCGATCTGTACGGCCAGGCGGCCGACACCGCCGGCCGCGGCGTGGATCAGCACGCGCTGCCCCGGCTGGAGGTGAGCGGTGTCGACCAGGGCCTGCCAGGCGGTGAGCGCGGCCAGCGGCATGGCGCCGGCCTGGATGGGGTCGAGGCCGCGTGGGCGCGGGGCGAAGTGGCGGGCCGGTGCTGTGACGTACTCGGCATACGCGCCCGCCGGGTACGGGAAGCGAGGCATCCCGAACACCTCGTCGCCGGGCTGGAAGATCGTCACGCCGGCGCCGACGGCCTCGACGGCTCCGGCCACGTCGAAGCCGAGGATGAAGGGAGGCGTCGCTCCGGTGGCGAACACACCGCGCTCGCGGGTCTTCCAGTCGGCGGGGTTCACGCCCGCCGCGCGCACACGGACCAGGATCTCGCCCCGCCCCGGCTCCGGTCGCTCGGTCTCGACGACCTTGAGGACGTCGGGGGCTCCGGCCCTGTCCTGGGACACGGCGCGCATGGTCGAAGGGGCGGTGCTGGGCTGGGGCATGACGGCGTTCCTTCTCCGGGGGCGTAGCGGGTTCTCGTGCCGGTGGTCCCGACAGGGCTCCAAACTGGCCGGTCGGCTACGCCCCTGGTGGTGGCGTGATGGCCAGGTACTGAAAGGATCTGGCCATGCACCGTGTTGGCGTTCTGGCCCTGGAGGGCGTCGTCCCTTTCGAGCTCGGCATCCCCGCCCGTATCTTCAACGCCGCCCGCGACGGGGACGGCAACCCGCTGTACTCCGTGGCCACCTGCAGCCTGGACGGCGGTCCCGTGCGCGCCGAGGGCGACTACGACCTCGCCGTCGCCCACGACGCCTCCCTGCTGGCCACCGTCGACACCATCGTCGTCCCGCCCTCTCACCGACTGGGACCGATCCGGGAGGAGGGCCGTCTGCCCGGCCCGCTGCGGCATGCCCTGGCCGCGATCCGCCCCGGAACGAGGATCGTCGCGATCTGCACAGGCACCTACGTCCTGGCCGCCGCCGGCCTGCTCGACGGCCGTCGGGCCACCACCCACTGGCGCGAAGCCGACCGGCTCCAGCGGATGTTCACCCGCACCCGCATCGACCCCGACGTCCTCTACGTCGACGACGGCGATGTCCTCACCTCCGCCGGAGTCGCCGCGGGCATCGACCTGTGTCTGCACCTCGTCCGCCGCGACCATGGCAGCCACATCGCCAACGAGGTCGCCCGCTCGTGCGTCGTACCGCCGTGGCGCGACGGCGGCCAGGCCCAGTACATCCAGCGACCCGTCCCCGGCCCGTCGACCGGCAGCACGGCCACCACCCGGGCATGGGCCATGCAGCACCTGGCCGAACCGCTCACCCTGGCCGACCTCGCCGCCCACACCAACATGAGCGTCCGCACCTTCAGCCGCCGCTTCCGCGACGAAGTCGGCACCTCGCCCGGACAGTGGCTCACCCGCCAACGCGTCGACCTCGCACGCCACTTGTTGGAGACCACCGACTGGCCGATCGACCTGGTCGCCCACCGGGCCGGATTCGGCACAGGTGCCTCCCTGCGCCAACACCTCCACGCCACCATCGGCGTCAGCCCCCAGGCGTACCGCCGCACCTTCCGTCCCCAACAGGCAGCTGGCTGACCGGAGGTTCGCATGGCCCAGCGATGCGCTTTCTGAGGCCCCTGCCGTTCAGCTCCTCTTCCCCGCGGACAGGAACGCTTCGTAGGGCGACGTGGGGTTGAGGCCACCCGTGCCGGGCGCACCGTACGAAGCCGTGCGGCCCGGCAGGAGCGCTCTGAGGCATCTCATGGCGTCTTCGTGGGCGGCGGGCAGCTCTGCCGCGTCCGCGGTGACGCGGACGCCGAGGACGACCACCTCGGAGGGGTGACTGGTGATCCAACGGGCGAGGGATGTGGTCTCGCCCGTGCCGGACGGGCCGTCGAGAACGCGCCGCCCAGCGGACCGCCGTGGTCGGTGTACCACTGGCCGTCCTGGTAGCACAGGCGCAGATCTATGTAGCCTGCTCCCGCATCGAGTTGGTCGACGATCGGGCGACTCCGGGTATGGGCCATGCTCGCGGCCGGGCCCGGCCGGGCCCGGTCAGACGCGAGAGACGTCGTAGGTGTCGTCACTTCGGAAGAGCCCGGAGCCGTCGTGGATGCTCCAACTGCCGGCGTCGTGGCTGCCAGGCACGGCGATGCGGTTGGGCGGATGTGTGCCGAGCTGCGGGCGTAGCTGCTTCATTCAGTGGCCGAGGTCGACGACCCCGTCTGGCGCGCGGGCGTCGGCAACGTATCGCTGACTGTCGCTGACTGTCGATGACTGTCGATTCCGGCGCGCCGCCCGGTCACCACCGGCCCCGTGCCCCTGCGGATGATCCGCAGCAGGCACCGCCCCTCGTCGTCATCGCTCTCACGGACGCGTACTCGCTCTGTCACCAGGGCAGCCTGCTCAGGCCACGCCACCGCGTGGCGGCTGCCGCACTATCGGCGTGTCGCGTGCATCTCCTGGAACAACTCGAACTCGCCATCGGGGGCGGCACTGAAACCCTGCCAGCGGAAAGAGGTCGGCGTGACGTCGGTGAACGTCCACCGCGAGTGCCTGCCCTCGGAGTCGGTTCCCTCCTGGATCATCCCACCGGCACCATCAGACCGACCGACCTGGGAGAGAGCTGCTCAGCTCGGTGTTGGCGGCGTTGCCGGCGCCGTAGATGATGCCGTCGACGGGGATCTGCTGTCATCCGGGGAACCCCTCACGGCCGGTTGCACGGTGGGCACCGCCGCTGTCGTTGATCTTTTCTCCCGCGTGGTTCGCACCACCGCCGGCGGCACCGGCGGCGCCACTAAACATGGCGTCCCGGAGGATCTCCTTGTCCTCCCCTTCGAAGATGATCTCGCCCCCCGGCACGGACTACCCCCGCGGGTGCGGGGAGGTTGACGTGTGGCCACACCGTAGAAACGTCCGGGTACGTCGTACATGTGGCGGGACACCACACTTCACGGCCGGAGGGTGCGTGCGCCCCTCATGAGGGGTCGGTTTGCCTCCGCGAAGCCGTTGCGGAACTCGCCGAACGGTTCCCCCATCGTGACCATGTGTAGTCAGGTGGAACGCATAACGGTAGGGGGATGGCTTGGGCAACTGGACAAACGCAGGTAAATGGGCCCTGCTGTGAAAGGTCGTGAAAGTCTGCTCGCCAATTTCTGTTACGCACCGCCAGTCACCCGCGTCTCCTTACATGTACGGCGGAACACAGTGGCGCGCACCGGCGCCGAGAGAGCAAACGCAGAGAGTGGGGGGCGTGGACGCGGAAAACGGGGTGGCGGTGGTCACGGCCGCACAGAACGGCGACCATCGGGCTCAGGACGAACTCGTCGGCGAGTGCCTGCCGTTGGTGTACAACATCGTCGGCCGGGCCCTGAACGGTCACGCCGACGTCGACGACGTGGTGCAGGAGACCATGCTCCGCGTCATCAACGGCCTGGACGGCCTGCGCGACCCGGCGGACTTCCGGTCGTGGCTGGTGGCCATCGCCATGAACCAGATACGCCAGCACTGGCGCGAGAACCAGTCGCGGACCGCGCCCCTCCCCGGGTACGACGGGCTGGACGACTCCCTCGACATCGCCGACCCCGGCGCGGACTTCGTCGATGCCACCCTCACGCGCCTGGGCCTGGAGGGCCAGCGCCGCGAACTCGCCCAGGCCTCCCACTGGTTGGACAGCGATGACACGGCACTGATGTCGCTGTGGTGGCTGGAGGCGGCGGGTGAACTGACCCGCGCCGAGGTCGCGGCCGCCCTGGAGCTCTCGCCCCAGCACGTCGGCGTCCGGGTGCAGCGGATGAAGGGCCAGCTGGAGACGGCCCGGGTGGTGGTGCGGGCACTGGACTCGACCCGCAAGGCGGGCCCCCGGACCTGTGCGGAACTGGAGTCGATGGCGGAACGGTGGGACGGGGCGCCCTCCCCGCTGTGGCGAAAACGGTTCTCCCGGCACGTCCGCGCGTGCGAGAGCTGTTCGGGCCACCGGGAGGAGTTGGCACCCGCCGAGAAACTCCTCGTCAACCTCACGCTGGCGCCCATGACCGGGACGGCCGCGGCCGCGCTGCTGGAGGCGGTGTGCGCGAAGGCGGACGCCGGGGAGGCCGCGGCGCGGCCGGCCGGAGGGATGACCCTGCTGCCCGCAGCCAAGGCGGGCTCGTTCGCGGGCGCCGCCGGGCCCCGTACCGCCCATGCTCCCGTGTGTGCCGGGCGCCGTCGTGGCACCGGCTCTCGCCACCGCCGAGGTCGTCGCCGGATACCCCACGGCCGCCGGGCCGGACGGACTACGAGCACCACAGCGCTGCCTGGCTCCCTCGCGGGCGCCGCCCACCCCGCCGACCGGGGCCGACGGCGAAGACCCTTCGCCCCGCGGCCGGCCGTGGCCCTCCCGTCCGGTCACGTCGCGTCCCCTGCCGGTCAACTCGCCCGCACGTCCGGCCAATCCCCAGAAGAAACGTTTCGTCCGACAGGCCGCCGGCCGGCTCGCCCCCGAGCGAACCAAGACCGGCCGGCCACCGCCGCGCACCGCCCCGAAGCGCCGGCCGGCGGTACAGCGCCGCCCGGAGGACCTGCGCACCCCTCGCTTCCACGACCCCACCGACCCGGACGGCACCGGCCCCGCCGAGCGGATCACCGCGGCGGTCTCTTCCCGGAGCGCCCCGGCCGACAACACCGCCCTCCGCCGGCCGGGCCCGGTGAGAGCGACGAGCGCTCGGAAGAACGGCACGGTGCACCGCCCCCACGCGCTCACCCCCACCTGTGCGGACGGCCGGAGCCGGTGTCGCCTGCGGGCCGGCGCGGCCCGTGCCGGACACAGCACGTCACGACGCAGCTGACGCGTTCCCGCTGACGTGACTTCGCCGGCGCGGCACCGCTGAAGCGAACCGCCGCGAACCCCCCGGCCCCCTGAACCCCCCACAACACGGGCCTTCCACGGCACCACCCTGCGCACCGTTCACGCGCCGCAACGTGCCCAACGCCTGTTCATCACCACCACACACCACACGGCAGGAGAGAGAGTTGGGGAAGAGAAGTAGACGCCGTCACGCCGCGCGCAGCGCCGGTGGCGGTCGTCGGACCGGCATAGTCGCCGCCGCGGTCCTCGCCGCGACCGGCATCGTCGCCACGGGCGTCGTCTACGGCGTGACCAATGGCGGTGCCTCCGGCGACCGCGAGACCGCGGCCGCGCCCGGCTCGGCGTCGCAGACGGCGACGAAGCCGGCCGCCAGCCCCGAGCACAAGAAGCCGCTCGCACCGCTGGAGAAGCTGCCCAAGAACGACCCGAAGCACGGCATGGTCTACAAGGGCCTCAAGCCGGCCCCGAAGAGCGACTCCTGCGTGGGCGTCTACAAGGTGGTGCGCTCCGGACTGTGCACACACGGACCGGACGAGCCGCCGAAGGGCGTCGACATCCACCGCACCACCCCGCCGGCTGTCAAGGCCAGCGCACCCAAGCCGGACCTGAACAGCGGCGACGCCCACGCGCCGTCGTCGAAGGACCTACTGAAGGACGCCCCGCCGGTACTCGACGCCCAAAAGGACGCCGGCCAGCAGACCGCCGCGGCCCAGGCACCCGCCGCGGGCGACGGAGACCGCACGGCTGCGGCGGGCGGCCAGCAGGTCGTGTGCGACGGCGACGGCGCCACCGGCAACCGCGTACAGGTGCTGTACGTACACGCGCCCGGCCAGTCCCGGTACGGGCAGTACGTCGCCTCGTTCAAGCAGTGGGCGGCCGGCGCCGACCTCATCTACGCCGAGAGCGCCAAGGAGACGGGCGGCACCCGGCACATCCGGTACGTCACCGGATCCGACTGCACCCCCACGGTCCTCGACGTCGAACTGCCTGCCTCATCGCTCGGCGAGTTCAGTGCCACCAACAACGCACTGGCGGAGCGGGGCTACAACCGCCGCGACCGGAAGTACATGATCTTCGCCGATGCGCAGGTGTACTGCGGCATCGGCAGCTTCGCCGGTGACGAACGTCCCGACGCGAGCAACCAGAGCAACTTCGGCCCGTCCTACGGCCGTACCGACTCCGGCTGCTGGAGCGCCTCCACAGCCGCCCACGAGCTGGGCCACAACCTGGGCGCCGTCAACAACAGCGCCCCCAACACCAGCCGCGGTGCACACTGCACCGACGAGTGGGACATCATGTGCTACTCGGACACCCCCTACTACCCGCAGATGCGCACCGTCTGCCCCGAGCGCGGCCACGACGAGCGCCTCGACTGCAACCACGACGACTACTTCAACACCGACCCCCGGCCGGGCAGCTACCTCGCCACCCACTGGAACGTGGCGAACAACCAGTTCCTGATCAAGGGCGGCTCCAGCCCCGACCCGGACCCGGGCCCCACCGCCGGCCCGAAGCCGGTCGTCGGCACGATTACCGCCGACACCGCGAGCATCAGCTGGCAGGCCGTCAACTCCGCGGCGAGCTATGACATCGTCCTGAACGACCAGTCCATCGGCAGCGTCACCACCGCCGCGACCCGGGTCGTCAACCTGCGCCCGGACACCGACTACACCGTCGCCATCGCCGTGAAGGACCGCGACGGCCGTACTTCCAAGCCGGGCCCGAAGACGTCGTTCCACACCACCTCCGCAGGCGACCCGACGAAGACGCTCACCTTCGGCAAGCCCTACGCACTGCTGAACCCCCTCACCGGCAAGGCCGCCGACCTCTACGGCGGATCCTCCGCCGACGGCACGGTCCTCATCGGATGGCAGCGTCACGGCTACGCCAACCAGCAGTGGGTCTTCCGCGACGCGGGCGGCGGCTACCTGCGGATCGAGTCGGTGCTGTCCCACAAGTGCCTCCAGGTCGGCGGCTCGCTCCAGGCCGGTGCGTACGTGATGCAGCAGCCGTGCTCGTCCGCCGCGTCGCAGCAGTGGAAGACGACGGCCTCCGGCAGCACGTGGACGCTGGCCCCCAAGGGCACGGACCTTCTGCTCGGTGTCAGCGCCCGCGACTACTACGGCGGCACGCTGCTCGAACTCCAGCGGCCGGACAGCCGAGGCCAGCAGAACTGGACCGCCCAGCCCGTCTCCTGACCGCCTTCCTCCCCTCTCCCCGGCCACGCCGGTCATCCCAGCCCCACCGGCCACACCGGCCACCTCGGCAAGGAGCCCCTGATTCATGCGTCTGCGTCCTCGCGCACTGTGCGTGCCCCTCCTGGCGTTCCTGGCGTCGCCGCTGCTCGTCCTGGCCCAGGCCGGGCAGGCCGACGCGCACGGTGACAGCATCCAGTTCACGGTCACCGGCCAGGACACCGGGCACGTACGGGCCAAGGCGACGTACGAGGACGACCATGACCCGGTCGACGAGCGGATCGCGGGCACGCTGACCGCGGTGTCCGCGGACGGGCGCACGCGTGGCCCGTGGCGGCTGGTCGCAGTTCTGGGCCACGCCGGAACCGTCACGACCCAGGAGGTACTGCCTCCGGGCACCTGGAAGGTGACCGTCGAATCCGGCTTCCCGGAACTCGGCCGGGGAGAGGGGAAGATCGACGTGCCGGTGGTGGACCCCCGGCCCGAGGGGAAGACAACCCGCCGGCCGGCGCGGCCCACGGCGTCCGGGACCGCCTCCGCGGCCCCCTCCGTCGAGCCCGCCACACCGGCCACCGCACATGCGGCGGCCAGGGCGGGAGCGGAGTCCGGGTCCGGGCCCGGGTCCGAAGGGGCGACGGCGTGGCTGCCGTGGACCGCCACGGCCGCGGCCGTACTCGCGGTCACAGCCACCACGGTCACCGCCGTGCGCCGTAGGCGGCGTTCGCGCACGAGCTGACCCACACCCGAGGGCGCACCCTCCTCACAGCCCGGGGCGTAGCTGACCGAGCCACCCTCACCGCTGGGGCGTGTCCGCAGAGTCCTGCCAGGCGTCACAAGCCTGGCAGGACTTTTGCGGGCACGCCCTAGCTTTTCAGCCGCTCGGCCAGCTCCACGCCGATCACCGCGTCGTCGGCGGCGAAGACCTGCACGAGTCCGTGCCCCTCGAAGGGAGCCGTGTGATCCGGATGAGCGGATGCGTGTAAAGAAGGACGAGCGCGGCGGCCACGCGGTCGTGGAAGTGAGACGTCCTCGCGGCCGACGGTCTGCCGCGCGCGGCGTCAGGGGAACCACATCTACTCGAAGGTCTGCAGGGTGTCCTCGCCGTCGGTCCGCCAGACGCCGAGCCTTTGGCGGACCACGAGCCAGCCGTCCGGACCTCGACGGAATTCCCAGTCGTAGGGACCGCCCATGAAATAGGGAGAGGAGGTTCTCGCGGGTGCGGTGACGGCGACGAACCACATGTAACCGATGCCAGTTGCCCGGTCGCCCTCTACGTCGAAGTCCATGTTGAGGATGTGATGCTGCATGCTCGAGTAAGGCGATTCCGCCTCTTCCACCTTCTCCCGGACCGCCTCCTTTCCGTGGTTTTTCTCCCACGTCCCGAACTCCAGCACCGCGTCCTCGGCCCAGCATTCGATCCAGGTCTGCCAGTCCTTGCGGTCCAGCGCCCTCCACCCGCGGATCATGAGGGCGCGCAGAGCTTCCTTGTCCTCCAAGACCCGCACTCTGTGGGCCACGCTGTCGTAGTCGGCGGCAGTGTGTGGCATGTCGGTTCCTTCCGGGAGGAGTCATTGGGCGCTTGCGGCGGGACGGACAATGATTTCGCCGACGTCGACCTGCGAAGGCTGGGAAATGGCGTAGGCAACGGCCTCCGCGATAGCGGAGGCGGGCAGTGCCACAGCGCGGTAGGTCTTCATGGCCTCCCTGGCAGCAGGGTCGGAGATGCTGTCGGCGAGTTCGGACTCGGTCACGCCCGGGGATACGAGGGTGACCCGGATGTCCCCGGTGGACTCCTGGCGCAGTCCTTCGGAGATCGCGCGGACAGCGAATTTGGTGGAGCAGTAGACGGCGGCGGTGGGAGAGACCTCGTATGCGCCGACAGAGGTGATGTTCGCGAAGTGCCCGCCGCCCTGAGCGCGCATCGCGGGCAGAGCGGCGGCGATACCGTGCAGGACGCCTGCGAAGTTCTGAGGAAAGTGGTATCGGTCCGGAGGACGTTAGCGCAGGTCAGAGCGTTCCGGCAACGAACTGGCAGGGAGCCGTGTTCCTCCGTGCGCCACCCACCGGAGGTTCTTCGTCTGCTGGTGTCATAGGTCTTGCGTGTCGTTGACCAGCAGAAATGGCGTTATGCCGAGGCGGGTTGCTGGCCCGTGAATGGTCCGGATCTTGGTCCGGACTCGACGTCTCCGAGCACGAGGTCTCACGGGGGTGGTGGTGGACGACCTGCACGATCATCACGACCGAGGCCACTGACGCCGTCAGCCGGCCTGCCGTCACCGGGCTGTGGTCCCAGGCCGGTGACGTCGCTTACTTTGAGCCAGCCGGTGTCCGCAACGGCGAGCAGCGGGTGCTGGTGCTGGTGTTCATCGGTATCGCTCCGTGCAGGGAGGCCCTGGCCTGGTCAGGCGTGTTGTCAGGCCATCCAGAAGAAGACCGCGGTCATCCGTTTGTCTTCCAGCGTGCTGCCCCAGTAGCCGGTAGCGCTGTGGAGCATGTTGGCGGTGTAGAGCAACAGCCGGTTGTGGCGGTGCGGTACGCGTACGTCCTCGGTGAAGGAGTCGGGCGGGACGAAGCGTGTGCCGAGGGCGTCGACCAGGTTGCCGTGTGGCGCGGTCACCATGTTTACGGTGCTGCCAAGCCTGCCAGCGGAGCGGTCGCTCGTCGCTTGGGATTCACTGAGGTTGAACGCGTACAAGCGTCTGAAGGACCCGAAGCTCCTGGCGAGTGGGGATTCATGTGATCTGGCGTCGACGCTGTTGCCCAGACCTCGCCGGCCTAGACACGCAACGGACTCGCCGAGGCCGCCCGCGCCTTCGAGCGCGCCACCCGCTCCCAGATCCGCGCCGAACACGCCGACCACCGCGCCATCCGCTCCGCCGCCCGCGGCATCAACCATGCCGGAAACGCCCTGGGCAAGGGCGAGGACGGTGGCGCCACGGCGATGCTCCTGTCCACGATGGTCATCGTTACCATCGCCGCCGCACGCTGGCATTCCGCCCGCGGCCACGCCCAACAAGCCGCCCAACACCTTCGCGCACCGGACGTTGCTAACCCCCATGAACGCCATGCGAGAGCACGACCGCCGCCTCCCCGAAACCGTACGACAGCGGCATGGCGACACTGTCGAAGCCACCCTGCTCCAGCACGCAGACCACGTACTGTGCGAACCCAGTGGGGACTCGCTGGCCGCCACCATGGACCAGGCCGAGCGCGCAGGATACGACCCCGCCGCCCTGCTCCAGCAGGCCATGGCATGGCGCGAACTGGACACCACCGACAGCATTACCGAGGTACTCGTCTGGCGACTGCGCCGGCTGGGAAACCTGGCCACCACCGTCGACTCCCCCCTCGAAGGGGGAGCGCACGAAGGCCCCAGCACCAGCCCCCAACCCCGCGGCCGCAGGCGCCCGAGGCCACCGGTCAGCGCACTCCCAGCGCTCCACCCTCCCGAGGGGCAAGGCGCTGACCAGCACAACAATGCGCATGAATTGGCAGGCGGCGCTTGATATGGCTGGTTGGACAGAGACATGGAGATAATGCGGATGCTCAGCGAAAACCTTCAGGCCCCGAGAACCGTTCTGCCCCAGACGGCATCCGGCGCCGACCCGCTGCTGCAGCTCCAGCAGGAGACCCAGCCCACCAACAGCAACATCGGCCTGCGCGCCCCCACCCACCCCGAGGAAATCCGCATCACTGGTATCCCCGTCGTGTGCCCCCAGTGCGGTGCCCGTCGCGACTGGATGGTCATCTGCGACCGTAACGAGATCAGCATCCGCTGTCGCTGCGCGCATCAGTGGATCGAACGCGAACTGACTCGTGCGGACTACATGACGATGATCAGCGAGGGCATCGGCCAAGAATACCGAGCTTGGAGGCCGCGGCCCAGGCTGTGGGCTAAGACGGCACCCGCGGTGGCACCTACCTGAACTCATGAGCGGAACCGCATTCAACACATCGACCCGAGGGCACGCGCTGCTATCGGCGGGCACCTATCGTGCGGACGGTGCCCATCAGGTCGTTGTGCTCAGGCACTCTCGCACAATTTTCGTGGACGGCGGAAGAGCCTCCGATCCCACGAACACGCATTCCTCGGAGAGCCGAATGGTGCGAAGGGACCTGACCTTCTTGAGACTGCTCACATCGATGCTGGCTAGCGGGCTTTCGAAGGTGATGGTGTGGAGATTCGGGAAGTACGCCAGCCACTCCCAGGTGGCGCCCGAGTCGGCCTCCACCCACAAATGAGTGAGACGGGACCGATCGCAGGCAGTTTGGAACTCCTCAGGTGTGATCGTGCCTGTCATCCGGATACGAGAACGGCCACCGAACCGGCGGAGTGCATACAATTCCTGCGCATTCGAGACGCAGAAGTAGAGATCTTCCTCGCCGAGGTGAGCAATGACTTCCTCGGCGAACCTGTCGCACTCGAAACGACTCCAGACCCGGGCCAGTTCCGAACGGACACGAAGGTCTGAGAGGTCGCGGTATTGCGCCAGTACGGAGATCGCGGCATCGGTGGCAAGACGGGTTGCGGACAGTACCGTGAAATAGGCCTCGTCGTCGGAGAGCCCCTGTGGCCCGGGAAGCAGGTCCAGAACTACGGGGCCCACATCAGCCAGCGCGCGCGCCTGATCTGCCGATCGAGGCGGAATAAGCGCCGCGGCCCGCTTCTCCACCTCCATCCGCACATCCGGGTTCAGTTCTGTCGCATGCTCCAAACAGGCTGCTGCCAGCAGATGGAGACGCCTGCTGTCCTTCTCGGATGTGTCACCTCGTTCTATGAGGCCGGTCAGCAACCGGGTTCGCTCCATGGTCCGAGCGTGGGCAACGGACATCCGGATGACGTCCTCCCATTGATCGAGATGTGCGTGCGCGATGAGAAAGTCGAAGTCAAGACCTTCCACGGCAGCCTTGGCGCCCAGGTAGTCCTGAAAAGTGCGGTGAATGAAATCCATCGACCCCGCACTGGGCTCGCGCAGGAGACCACTTCGGATCAGCAGGTGGCGGTAGATCTCCTCAGCCGTTCCCTGCTCGGCGATCTTCGGCATCGCGGGTAGTGCGTGCTCCAGCAGCTCGATGGCGTCGGCTCGGTCCATTTCGGAACGACCGTTGCGGATCATCCAGTAGGCCAGCTTCTGGATCAACTGGATGTGATGTTCCTCGCCGATGCGGATGGTGCCCGGCTTGTAGATTCCTCGCTCACGGTCACGTCGGGACAGCAGCATGGAGAGGGCGGCGTCGTAGACCTCCTTCCGGCCGTCCGGGAGGTAGCCACGACGGTCCTGGTGAAGGGCGCAGATCAGCGCGCACATCAGGGGGTTGGTGGCGAGGCGGCCCAAGTCTTGCTTGGCTCGTACAGACTGCAAGAGATCTGTGGCATAGCGGTCGCCAATGCCCGCGGCCTTGTGCCACCGCTTGATGAACTCGGCGACGTTCTCCCGGCTCATCGGAGCCAGGTCGAGTTCTGCGAAGTCGTCACCCACCAACCAGTCCTGGCGTACGGCCGAAGGTCGAGAGGTCACCAGCCACCGGTTGTCCGGGTAGCAACTGACCAGCTCCCGTACCCAACGGCGAGCCTCTTGACGTTCACTTTCCGGAATTTCGTCGATCCCGTCCACCAGGATCAGCCCACGCTTTGACCTCAACACCCTGTCGAACCACCCCGTGGGCTGAAGATTGGCGATGGGGCAGCCAACGGCGGCCAGGAATCCGTCGGGTGTGGGGAGTTTGGCGCCGCCGCGGGTTAGGGTGCGCAGCGGCAGCACAAACGGCACCAGGCCGTAGAGATACAAAAGACGTTCGTCGAGGGCCTTCCGCGCCGTGGATACCGCCAGCCACTGTACGAGCGTCGTTTTCCCCGACCCCGCCACGCCCCGGAGCAACACCCGATCACGGCCGGCCAAGATGTGATCGGCGGGGAGGAGGGTGGGGAGGTCATGCGTTCTGCCGCCCGCTGCGTCCAAGCTCAGATAGGCGGCGTCGAGCGGCCAATTCTCAGGCGCCTCGGACAGATCGAGTCCGAAAATGGTCAATTTGCCGTGCTTGGAGGCGATGTACTCGGCGTAGCGCTCCTCGAAAGGACCGTCGGCCGGCGACGGGGTGCGGGCGATCAGTGAGTCGATCTTGAGAGATAACTCTTCGATCCGGCGGCTGTGTTCGATCAGTGTCCGGGCCACAAAAGTGGATCTCTGAGTGAAGAACTGCAGGATGTGCAGGCACGCGGTGTCGAGCACGCTCGCATGAAGTGTCACCGCGTCGCTGGAGAGGCCGAGAGTGGCCGAGGGGCTCTGTGACCGCAGATGCCGGGAGAGCGCAAGGTGGCCGAGCTGCACGGCTTGCACGTCGTCCATATCGATGTAGCCGAGCGACCTCAGTGAGTCCGCTACGGCATGTGCCACAGCACGCTGTTCGTACGCCGGCAGACGTTCCTCGACGCCGGTGGACTGTGCGGCGCGGCTCACCAGTTCCTCGGCGATCTTGTGCAGATCTTCGTCCGACAGGACGCGTTTCTCGCCCTTGAACGACACGAGCTTCGAGACGCGCAGCGGCTTGTCGACCAAACCGGCACCGGGGCCGTCAGGTACGAAAAGTCTCTTGATTAGCGGCGCTACAACGCTGGAGGCGAGACGAGCGCCAATGGCAGCGGCTTCCATTTGCTCCCCGGCTGGTGTGAGGACGGCAGCCAACCGTCGGCCCGGCAGCAGCTTAGGAGATGGAGTGATGGGCTGCCCGGGAAACAGGCCAAGTGCGGTGGCCAGCCGTCAGGCGCTGCCATGGACCCCTCGGCCCGCCTCCGCTTGGTTCCCAGACCTGACGACCGGTCTCCAAGGCTGAAGCCGGGGCCTGGAATCGACATGAGCGTCAGTCGGTCGCGGCCGTCGCGAGCACAGTGTGGGCCCCGGCCGCACCGCCGACCGCGCGCAGTCGGCGGCGGGCGGTGCACCAGATGCTGATGGCAGAGCGTTCAGGGTCTGCCGTGCCTTTTGCCGTGCTGCCCCACAGCGCGCCAGGCAGCGCTATCTCCCCTGAGGGTTGCCCCAATGCGGGACAACCACTCAGCGGTCGGGGGAGCGGCATTAACTGATCGTTTCAGAATGAGATCTTGGTCTGACGTCTCGACTGAGATGGTGCTCAGTGGGCGATGGAACGGGTTGCCCTGGCGGCGCGTTGGGCCGACAGGACTCTGGGAGGAGAACCTTGTCGAGTGTGAGCTTCCCGTCGGCGCGGGCGGTCGGACGCGGAGCGGCCTGGTATCGCGGGGACTGCCATGTCCACTCCGTCCACTCGGACGGGGAACTCACCCCCGAAGAGTTGGCTGTCCGGGCGCGCGCTCGACTTCATCGCGACGACGGAGCACAACTCAGCCGCGGCCCGGGTGTCTGGGGGCATCTGGCCGCCGATGACTTCTTGATTCTTCTCGGCGAAGAGGTGACCACGAAAAACGGACACTGGCTCGCGCTCGGCATCCATCCCGGCGAGGTCGTCGACTGGAACCACCAGGTCAGGGACGGACTGGTGGACAAGTGCCTGAACCAAGTCCACCGAGCAGGGGGCCTTTGCGTTGCTGCGCACCCGCATGCGCCCTACCCCTCGGGCGTCTTCATGTTCCCCTTCCTCGGCTTCGACGTGGTGGAGGTGTGGAACGGACGGTGGACTTCGGATCGGCCCTGGAACGCTGACAACGAGGCCGCGCTGGCTGAATGGGGGCGGAGCCTCGCGGCGGACCTCCAGACGGGCTCGTGGCGGCCGGCGATGAGCAACAGCGACACCCACTTGGAAGGGCAGATCGGCCTCCCTCACACCGTGGTCTTCGCCGAAGAACTGAGCACGGAGGCAGTCCTGGCCGGGATCCGCGCCGGCCGCAGCTGGATCGCCGAGTCGGCGGATGTGGACGTGTCGTTCACCGCCCATGCCGATGGTCGCGTTGCCGGTGTGGGAGAGCGGCTCGCGACTCCTGGTGGGCAGGTGGAAGTCCACGCGGCAGTGCGAGGTGTGCTGGCGGGGACCGTCAGCTTCCACACCGATCGAGGGAAGGTCCACCGGGCCTCTCTTCCCAGTGACGGGGCGGGAGCGGTGCAGTGGGACACAACGGCGGAGGACTCGGCGTTCGTCCGCATTGAGGTCCGCCATCCCAACGGGCACGTCGCCGCACTCACCAATCCGATCATCCTCAACTGACCGCTCGTTTCATCGTGCGGTCCGCAGGCGACGGAGGCATATGAGGCTGCATGCCAGTTCGAGTAGGGCCTGATGGAGGTCGGCGCGTCGTTCTAGCGGATACGGAGTCGTTTGAACTGGTGCAGCCAGGCGAAGGCCCGTTCCACCACCCAACGGACTTTGCCGAGCCCTGAGCCGTGGGCGACGCGTCTAGTCCCGCGAAATCACACGGCTTCCCGGATACGGTCGAGGACTTCAGGGCACGGGGCACTGCCCCCGCGCACGCTGCCGAGACACTCAGCCTCCGCGACGCTGTAGAAGCCCTCCCTCAGGCCGCCGAATCCCGCGACGGCTACGAGCGCACCACCTGGCCATCGCCCTGCGCGCCCGGTCGGAGGGTGGGCCGACCTACACGTCCGCCGAGGTGGAGCAGATGCTCACGAGCAAGGTGGATGCGTCGGATGTGCGGGTGGGAGCTGCGCTGCGCGAGTTCACCGACGCCTGTCGCGACGATCTGTGGTATCTGCCTCGGTGGTGGCAGATACATCGGCGTATCCCACTGTGGTGGAAGGCATCGAAGACATGGAAGACCCGGCGCGCCGAGAATTCCGCAGCCGCGGAGCCCCAGCAGCGCGTAGAACTGCCGGTGCACCACCTCGCAGTACTCGGCACCAAACTGCGCTGGTCTTTGACCGTCGACCGCCGCGAACGCGACTCACTGCGCAACCTCGCAGCCAGCTGCCAGAACACGGACGTCGAATACGAGCGGGTGTAGCAACCGGCGGGCGGCAGGCTCGTGCGCAGTGCCGAAGCCGAGCTCCTGCGGCAGCCACTCCCACTGGATTCCGGTACCCGCACTACTTCCAGGAGGGCTCTCAGACAGGCCACTTCACTCTGCCGGGCTCGAGCCAGGCTGACAGCGCGCCGGACCCGCCCCAGGCCCGCCCACACCGCGATCAAGGCGTCCGGGAGACTTTCGCTGCGCGAGAGCAGGGCGTCGCGCCGCACGGCGAGCACGAATGCGTCAGCAACCTCGGCAGGGTCCCCGCCGTCGCCGGCCACAAGGCCCTCGAACGCAGCGGACAGCTCGGCCAGCCCGTCCAGATCGGAACCGGACCGCTGCCACAGCCGCGTGTGACGGTGAGCGTCACGGGCCAGTCGGACAAGGCGCCCATGCGGACGTGGCGGGCGCCGCAGCGGTACCGGCGACCGGGTACGCCGACGAGGTGGGGCCCCGCACTGTCGAGCCGATGGCCGCACAGAGGCTTTTTGTTAGCTCCTCTAAGAGATGCGGGGCGGCCCGCAGCATGCCGGAGGAGGGACGTACGGGACATCATCACCGAGCCATGCTCCGTAAGGTAACCCGAGCCCATCGCTGGACCAGGGGAAACAAGCCTGCCGAGATGACATGCTGTGACGCAGCGGCTGAGTTAACAACGCTGCAGGTCAATACCCCTCGGCACTGCTCACTCAGGGGACAACCGGTCCGCAGGAACCCGCAGATGGCCTGGCGCTGGCGAGTGCCTCAAGCCGGGGCAAGAGCAGCCTGCTGATGGCTCACCACATCGCGCAGTTCGGCCGCCGGCGAGCCGTCCCGGCCCCCGACACCGACGAGAGACCCGGACCTCCTCGTCCTGGGGCGATTGAAGCTGCGTCGGCCGAGCCACGCCTTCGCTAGTTGTTCCCCTTCCTCAGCCACGGCTGCCTCACCTTTCACCGCAACACCGACTTCCCGTGGAGCAACGACCTTCCGTTCATCGCTTGCACTACGCCTTACAAGGTGTACGCCACCGGATATGCCGTACTCCTTGGCGAGACGGAGACTCCGCAGGAGGCCGCAGCGCTCGTCGTCGCCCACTTGCCCGATGACTGCGGACCTGCCGTCGAAGGCCCGTGGCCAGAACCGAGCAGCGACTGGGAGTAGACCAACCGACAGAGCCCCCACGCTGCCATGGCAGCTCGTCACAAGTGCGAAAGCCGCCTGGAACGAGGGCGGTGACAGTGCCCGTTGAAGCCACTGCGGTGGCAGCTGACCGCTGACCGCTGACCGCGCCGAGACCAAGGCCGCCTGCGCACGGTCGCCGCGGGCTGCAGGGATGCGGCGGTGACGTTCACGCCGGCACCGTAGAGCTCCGCCGCTGCCGGGTACCTCAGACTAGGACGTCTGTATCCCTCCGGTGGCAGGAGAAGGGTCAAGCTGCCGCGTTTTCACTGAGGGGCACCGGGCACATGGGCTGTAGTCCCCGGCTGGAACCCCCGTCCAGCCGGGGACTGTCGCTATCAGTTATCTGGAGGGGAGGCCCACTGACCTGAGGCCCGGCGACGAGATCGGTACACAAGAGCTCTCCCGTAACTGCTGGTCAGGGTAAGGCGATAACACCGGACGGTCAGCCGAAGAGGAGGTCGACGTCCTTCTCGATGCAGAGCTGCAGGACGACCACCAACCGGCGGGCATCGTCGATGTGCCGTTGGAGGAGCGGGTCGATGCTTCCCTCTTGAGGCTGGTCGGCGATCTCCTGCAGGCAGGGCAGGATCGCGGCGCACTGGTTCGGTGTGAGGTCGGGGCCGTCGTCGTCGGGATGATTGAGGAGTGGGGCCAGGGTGGTGGAAGCCTCGTTCCAGGGGCGCTGTCCGCCGAAGCCGTGCATCTCGCCTAGTGCGAACCCCTCGGCCTGCGCCAGCCACCGCCGGAACGCTCCGAAGCCGGTGTAGGACCAGGACACGTCGGGGCTGCTGGTGTCGCCGTCTCCTGGGAACAGAACGAGCCCCATGTGTCCTCCTCGTTGACCGAGCAGACAGGATTGCCTTGGGAAACGACGACGGCAACTGCAAGATCCTGCCGTGGCGGTGTGGCCACGGCGCCTGAGTCGTCTGGAGGGTCCGTTCGCTGTGGCGAGCCCGTGTCAGTTCGGCACCGAGCATCACGCTGCGGCGGCAGTGCACGGGCCCCGTGTGTGTAGGCGGTCCGTGGAGCCTGGCGCTGGCCGGCAGTGCTGCTGGTCGCGGCGTAGTAGCGCACAAGGCTTACCTGCGCCAACTTGCCCCGCTTTCGGGGCGCCGGGGCTGGCGCCGCATCCGCCCTAGCGGTTTCCGAAAAGACGCCGTGCCGGGCCCGCTGTGGTGAGCTTTGCGGATTAGGTAATTCCGCCCTGAAGGGGTTTTGGTGGTCAAGTCGCCGCGCCGAGTCTGCGGTGTGCCATGTGCTTTCGTCTGGTAAGTGGCTGAGTGCCGACTGGAATTGACCTTTCGAGCTTCCCTTGTTCTTGGTGGGATTGCGCCGACGGCGAGGCGGCATCGTGAGTGCCTCGTCGCCCACTCAACTCAGGGGGAATGTTTTGCAATTGCAGAGGATGCTCATATCTGCTGCTCTAGCTGTTGGCGCTCTCGCCGCGCTCACGGCAGGTCCCGCTGTTGCCGAACAGGTCACAATGCCACAGGTCAGCCAGTCTCATGCTCTGAGCGCGAATGGCCCAGGAGCTGAGCCCGCCGTAAAGCCTGTACAAAGGCAGGAGCCATCCGAGAGCTGCGTTACTTCGAAAGCAACGGGAAAGGGGATGTGTCTGGGAACAGGCGCAGCCGGCACACAGGCGACGATGCTTGGCAGAAGGCTCGCGCCTCAGGCTGGGGTGAAACCACCACAGTGGTGTGCGAACGCCCGCGGCCAGATCCTCGGAAAGCGCGAGGAGGTGTGCTGGATCTCTGGGCTGACCTACCAGACTTTCCGCGTGGTCAACGGCCGTCGACAGGTGACAGGCTCGGCCGATATGAACGTCATCCACTACAGCTACGGCGACTCCGGAATGCCCCGGTGGGGCTACCAGATCGAAGTCTCTGCCTACCGCGGCTGGGGAGATGCTCTGAAGGCATCCATCAGCGGCAAGGCAACGAAGGACGGTGCTTGCAAGGTCCACAAGTCGACCTTCCCTTCCCAGAAACTGGCTCCGCTGGGCTCCTGGAAGCTGGGGGAGTCCTTCTTCGACACCACGGCAACGCGCTCCGGTGCCATTGGCCGCTGCGCCACCACATGGACGCTGTCCGCCACAAATGCGGCCTACGGCGTGTCGAAATCCTCTTTCAAACTCAACGAGTTCCGCTGTGACAACGCAACGGCCGGTAGGGCCACGGTCGGCTGTGTCGTCCCGTGGTACGCCTCACCGCTCATCTACAGCAAGAGCAGGGCGCCGCAACTGGCATCCCACATCACTCGTGCGCAGCGCTCCGGTCTGCCGGGAGCCACCTTCAAAAGCCCCCTGACCCGGACGACAAACGCTGCCACCATCAAGCGGAACCGAGACCTGGCCTGCCCCCGGGGCGAGTCACGGCCCCAGGGAAAAAGCTGTGACGAGTACCCCCTGGCCACGTCGAAGGAGGGCCTGTCCGCCGGCGGACAGCGTCGTACCTTCCCCGGGTGCTCCATACCCACAGTGCCCTCGCGCACGGGCGCGAAGGGGGCAAGCGCCTGCATGATCAGTGTCGACGATCAGAACTACCAGGGCGGCATGAACAGCAGCTTCTACCAGGCCGAGCGGATGCTGGACGGAGATCCCTACCGCGTGCTGATCGGCGACTGACCCTTCACGGGGGCGCTGCGGACTTCTCCGTAGCGCCTCCTTTGTTCCTGCTGTCTGGGTAGCCTCGTACACGTGACCACATCGTCTGTCATGTTCGTCAACGAAGGCATCTTCGGCATCTCGGACGACGCCCAAGTGCCCATGGAAACAGTGCGATGGTCGAACGGCCTCGCCGCTCCGATGGACCACGGAGCATGGATCCTCACCGGCATCAACACCGGCTACGTGCGCGTAACGGCCCAGTGCTTCGATGCCGCACCGCCCGTTGAGGCGACCGACTGGGAAGAGATCGTAGAGATCAGCGTGCGGTCGGTCGAAGGTGATCTGCGCATCAACTCCGGTTACGACATCACGCCCGATGACCTTCCCGCGCTCAACCCCCAAGGACCGGGCTGGTACCGCGTGCGCGTCCACGCATCGGGGCGTGCGATCAACCGGGACGGGGTCAGCGACGAGCCGGTCGAGGACTACCTCATTGCCGTCTGGCCGCAGGAGCCGGCGGAGTCCGTCGTCATCCGCTCCAGCAAGATGATCGACGAGGCACTGCTGGCCAACGCCGACACAACACTCGACGAAAATGCACACACGACGCCGGAGCCGGACGACACAGCCGAAGACGACCGGAGAGTCGACGTACGAGCACGACTTCTGCGCTCACTGCAAGACGACTGAACCACATGCCGCGCCATCCTCCGACTGCTGCCCATGATGAGACGTTCTGGCTCGTCGGGTGAGACCGCGCCAAGTGGCGATACCGCGCCTACCTGCCCAGCGGCGACGGCTTCCTCCAACGCTGTGCAGGCATCGCACAGCACGGGCGGCATCGCCCGCCGGGTCACCGGTGTGCTCCGGATTGTGCAGGGAAGGAGGCGGATGCGGTCGGCGAAGTGCCCGGCCGCTTTGGTTTCGAGGCTGCCGAATACGCTCTTCACAAAGCCGAGGCGTACCTCGTGCTGGGCCAGTGCCCCAAGGCTGCTGGGCAAGCGCAGGGGTCGATGGCCGGCCGGTTGGGCCGCGGCCACCTTGGTCCTCGCCCTGACCGAGGCCGCCTCCCACTCCGCCGATGCCGCGCAACGGGCTCTCGACGCCCTGGAGCACGTACCTGCTGCCACGTTGCGCTCGACGACCCGCGCTCGGCTCGCACGCCTGGACCGCGCCCTGGCTTCCACCTCCGCCGCGGCCAGTGATCTGCACGAACGCCTTCGGTCGCTGCCGCCGGCCATTGACGATCACGGAACTGCGGTCAGCGCCTGATCCAGGCAACTCGGCCACTGCGCATGGCGTTTCTGGCGTCTTCGGCTGGTCGACGGTACTTCTGCGTGGTCAGGCGCTTCCCAGGCAGTGGGTTCGGTGGCGTGATGTGGCGGAGGGTGGCGCGAGGGCACGCGGGAGGCAGCGTGTTCGATTCCTCTGCGTGAGTGCTGGGCTGCGGGAGCGTGGCTGGATCGCTCCCCAGTGCCTTGAAGTGCTCTGCTTCGGAACACTCCTGACGCCCTTTTGATCGTTTCCTTATCGGTGGGATCAGTTGTGTCCGCATGAGCGTGGATAGCGGTGAAGGGGCGGTGGGGGAGGGGTTTTTGGGGCGGCTGGTCGTCTCCGGCCTTAACCCTCTGTGCTCGTGGCGCGACGGCGAGGTGCGAAGTAGTGTCCTGGCAACCGGAATGACAATCCGGGAAGACAGTGACCCTGGCCGGGGCGTCCACTCCATGGCCAGGGCCTGTCGAGCAACGTGATCCCGACCCCTTCGCCATGCACTGGAGAAGCCCATGCCGAATGGCCGCAATCACCACCAAAGTCCCTTTTGGGCTTTGGAGTCAGGTGCCGAAATTATCATGCCGCCGCCCACCTGCGATGAAACGCTCAGCACCGGTGTCTTGACGGTCACGGTGCCCGCAACCCTCATCACCGCGGCACTGAACCTGCCTGTCCTGGCCGCCTTCAGCCCGACCGACAGCGTTGCAACCGCTGCTGTGTTCGCGGTTTGCCTCAAGGCTGCGGCTGGTACTCAGGTCTCCTACCAGCGCATTCGCCGAAACATCACCATCGGTCGCCCTCTGCCGTCCTCCACCGGCCACTAGCCCCCGGCCGGCACTGACCACAGCCACAGACCGCCCTGCCGCCGCGAATTACCCCCGCGGCAGGGCAAGGACGACCACTCACAGGCTTTTCCGCTGTAGGCCCTGAAAGAGGCACCACATGACTCCCGCCCCACCGTCGCGGCGGACCTGCGTCAAATGCAACCAATCCTTCCTGCAAGAGACGCGGCGCGGACGCCCCCACTCCGCGTGCCCCCGCTGCAGAGTTGCAGCCCGCAAGAAGGACCTCAACCCTCCGGACCTGGAACGGCCGGAGGCGGACCTGAACGAGGCTGCTGAAGACCTCAACCGCTCCGCCAGTGACTTCCTTGCCGCGGTCCAACAGCACGCCCCCACTCCGCTCCTGCTGTACCGCATCAAGGACCTCCAGCAGATGGTCGAAGACGCCGAGGCAGCAGCCATCCGTCGCGGCCGCTTGCAAGGCGACCCCTGGAAGGTGCTCGCCCAGCCCATGAACGTCAGCCAGGAGCGGCTGCGCAAAAGATGGACCGAGGACAAACTCGACCGCCGACTCCACCGGCGCCGCAGCATCCGTGAGCGCTCCGCCGCCACGCCCCACCGGCAGGCGCCCTCCAAGCACGCCGCCTCCCCGACGACGGAATCGAACGGCGGCAGCGTGCCGACGATGACCCCGCGATTCCAGTTCGCGAGCGCCATCTCCTGCCTCCAGCGCCAAACCGGCCGGACCATCAAAGAAACCGCCTCCGAGGCCGGCGTGTCCGCCTCCTACATGTCCCGCATCGTCAACGGCACACGCCTGCCGTCCTGGGGCATCGTCGAGCGCATCCACGAGGTCTGCGGTGGCGACCTCACTGAACTCCGCGACCTGTGGGAGGCCGCCCAGCGCCCGCCTGCCCCCGACACCGACAACCGCCCACCAGCTCCCGTCCAGCGACAGGCAGCCCAGAACGCCTTCCACGCTGCCCTACGCGGCCTCTATCTCAGCGCCGATCGCCCCCACCTGTGGGCCCTGCGCCGCGCCATGCACGACAGCGTCACCATCAGCATCCTCGCGCGCACCCTCAAAGGCAGCTACATCCCCGACTGGCCTGTCGTGGCCCGCCTCGTCTTCGCCCTCCACGGCCGCCCCGCCGACCTCCGCCCCCTCTGGCAAGCCGCCTACCAGGACCCGCCCCAGGAGGGGCCGCGCCTTGCCGCCGGCTCTTTCGGATGACCGTCACCCACGCCTCACTCATGGCAGGACCCATGACCCCGCACGCCACACCGGACACACCCGCACTCGCACTGCCCCCCGCCTTCGAGGCCTTCTACGCGCTCCACTACGCCCCCTACCTCGACTACGCCCAAGCCCACCTGTCCCTCGCCGAGGCCACCACCTGCATCAACACGGTGTTCGGCACCCTCATCTCCCGCTGGGACACCCTCGTCGGCTCCTATAACCCCACCGCCGAAGCCTGGGACCACCTGTCCCGCCAAGTCCGCCAGAGCACGCCGCTTTTAGCGATGCCCGGTGACCGCACCCTGCACTACGACGTCCAGGTCCTCGCCACCCTCGGCTACACCGCCGCTACCATCGCCGCCATAACCGGCCGTGACCCGAGCAAGATCCGCTACCTCTCCCGGACGCCAGCGACCCCACCCCGGCCCTGCCCATTACTGCATGCGGAAGGCGCACACGGACGGGCCAGTTGCGCGGAGCCCAGGCCTGCGGCTCCGTTCAGACAGGGGTTACCCGCGTGCTCTCCCGACCCATGACCGGCAACGCGGTAAGCCAGTGCTGAGCGGGCGATGCCACCGTTTCCGCCTCCGCAGCAAGGTCACCAAGGCCGCCGGCAGCCCAGCCGCCGCGTTGGCGAGGGTCTTCAAGCTCGTAGAGTCCGCTCAGCAGTGGTGGCGAGCCGAGACGCCCTTCACCTCATCGCCCTCGTCCGGGCCGAGGCCCATTCGAACGCGGCCACCTCGTCGAACGCCCCGAAACCCATGCAGCCTGAGCACGTTACTGAAGCACAGACCTTGGCCGCTCACGCCCGCGGCAACCTGCCTGGACAGGGGCTCACCCGGGGGCCGACGGGTGCATCAGCGCGAGCTCTGCCGGGTCGGCAGGACCGTGATCTCGGTTGGTGTCGGCCTGCCCGTGAATCCACTTCGGAGTACCGCCCTCAGCGGTGATCCAGCGCTCGTTCGCCTGAGGCACAGCACCTGATCCGCCCGAGCGGCGGGCTCGTAGAGCAGCTTCCAGGACGTTTTCTCTCGCAGGGCGACGTCCAGCCTCCGCAGGGCGTCGAACTGGCTCTCGGGGAGGGCCTTTATCCCACGTCGTCAACGGGATCTCATAGATCCGCGGGGAGACTTCGCGATCCCGGTCCCGGTGAGGTACCGCTAGGCCGCCGCCCGCTTGCGCCGCGGCACACGTAACGCGCGCAACCAAGGCTCGGTCAGTTCGATCGTGATGCCCGTCCGCCTCCCGCCTCCACAGCGGTAGATGCGGTACACCTCGCCCGGCGGGAAAGCCGGCTGTAGGTCGTGAAGCCCCGTAGAGGTTCTGCCGCAGTAGATGCGGCAGTGTACGAGGCTGCTTGACTCTCCCATGCAGGGAGAGTTGAGAGTGGAGCACATGCGTATGGACGACTCGTCGCGGCAGACGTGGAGCATCGGGGCTGTGGCGCGGCAGACCGCGCTGCCGGTGAAAGTGGTCAGGTACTGGTCGGACGTAGGCGTCGTGGCACCGGTCGGCCGGACCGCGGGCGGCTACCGCCGCTACGACACTGCTGGCGTGGCCCGGCTGCACATGGCTCGCACCCTGCGGGAGCTGGGGATGGGGCTCAGCGAAATCCGGGCCGCCCTGGATCGCGAGGACAAGCTCTCGGAGGTGGCTGCCGCACACGTCGAGGCGCTGCAGACGCAGATCCGCCGCCTGCGCACTCACCAGGCAGTCCTGCGCACCGTCACACGTCGCACTACCCACGAAGGACTCGCTCTCATGACCCGCACCGCCCGCATGTCCCCCGACGAACGTCGCAATCTGGTCCACGGTTTCCTCACCGGCGCCCTCGGCGATCTGGACGTGCCCCACTTCCGTGAGGGGCTCCTCGCGGCCGGCTCCGACCTTCCGGAGGACCCCACCGACGAGCAGGTTGAGGCGTGGCTGGAGCTGGGCGAGCTGGTCGCCGGAGAGGAGCTGCGTCCCGCCATGCGGCGCATGGCGGAGTACGCCGCCGGTCCTGGGCAGGGAGTGCAGGACTCCGCCGTGGCGGCGGAAATGCGCGCACTCACCGGCACCTGGACCGCACGCGTCCGCGAGGCGATGCAAGCCGGCATCGCAGCGGACTCCTCAGCTGCCGACCCGGTCGTCGCCGACATCGTCGCCGTCTGGCTGCCCAGCCGTGCGAACAACGACCCTGCCGTGACCTGCGACGGCGTCAAAGCCCGCAAACTCCTGTGCGAGCAGCTCACCGCCGCGGCTGAGCCCGCCGTCGAGCGCTTCTGGCAGCTGCTGTGCGTCCTCGGCGGCCGCCCCGCACCTGTCGGAATCGCAGAGGAAGGGCAATGGCTCACCACCGCCCTGGGCGCCAACCCCGCGCCCGGCGCGCGTAACGCCCGGCTCGAGGCCCTCTACGCGGACGACACCGATCCCTGGCCAGGCGGTGTGCTGAATGCTTTCACCCGCGTCCAGGACACCGTGGGCACACTCGTGCGCGCAACGACGCCGGCCCAGTTCGGCTTACCAACCCCCTGCAAGGACTGGACCGTACGGGACCTGCTCGACCATCTGGTGTGGGAGAACACCATCTGGGGCGGCCTGGCTCAGGGCACGCCCCCCACCGACGGCCACACCAAGCACCACCTCGGTGACAACCACATCGCCGCCTTCGAGACCGCCGCCGCCCAGGCCCGCGATGCCTTCCGCCAGCCCGGCATGCTGGCCCGCTCCTTCGGCCCCGCTCCCGGCCGTCGCGTGGTCGAGCAGCTCCTGGTCGAGCTGCTCGTGCATGGCTGGGACCTCGCGACAGCGCTCAGCCGCGAGCGCGACCTCGAGCCCGACATCGCACACGCCGCGCTGCCAGTGGTCCAGGAGATCTACGGCGATCTGCCCCGCACCGCCGGCGGGTCCATCGCCCCAGCACGGGCCGCCACCGATTGTGCCCCGGCCCTTGACCAGGTAGCTGCGTTCCTCGGCCGCCGCATCCCGCGCTGACCGGCAACCGACCGCGAGCCCCGAACCCCCAGAGCGCTACTCGCCGCTGGCCGTAACTGTAGCGAGAGTTGGGCCGTATCACGTCATCTGGCCAAGCTTGAAGGACCGGCGCGTGCCCATGGCGACACCCACGCGGCAGTCGTTCCAGATCTCACCGCGGCGGAATGGTTGAGCGCTCCGGGTCAAGCGGGCGGGAGCCGTCCGTCGATCCGGTATGATCTTGATGCAACTTCGGCCCGTGGGCCGGGGGTAGCGCGTCTGTGGTCCAAGGCAAGACGTCCACCAACCGGTGGGAGATGCAGGTGCAAGGCCTGCCGGGCGCTCCAACGAAGGTCTCTTCCCCGTACGGGGAAGAGACCTTTTTCGTGTCAGCAGCACAGCATCCGGTCGCGGCGACGGCGGCGGCTTGACCTTCCGGCACCGGAGGCTTGGGGCGAGCCCGAGGTTTGGACCCTGGACCTTGAGGTGTGGGTTTCGAGCAGGCTTCACCTTTCGCCCTGACCATGCGGGCAAGGCGAAAATGAGCCGCTCAGAACGGTTTGGTTGACGCATGAGTCAGCGGCGTGGCTTGATCCACGGGCTTTCCACGCCGTCTCTTGACCAGGAGCAGGAGTTGACCACAGTTCACGATCGGTGCGACAGCCTCCGGTTCTATAACGCGGGCAGTTCCCGTGAAATCCGTTACCGCTGGGAGTGTCACCGCGGGTCAGGGAGCGTGCGGAGCGGGCTCCACGACGACCGAGGGACATTGCGGGGGCCGCCCAGTAGACCTTCGCGCGGCAGCGGATGCCGGAGCCGTCGACCCAGCCGCGCGCGACCCGCTGGGAGAGTGGAGGCTCCATGGCAGCGCAGGGTACCGGTCGCCGGCATGCGCCGGTTTTGGGACGAGATGGGCCAGTGGGCGTGGGACGTCGACCCGGACGATGTGGACACAGCTCGGCAAAGAGTCCGCAGCTGAGGAGCCAGGTCTCCAAACGTCTATCTCATACGATTCCCGCTGCCCAGCCACCCGACCCGCTCAGGGGTCGGGCTGGAAGAAGGGGGCCAGCGTCTGAAGGTCGTCGGGGAACATCAGGACATTGGTGGTCTTGGCCAGCAGCGTGATGAGGAACTGGGTGAGGGTTCCGTCGTAGGTGAACCAGCGGGGGCCGCGAGCTTCGTTGACAGCGATGGTCCACTGGTCGGGGCTGTCTTCGGGATCGGTCACCCAGAAGAGGTATTCGCCGTTGTCGGTAACGCCCATGGCAAACAGGTGCTGAGGGTCGTAGGGGACGGGGTTCTTCTGCTGCGCGCGGTCCTCCTCCAGTTGACCACGGATCACGGTGGGCATGGGGCCGGTGATGTCGACCCATTCGGTGGGGGCGTGGGGCCGGAAGATGCGTAGGAAGTCCCAAAAGCTGCCGGAGCCGTAGGTATCGGTGAGGCGCTTGTAGTCGGCCGGAAGTGCCCGCCCCAGGGCTTCCTCGACGCTCGGCCAGTCGGTCGGCGAAGGCGGGGAAGTGGGGGGCGGACACAGCCGGGTGAGGACGGAAAGGTCGGTCACCGGGTGTTACTCCTGTTTGTAGGCGGGATTCTCCAGCACTACATCCAGGCTGAACCCACGGTCTCCTACGGCGTCCAGCTGAATGTACTTCGGGATCTTCGCGTTGCTGTTCGCGTACTCGAGATACACGTTGTAGGTCACCTTCTCGCCCGCGGCAACCGCGTCGTAGATCTTCGCTTCGTCGTCCCTCATCTTCGGACTGTTGGTCGGATTCTGCGTGATGGTGAACAGGTTATCCAGGGTGTCGCCGGAGCCTCCTAGCCTGTTGGCGAGCAGGTGGCCGCGGGCCTGGTTGTGCGCGCCGCCGGAGAAGCCCGGCGGCCGCAGCCGCTGATTAGCCTCGGTTCCCTTATCGAGCATGTCTCGGGTGAGGGTGGCGTTCATCTCGTGCAGGCGCCCCTGCCCGTCCCGGAGGAACTTGACGCGGCCGCCCCAGGTCGGATCGAGGCAGGTAGACGCGGTGGTTGCGATGGCACGCTTGTGCGGCCCGGTCGGGGTGTAGTAGGTCCAGGCTGTGCTGCTGGACTTGACGACACCGTTCGTCGGACGCTGCGGCGGGCAGGTCTGCCTAGCGTCGGGTGTGCCACTGCCCGAGGGGCTGGGAGAGGCCGGAGCCGCGCCGGTGCCGGTGCACCGCGCGCCGAGCCTGCGAAGGTCCGTCCACTGGTGAGTGCCCGACTCGTTGACGATGACGAGGCGGTCGACGCGGGGGCCGCCGCCGTTCGGCTCGCACAGGCTCTCCCCCACCTGACGGAACTGCTGCCCCGACGACAGGAGCTTCTCCAGGTCAGCCGTGGTGCCCAGCGCGAAAAGGGGGCCCACCGCCGGCTCAAGATTGATCTGCAGGACCCGTTCGAAGCCGGGCGGTGCCTTGTCATTGCTTGCGTTCCCCGAGCCCTGTTGTTCACCGTTGAGCTGCTCGGCGCCGCGGCTCATCTGCGACCCGAGCTGCCCCGTGCTCTGCACGGTCTTCGCCCGCACGGCCCGCTTGATCTTCTGGCCCTGGCGGGTGGTCGTGTAGGTGTAGTCGGCCCGGTAGGTCTTGCCGTCGACCTTGTACGGTCCGGCCCACGTGACCTTCGCGAGCCGATCGCTCTGCAGCAGCTGCGCGACCTGCTGCAGTACACGCTGGTTGTCGACTTGTTCGGTGGTGCCGACTTGGTCAGTGGAGGGGAGGCTCTCGCGCAGGGCCTCGGGGTTCTCCAGGCGTCCGGAGTCGCCGATCCTCCCCAGAGCGGGCAACTCGCCCTGGTCGTTGGCGTCCTTGAGCGCATCGAGTGCCTTGTCACCGGCCGCCGTGTCGCTGGTCGGCCTGTCCTTCGTCATCAGGTCCAGCAGCTTCGCCACCGTGGGCTTCAGCGGCGTGCCGACCGAGACGTCGCCCGGCCGCAGGTTGCGCGCGTGCAGACGGCTGCCCACCGTGGGGTCCGATCCGTACTCGGCGGACGAGTACACCCAGGCGTAGTCGGTGTGCTTCACGGTCCGCCCGGTGCCTACGGCGATGTTGGGGCGGCTGCCGCTGACGCTCTTGGACTGCTTGGGCTGCAGGGTGCCGAGGGGATGGGGCTGGTCCGGCACTCGCGGGAGGCTGAGATAGAGGGTGGCCGCGCCCGCCTCGTCCCCGCTGTTCGTGACCGTGAAGGAGTACGAGCACGGGTTGGTCGTGCACAGGTACCCGCTGTTGTTGGTGATGGTGAAGTTGGGCCCCATGGACTTGGAGACCACCTCGGACGAGGTGGCGGGTGCGACAGCGGTGGCCGCGGCGGAAGTGGCGGTCGAACGGACCGCAGTCGCCTGCTCGGCGGTCGCCGGCTTCGGAACCATCAGGAGGTACGAGCTGTAGTCACCGTCCCCGTAGGCGGCGGGCGTGGCCGTGGCACGATAGTCGGCCGACTCCGCGTTGCCCCTGGTGCGCCGTGGCGCGTGCCAGGCAGCGGGCTTGACCGGGCTTTGGTGGCTGGGATCGCCGCCGATGGCGAGCACGGTGTAGGGCGAATCGGCGGTGAGGACGACGGTCCAGCCCTGCGCCGTGTACGAGACCGCCTTGTGCCCCTCGATTTTTCCCGCGGTCTGCTCCACGGCTTCGGGATCGGAGGTGACTTGCGTGACCACCGCGGCAAGTGATTTCGGCGTCAGGGAACCGGCGTTCACGGCGAACCTGTCGAGCATGTAGTAGCCGGAGCGCTTCTTCGGGGCAACCCAGTGGCCGGTGCTGGTCAGATCCCTGCCGTACAACGGGTCCTGCTGCGCCCAGAAGTCCGAGTCCCCCTTCAGATACAGCCGGTCACCGGACCACGCCATGGCGGCCTTGCCGGTCACGGGTTCGGTCAGGGTTCCCGACGCCTGTCCCGACGCGGTCACCGTCAGGTCCGCGTGGGTCACCGGCGCGTGCTCGACGGGAGCGTAGGCCGTCGACACGTTGACGGCCGGAAGGGCACTCAGCGCCCGAGCGGCCACCGCCCCCCGATGGGCCGGCGACACATGCGGGGCCGAGGCTTCCTCGTGGGAGCCGGACCCGCTCGGCCACAGCACGTACACCAGGCTCGCGAGCACGATCAACGCGACGCCTATGGCGAGGACCGGCAGGGCGCGCCCTCGTCGGAGCCATGCGCCGGCCGACCGCGGCGGCTGGACCGGCGCAGGCACCGCGGGCGGCTGGGTCGGCGGCGGGGGTGTGGCGGGTGGTTGGGCCGGCGGGGGAGGCGCCGCCGGGGGCTTGGGCGGCACGGTGGGGGGCGGGCCCGGCGGAACGGGGGGTGCTTTCGGTGCCGGCGGGACGGCGCCCGAGGGTAGCGGTGTCGAGGTTACCGGCTGGTCGGGGCCGGACCGTGCGTCGGTTCCGTCCTGGTCGTCAGATCCCGACTGCCTTTGTTGGTCCCCCACAGCGACTCCCCCAAGTGGCTTCTGCTGGTCCCGGCGATTGGAAAGATACGGCACCCTGCGTGACCGTTATACAGCCTGAACACGCCTTGTATGCAAGGGACTTGACGAGTGTCATGAGACGATGACCGGTGCCCGGTTGAACGTCACGAGGCTCGCCATCGGCTCGTCGGCCGGATCTTCTTCGGGCGACGCGGCGAAATGCGCCAGCTCTACCGTGAGGCATGGAGGACCAACTCGGGGCCCTCGGCCTTAGAACTCCTAACGCAACACTGGTAGCCGTGCCCTCCGGACGGATGCGTCGGTTGCTTGGGTACGGGCAAGCCGAACCCTCAACCGTGGCTGGTTGACGCTGAGTCGTCGTCAAGAATTGAGCCGTTGCTGCCCTAGTCACCTGGTGGTCGGCGGCGGCCGGGGCGGAAGAAGGCACTGGAGGACCGCAAGGTCCCGTGCGGCATCTTGTTCGTCCTCTACACCGGCATCCAGTGGGAGTGGCTGCCTGGTGAGCTTGGGTTCGGCTCGGGATGACCTGCTGGCGGCGGCTGCGGGACTGGAACAACGCCGGGGTCTTGCAGCGGCTGCCTCAGGTGCTGCTGGACGAAGTGCGAGCCATCGACCGCCTGGACCTGTCGCGGGCGGTGATCGACAGCTCCCACGTCCGGGCGCTCAAGGGCGGCCCAAACCGGACGGAGCCCGGTCGACTGGGGCCGGCCGGGCTCCCAGCACCACGTCATCTGCGACGCCACCGGCATCCCGCTGGCGGTGACGCTGACTGGCGGCAACCGTCATGACGTCACCCAGCTGATGCCGCTGTTGGAAGCGATCCCGTCCATCCGCGGCAAACGTGGCCGGCCCCGCTAGCGACCGGAGGAGGTCTATGCCGACCGAGGCTATGACCACGACTGCTACCGCCGCCAGGTCTGGGCGAAGGGCATCAAGCCCGTCATCGCCCGGCGCGGCACTGAGCACGGCTCCGGGCTGGGGACCAAACGATGGCTCGTGGCCCGAGGTCGTAGTAGGCCCGAGGCAAGGCTTACCACTTCATCGCGCGCACTGCGCAGTTGGGCTTATGAGGCACTGTCTTCGTCGTCCGGGGGGACGTCGTGTGTGCGGTGGAGGTCGAGGTAGTAGCGCTCAGGGGTGGGGTTGTTCTGCCAGGCGCGTTTGAGGCTTTCGGGCTCGGTGTGTTCGGTCAGGGTGCGGTTGTAGTAGTCGCGTGTGGCGTTTCGGCCGGTCCACCAGGCGTGGCCTTCGTAGATCCCAGGGCGGGGGAGATCCATGGTTCCTGCGGGCCCGAAGGTGAGTTGGTTGATGACCAGGCAGGCGGTGGCGGACTCGATGGTCACGGGGGTGGAGCCCTCGGAGTCCTTGGGTGGTGCTTGTGGCTGATCCCAGATGCGGATGGTCACGTCGACCTTGATGTCGGGTTGCAGGCTGTGCAGGTATAGGTGGTAGCCGTTGCTGGCTACCACCTGCTGGCGTGATGCCTCGGCTGCGGCGCTGTCGTCGAGGTAGGGACAGAGATCGCGGCAACTTCGGCAGCAGGTATCAGATGAGGCTCAGTCGCTCCGTGCCTATATCAGACCGTCGCTCACAACACGATCAAGTGCTGCCCGGCCTGCGGGTCCCCATGTCGGCTTACCGCCAGGAAGGCCCCGGTCTCCGTTCTGGCCCATCAGCATGAGGAACAGGCTCTTCAGGGCAGCCAGCCCGCGGGCGCGCCGAATCGTCGCCTCGTCTGCCTGCGCGTATATGTCGAAGAAGCGTGCTGCGGCGCCCGCGGGAAGGATGACCCAAGCGGCGGCGAGGTCCCACGCCGGATCGCCGGCGAACATGTCACCGAAGTCGATCACACCCGAGAGTGTCCCGTCCGAGACGACGACGTTCGCGGGATGAAGGTCGCCATGCGCCCACAGCGGCGGGCCGCCCCACTCGGGCGCCGCGACGGCGTCGTCCCAGACGGCCCGGACATCGTCGGCGACGTCGTCGGGGACGACGGCGTGGAAGAAGGAGTCGAACCCGTCCGTGCACTTCTTGGGGTGGTCGCCGCGGTCCTCACTGATCGGCGCGTCTTCAGGTGCCTCCACGTGGAGCGCGGTGAGGAAGGCCGCCAACGTCTCGGCCGCGTGGTCGCTGCGGCTGATGGAGGTGTAGTCCAGTGGCTCGCCGGGGACCCACGTCATGATGGTCCAGGGCTTGGGGAAGCGCGCGGACGGCTCACCGATCCGTACGGGGTTCGGGACCGGGAGCGGCAGGCGCGGGGCCAGGACGGGCAGCCACCGGCACTCCTTGCGCAGGAGGTCCGGGGCACCTTCTGTACGTGGCATGCGCACAGCCAGGTCGTCCCCAAGGCGCCACATTTGGTTGCCCCACCCACCCGCTATTTCGCGGATGGTCAGTCCTGCGAGGTCCGGATGTTGCTCTTGCAGCAGGTCATGGACCAGGTCTGCGGTGATCTCGATCTCGGAGTCGGTCATGCGAAGCCACACTACTGGGGCAGGATTTTGGCTTCGCTCGTGATCCGCGGCTGGCTAGCTTCCTGAGGCGGTGGCAGACGGCGGTGCCTCGACGACGAAGAACAGGCAGTTGGGGTTGGTCGACAGGTCCTGGAAGCCGTCCGGGAACAGTTCGCGGGCGGCCGGTTCGGGCTGCGGCTCGCTGATGACGGAAAGGCGGAAGCCAGCAGTGGTGAAGGCATCGGTCATCGCGTGCAACGGCCTGCGCCACAACTCCATCGGGACGGAGTGCCCGTTGAGAGTCCAGTCGAAGGTATAGCTGGTGGTGGCGTGGTAGTCGGGTTGGGGTTCCCGGTGCGCGTAGGCCGTGAAAGGGTGGCTTACCGATGCGATCAGCCGGCCGCCGGGCCGGAGTACCCGCCGCAACTCGGCCAGCGTCGGCCCCCAGTCTTCCAGGTAGTGCAGCACCAGCGACGCGACCACGTCGTCGAACGTCCCGTCGTCGAACGGCAGAGGGTCGCGCAGGTCGACCACGTGGAGCGCTACATCGTCGCCGAGCCGCCGCCTCGCCAGCGCCAGCATCCCGGCGCTGGCGTCGATGCCGGTGACAACGGCACCGCGGTCGCGTAGTGCAGAGGACAGGGGGCCTGAGCCGCAGCCGGCGTCCAAGATCCGACGGCCAGTCACGTCTCCGGCTAAGGCCAACATTGCGGGCCGCTCGTAGTACGCGCTTACGAGGCTGTTCTCGTTCTCCGCGGAATAGGTTGCGGCGAAGCTGTCGTAGTCGTTCGCCTGGTCCCGATCTGTTGACTGCATCGTCGCAGCCTAGTAGTCACGTGATCCGCCGGACAGGCCTCCACGTCCCGATAGCCACTCGACCTTCGCTGCGAGAGATCATCCCCATCACCCTTGTCACGGAGTAACGCGGTCTCCAAGAAACGATCGTTTTCTGAAGCTCACGGAGCGAGCGCCCACACACCCCGCAGAGCCTTCAAAAACCCGACTCCTCGTCACCGAGCCGCTGGTCCGCACTGAGATCAAGATCGCGTACCCCCGGGTATCGGGAAGCGGCCAGAAGCTCGAACGGCAGATCGACGCCCTCACCGCCGCCGGGTGCCGGAAGATCTTCGCGGACAAGAGGTCCGGCAAGACGGCCCTCCGGCCGGAACGGAAGGGCGTGCCACGCCTTCCTCGACGCCGGCGACACCCTCGTCGTCCCGAGCCTGGACCGCTACGGCCGCAGCCTCCAGGACCTCATCACCATGGTCGCCGAACTGCGCGAGCGCGGCATCGGCTTCACCTCGCTCCACGAGAACCTCGACACCACCACCCCGGCGGCCGACTCGTCTTCCACGTCTTCGTCGCCCTGGCGGAGTTTTTCCGCGAACTCATCGTCCAGGGAACCCGCGGGGCTTGGCCGCCGCTCGCGCCCGCGGCCGGGTCGGCGGACGCCCACCGTTGCCACCGAAGAAGTCATCTGCGCTGCCCACGACCTCCTGCCCGCCCCCGGCCGCTCCATCACCTCGATCGCCAAGCTCCTCGGCGTCTCCCCGGGCACTCTCTGCAACCACTCCCCGACCTCCGCGAACTGCGCGTCAGCACGGTCGCTCATCAGCTCGAAGTTACGGAGCGGTGACCACGCTTAGCGTTACTGGTTGTTCTATTGGTCCTCAAGGCCGAACTTCCACCTCCGGCCGGAACGGTGGGGCGAAGACCGTTCTGGATACCGTGCAGTTCGGGCCGGAGAAGACTTTCAGCCGATCATGACTCAAAGGTCCCCGTTTGCGGCACCCTGCGAACGATAGGCCGTGCCCGGATGCGAAAGTGTCGTGTCGATCAAGGAGAAGGCCGATGGGGCCTGTGCTGACAAGGGGCAGGCATGGCTGAGCCACCTGGACATCACAACTTGTGGGGAAGGCAAGGGAGTCACCTGACGGATGACACCATCCCGCTGCGTGCAGTCTCAGAGGATGCTGCCGAAGCATCGCCTCACAGCGGGCACGATGTCACGGAGCAATCTCAGCGCTCTCACTCCGTAGGCAGCGAGGCTGGTGCCGGCAACCATGGTGATCAGTTGCCGCCCACGGTTCCCGCGCGGGGTGGCGTTTCCAGCCTGGCGAAGTCCAGCGCCTTGATGGCGGCGGGCACCATCGTGTCCAGGCTCACCGGTTTTCTGCGCACGCTCGTCATGGCGACCGCGATCGGTGTCGGTACGCTCAACGACTCCTACCAGGTCGCCAATGTCCTCCCGACGATGATCTACATCCTGGTCGGTGGCGGTGCGCTCAACGCGGTGTTCGTGCCCCAACTCGTACGCGCCATGAAGAACGACGATGACGGTGGCGAGGCGTACGCCAACCGGCTGCTCACCCTGGTCACGGTGGCCCTTGCCGGCACCACCGCGATCGGCGTACTGGCCGCTCCGCTGCTGGTTCACATGATGTCGCCGGACATCGCCTCCGACCCACGGCGTATGGCCATCACCGTGGCCTTCGCCCGCTACTGCCTGCCCACCATGTTCTTCATGGGAGTGCATGTCGTACTCGGGCAGGTGCTCAACGCCCGCGGCCGCTTCGGCGCGATGATGTGGACCCCTGTCCTCAACAACATCGTGATCGTCGCTACCTTCGCAGTGTTCATCTGGGCCTTCGGTGGCTTCACCGACTCCGGCATCAGCCCTGCCACCATCACCCCTGAAGGAGTCCAGCTCCTCGGCATCGGCACCTTGCTCGGGCTGGTAGTTCAGGCGCTGGCCATGCTCCCGTACGTACGCGACGCCGGCGTCACCCTCCGTCCGCGCTTCGACTTCCGGGGCCACGGCCTGGGCAAGGCAATGGGCCTGGCCAAGTGGACGCTCCTGTTCGTGCTCGCCAACCAGATCGGCATGGTTGTCGTCACGCAGCTCGCCACCAAAGCGGGTGCCGCAGCCGAACGGACCGGACACAGCGGTTCCGGCATCGCCGCCTACAACTTCGCCTACCAGATGTGGCAGATGCCGCAGGCGATCATCACCGTCTCGGTCATGACCGCAGTGCTTCCGCGGATCTCCCATGCGGCCCAGGACGGTGACATCGCAGCCGTTCGCGACGACCTCTCTTACGGCCTGCGGACCTCGGCCGTGGCCATTGTCCCCTGCGCTTTCGCCTTCCTGGCTCTGGGTGTACCGATGGCCGCTCTGCTCTACGCAGGCTCCGGCACTGAAGGCGCCCAGGGCATCGGCTACGTCCTCATGGCCTTCGGTCTGGGCCTCATTCCCTACTCGGCGCAGTACGTCATCCTGCGCGGCTTCTACGCCTACGAGGACACCCGCACACCCTTCTACAACACCCTCGTCGTCGCCCTGGTGAATGCTTCTGCCTCCGGGCTGTGCTTCGTTCTTCTTCCCCCACGCTGGGCCGTCGCCGGTATGGCCGCCTCCTACGGGCTGGCCGTCACCATCGGCAGCGCAGTCGCCTGGCGCCGCCTGCGCAGACAACTGGGCGGCGATCTGGACGGCCCACGCATCCTGCGCACCTACGCGCGGCTGACGAGCGCGGCCGCCCCGGCCGCGCTGGCCGCCGGAGGCGTGTCCTGGGCGATGCTCGAAGGCTTGGGCACAAATGCCCTGGGGTCACTCGCTGCCCTGCTTGTCGGCGCAGCCGTCCTGCTCAGTGTGTTCGTGGGCCTCGCCCGTCTTCTGAGGATCCACGAGTTCGGTGCCATGTTGGCCATGGTTCGTGGGCGACTCGGACGCTGAAAGGTATCGGCGTCTGCGCCCAGCTGCAGTCTCAGGGCCTCGGGGCGTGCTGCGAGGTATTCGACCCAAGAGGTGTTTGCGTAGTTTACTGGCGGAGTGGGCTCTTGTCCCTCGGTTCCGGCTTCCTTGCAGTGGTGACTTCAAAGGCTCACCTGAGCCACGTGGGCGCCCTTTCGGGCCGGGCCACAGGGCCCGTATCCGGCGAGTTGTGCGAGAGTGGGTGAAGGTCCCGATCTCCCAGTTTCCTCTGGCCTTTCGGCCTGCCGGCCTTCGCTTCTTGGATCTTCCTTCTCCCGCCGGGGACTTCAGCCTCCCTTGCGGTCGGCCTACCAAGCTGAGGCTTGGACCCCGTCGGGGTTTCCACGTTCCGCACCAGTAGGACGCGGCTGGGGTGGGCGCCCCCTCTACCCCGGGACCAGCGGTGTCCTCCCCTCGGGCTCAGTTACCCGAAGGTCGCTTGGCGCCTTCCAGCACCGGGTCCTGCGACCGCCGCCAATACGCCATCGACGCGGTCTTAAAGTCACGAGGCATCATCAGGGGTTCACTTACGTTCGCCCGTCCAGCCTTCCCCTCACCTGTTGCACCTCGATGGCCGAGACGCCCTTGGGCTTGAACGCTCCGCTTCACACCCCGCCGTTACCAGCGACGCATGGGAGTGCGGGGACGGGCCCTGGACACTGGCCCGAAGTTCAGCTCCTCAACTTCCCTTCATACGGCTGTCCTTACTTACCTGGTGCGACCTCGTGTCGCACACTGAGAGCTTCATTTGGCGAGTGAGCGCGTGAGTTGGCGACCAGAGCATCCGGTGTCGATGGCTTGGGAGGCACGGGTGCATTGGGTCTCGCTGTGGGTGACCTGCGTCTGGGGCTCGGCCTCGAAGAGGCCCACGGCTGGCCAGGCGCGTGAGCCTCGTCCGAGCGGCACCAAACAGGAGTCATCGCCTGATAACGCCTTCTGAATCGCAGATGTTGCGAGTGGCGCTCTGCGCCGCGTGCCATGATCGAGGGTCTCGGGCGACGGCGCACAGGCGAGTCCACGACGGGGAGGACGCGGTGGAGGGCCAGCTTCTGGGAGGCCGTTACCGGTTGGTCCGGCAGCTCGGCGAGGGCGGCATGGGCGAGGTCTGGGAGGCGCGGGACGAGACGCTGGACCGGCAGGTGGCTGTCAAAGTGATCTCCCTTCTCGCCGGCAGGGAAAGCCGTGGGGATGAGGCCCGCGCCCGTTTCCTGCGCGAAGCACGGATCACCGCCCGGCTCCAGCATCCGTACATCGTGTCCGTCCACGATCTCGGCGAGAGCGATACGCAGAGAGGCACCGTGCCCTTTCTGGTCATGGAGTTGGTGCGGGGCGAAGGACTCGACGTCAAGCTCCGCGAAGGCTCCGTCGACCTGGCCGAGGCGGCCCGGTGGGGCGCTCAGATATGTGACGCATTGGGTGACGCGCACGCTCACGGCATCATGCACCGAGACATCAAGCCGTCCAACATCCTCGTCACACCTTCCGGAACGGTGAAGGTCCTCGACTTCGGTGTCGCACGCGCCGCCGATCCCTACGCGACTGCTGACCGGCTGACCCAGACCGGATTCATCGTGGGCACGCCCCCGTACATGGCCCCGGAGCAGGCGCGCGGCCACCCGGAACCGAGGAGCGATCTGTACGCTCTGGGCTGCCTGCTCTTCGAGCTGGTCACCGGCAGGTTGCCATTCCAAGCACCGGACAGCGTCGGCTACCTGACGGCGCATCTGAGCCAGCAGCCACCCGCGCCCAGTTCCGTGGCCGCGGGTGTGCCAGAGGCCTGGGACGCTGTCCTGCTCAGACTTTTGCGCAAGGATCCCACAGAGCGGTACGCGAGCACCGCCGACGCCGCCCAGGCCCTGCGGAGGCTTGCGGACGCGCCCGAGCCCGTGCCGGCGGCCACCGCACCGCTGACAGAGGCTTGGCCGTCGTCGTCCCCCGGTGGCCCCTCTCCCCGGAAGCCCGTTTCGCTGCAGTCCTGGATCGCGATCGCGGTCTGGTTCCTCATCACGCTGGTGGCCGCCACGGTGACCGCGGCCAATATCGACGGAGCCGATGACGGTCACGACGTAGCCAGCGGCGCTGGCGCAGTCGCCATCGCCACTGTGGGGCTGATCGTATGGTTCGCCGTGCAGGCAAGACCCCGTTGGCAGGCACGCGTGGCCCTGCCGCTCCGGGTTCTCCCACCGGCGCTCCTTTTCTGCGCCTACGCCACGGTGGTCGCGTCCGCCGCGGTGGACGACAGCATCGACTGGGGCTACTGGTTGACCCCCGGCGGGATCTCCACGCTCACGCTCGCGGGCCTCCTGGCAATGGCCGCGGCCCTCACTCCCCGGACGGAACACCGGACGCGCGGAATCGGCTACGCCCTCGTCGGCGTTAACGCCGCCGCGGTACTGGGATCATCCACGCAGTTGGTCTCGGGTAGTCGGGTCTGGTTTCAGTACGTCGGTTTCGTCCAGCCGCAATGGGTCCCCCTCGCCATAGGCGTGTCGGCCATCGCGCTGTACTGCACGCGCGAGATCACAACGCGCCGGGCGGGTTCAGCATCGAAGTCTGGACGAACACCGCCGAGCACGACGACGAGAACTGGCTCTCCACGCTCATCTCGCTGATCGCCACGTGCGGCCGCAATTTGCCGGATGGCCCAGTTGACCACCTCTGCCAGGGGCCCTGGGCGACAGTGACCAGGGGAATGCGAGCCGGACCGAACCTGGTCAAGGGGCGGCGCGCACAAAGGTGCGGTCCGGGACATCGAGTGAGGCGCGCCCAGTACGCGCGAGAGTGCCGGACATCGTCGCACTTCGGCGCAGGGCTCAAGGTATTGGAGGCGGAACGGGGAGTTGGGGCCACCGCTCCTCGATGGCCCGACGGCGGCCAACCCGGAGGCCCACTTAAACGCCCCGGCCGGCTGACCCGTACGGCCCCAGGGGGCGGACCCCGCCGTTCCACCCGCACCGAACGCCCTGGCAGCGCGGTGCGCCCCGGTCAGCCCGCAGGTCGGCCGGGGTGCCGGTGGCGTCCGGAAGACAGCGGACCGCGCGGCACCAGCCTTGCCGGGCGCCCGTGCCCCTGACACGCTTCCGGCGCGCGCCCTGCGGCGGCCGGGGAACGGGCCAGACCTCCTGGCCGGCCCCCACCCGTTGACTCTGCCCGATGGACGAACCGACCAGGAGTGCCCGCCATGCCGCGTACGACCTTCCGTGTGCCCCGCACGCTGCTCGCCGGCACGGCGACGGCCGCCCTCGCCCTCGCCACGGCCCTCACCACGGCGACCGCCCCGGCCGCCGCCGCCCCGGTCACCGAAGCCGGGACCATCGCCCAAGCCCCCAAAGCCGGGACCACAGCGGCCACCGGGGCCACCGGGGCCACCTCAGGCTTCTGGGCCTGCTCCGTCCCGTCCGGCTACACGTACACCTCGTCCCGCAGCTCCTACACCTGCTCCGGAGGCAGCAGCTACCGGACCACCGAGTTCTACGTCCAGCCGCCCGCGGACGGCCTCTGGGCCTGCACCACCATGCCCGGCTACACCCACACCGGGGTCATGAGCAGCCAGACGTGCTCCGGCGGCGGGAGCTACACGACCAACCAGTACCTGCTCTACAAGCCTGTGACCGGCATGTGGGCCTGCTCCGTGCCGTCCGGGTTCACGTACACGGCCACCCAGCAGAGCTACACCTGCTCCGGCGGCGCCAGCTACACCACCACCCAGTTCCTGCTGCGCGCCCTGTAGACGCCGAGGGCCCCGGGCCCGGACGCGCTGGCTCACGAGCCCGGTCTCCAGCCCGAGGACCACGGGGTGCTGATCCGGTTGCTGCTGCAGGATCCGGGGCTGCCCTCGGGGATCAGCGCCTGGCGTCATCGTCGCAAGCGTGCGAGCCGTAGCCCGGCCCCTTCCAGGTGACCGGCGTCCCACCATCGTAGGGCGCACCGTCCGGCCAGTTGTAGACGACCTCGGTGGTGGTGCAGCGCATCCGGAGGTCAGGGCCCTCCCAGCGGGCACCCTGCCGGGCCTCAGCGGCGGCTTCCACAGCATCTGCCAGCCGCTCGAAGGACAGGTCGTAGTCCCTCATGTGGTCCCAGCTGCCAGGTCCCTGTTCGCGAACCAGCGATCGGAACATCAGCAGTAGTCGCGTTGCCCGACCCGGACGGTGTTGGTCTCGGGGTCGTAGCCGTACGGGTTCTCGGCGCCAGTCTTCTTCGGCATCGCACGTCTCCTCGTCTGCACGCTGGTGGCTGGAGTGTGCCGGGAACCGTGGCGCGAGTGAAACCGCGAGGGGCACGGGGCGCGCGTGTACTCAGGTGTGGGCGGCAGGCGGGCAGGGGAGAACCAAACGGCCCCTGCATGCAGCGAGTTGACCGAGATAGCGGGGCAGGCCGAGTGAAGGGTGACGACATGCGCGTTCTTGCACCAACGAAGCTGATCGTCTGCCCCGAGTGCGGCACCCCGACAAAGGCGAGCCTGCGCAGCGGGCACCTCTACGAGCACCCCGCGCCAGGGCGCCCCGGCATCTGCCCGAAGTCCGGGGAAGTGGTCGTGGCAGGCAAAGAGCTGACGAACAGCTACGAGTGCGCCTGCGACACCTGGGCCCGGGTCACCCACAAGAACACTCTCGCCCAGCACTCCATGCCGGAGGGGGAGCGGTGCCCGCTGTCCGGAGAGCCGATAGGGACTCCGTCCACTCCCTGTCCCGTCGTGGATGGGCTGCTGCGCATGGTGCCACCCGCGCCGACGCAAGGATGGCGGGCGGAGCCGGCCACCCGCAGCGGCGGTTCCAGCGTGTACGCCATCCCCGCCGGCCTGCCCGGCCACGGGCGACGTCGCCGCTAACCGCCCACCCCATATCCGGGCCCCGCGGGCGGGGTCTGGCAAGTCGGTGCCCGCACCGTGCGGCCCACCAGGCTGGTTCGCGCATCGGATCACCGGAGAACACGGGGCCCGGCCCCGGCTCGCGCCCCGGGCCGGTGTCACGCACCTGGTGTCACGTCAGCCCCAGCCCATGAGGTCTGTAAGGCTCACAGGGCGATTTGCCAGGTAGACGGGTTGAGCTGTGAGGGTGTGAGACTGTGAGGTTGGGCGCGCGCCCGTTGTCCCGTCTTAAATGATCTGGTTTCGAGTCGGCCCCCTGACCTGCGGCGACCAGTTCAGTTGAGACGTGGGCCTGCCAGGAATCGCGGGTGGTGTGGTCCTGGGCGGGTGGATGCCGGATGCCGTCTCAATTGATCTGGTCCGGCTCTGCTGTTCAGTGGCCGCGCCGTGGCGTAACAGTGGCTCATCACCCGCTGTTACCCGTGCCTGTTACGTCTGGTACTTACGTCTGCTGCTCAAGCCTGTTCCTCACGCCGGTGACTTGCGCGGATTCCTCGGCCGTCTTGGGGCCACCCGCTCCGCTGTCGGCGGTGGCCGAAGAGGAGGCGGGCCCCGGGTCCAGGGCGTCGCGGACGGCGGTCAGGATGTCCTCGGTGTCGGCGCCCAGCGCTCGGGCGGCGGAGGTGAAGTCCCGGGCCAGAGTGGTGAGTTGGTCGGCATCGTGCGCGTGCGGCTCCGACGGGAGCGCCGCGACCCGGGTGCCCGCGCCACGGCGGGTGCGGATCAGCTCGGCGGCCTCCAGCTCGCGGTAGGCGCGGGCAACGGTGCCCGGCGCCAGACCGAGGTCGGCAGCGAGCTGGCGCACGGTCGGCAGGCGCTCGCCCTCGGCCAGCCGGCCGGTGCGAATCAGCGCGGCCAGCTGGGCGCGGATCTGCTCGTACGGCGCTACCTGGCTAGTGGTGTCGACGCGGACGGCGGGGTCACTCATCGTCGAAAGTCCCATCGTCGGCTGCCTCGTCATTGACCGCCCGGGGTGCCACCACGGTGATCAGGGACCATCCGAAGGTGAACAGGCTCAGCAGGCCCAGGGGGCAAGTCACCACGATGGTGGCGGCGCCCAGCGGGCCGGCGCAGGCATTCTCCGTGAGCGCGACGAAGATCATCAGAACGACGAGCAGGACCTGGCTCGACACCAGTAGTCCCCAGGCTCCGGTGATCGCCCACGCGCGGTTGCGGCGCTGCTGGTCGTCGCCCGGGCCGTGGGCGATACGGCGCAGGGCCCAGACGCAGGCGGGGGTTCCGACCGCGAGGGCGGCGAACATCGGGCCACCGTAGTACAGGCCCGGCCAGGGGCCGAGGGAAGCGGGCATCCCTTCGCAGGTGACAATGATGACGCGCCCCGCGGGGTCGGACGAGGCCGTGACCGCACCGATCACCAGCAGAGTGGCGAGGGAGGCCGCCTGGAGAAGAAGCAGGGGCGCCATACGGGGCGGCACGTGGGCTCGGACCAGGCGCGGGGCGAGGCTCGCGGTGCGTACGGCTTCCTGGGGACGCAGGGTCAGGGCGTCGCCGAGCAGGACACCGCCCACCGCGCACAGGCCGAAAGCGGTGATGGCGAACACGAAGGGCATCGCGATGTCGCCGCTGTCCATCGTGACCAACTGCTGTGCGGCCACGATGCCGATGGCCAGACCGGACCAGCGGGCGTAGTGGTCGGCGTGCTCGAGGAACCGGGACTGGAGCGGGACGGTGTCGAGCATATGGAGATCCCCCAGATCATCATGTATCAAGCGGTGGGTACAAGATGCCCTGGTCGGGATCTTGTGTCAAATGCTCGATACAAGGCGATGTAAAGGGAGACACCTTCTGGCACAAGAGGTTGCCTCCGGCGCAACGCCCTCCGGGCTCAGGGGTGCCCCCTGAGCCGGGTGTGCTGATCCACGTTGTGTGCATGACCGCTTCCCGCGCGTCGTACCAGATCGCCTGAGACCAGAGGCGAATCGGACCAGACCACTTAAGGCGCAGGCCATGTCGACGGAGACGGGACACAAGGACACCGCTGCCCACGCCCGCAAGCTCGCTGACCTGTCGCAGCGAAAGTTGAGTGTTCTCATCGAACATTGAGTGGTGCCGCCATCAAGAGGACACCGTCAAGGCCAGCGAGGCGACGGCGGTGGCGAAGTAGAAACCGGGGAACGTGAGGTTGTAGAGCACGCGGGCGCGCAGATGGAAGGCGAGCGCGCCCAGATAGAGCAGGGCGAGACCGCCGGCCGCAGCGACGGCGAGGGGGCGCAGTGCGGCGTCGACGAGGCCGAGGAGGGGGCCCGCTGCGCCAGCCAGCTTGAGGGCGGCCAGCCGGCGCAGCCAGGATCGGGGGACACCCGCCTCCGCCGAGTTGGCCAGCACGAAGCGCGCCCCGGCGAGGTCGGCGGCGGCGATACCGGCGTTGATGGCGACGGTGAGCAGGGTGACAACGAGAAGAGCGAGCTGGGTACCGGTCATGCCTTCAGGATCCGCGGGCACTGCGGCACCTTCCAATACCTGCTTCTATAACCTGGCGGCATGGATGTGGACACGCGCCTGCTTCGGTACTTCGCCGCAGTGGCGGATGAGGGCAGCCTGACCGCGGCAGCGAAGAGGCTGTTCGTCTCGCAGCCTGCGCTGACCAAGCAGATCCGGCGCCTGGAGGAAGAGATCGGAGTACGGCTCTTCGCACGTTCGCGGTCGGGGATGGCGCTGACCGAGGCTGGTCGTGAGCTCGCCTCGCGGGTGTCCGCACTGCTGGACAGCTGGGATCAGGCGGTGCAGGCAACGGGCCAAGCGGCGCGGGTGCTGCGCCTGGGCTTCCTGGACGCGGGCGCAGTGGGTGCCGTCCCCGAGGTCATCGCCGCGTTCCGCAAGGCGCAGCCGGAGTGGCGGGTGGAACTGCGGCAGTTCGACTGGTCGGACCCGGGTGCCGACCTGGCCCGGGGTGAGGTGGATGCAGCAGTGGTGCGTTTGCCGTTTCCGGGGCAGGAGAGGTTGACGGTGCGGGAATTGTTTATTGAGGACCGTGGGGTGCTGCTACCGGCTCGGCATCCGCTGGCGAACAGCGAGACGGTGGAGTTCTGGGAGCTGTGGGACGAGCTGTTCGTCGCGTCCGGAGCCGAGACCGGAACCTGGAGGGATCACTGGCTGGCGGTGGAGGAGCGAGACGGGCACCCCGTCCGGGTAGGCGCCGTCACCAGCCGTCCCGACGAGTGGCTCGGAGCGGTGGCTGGCGGCTGCGTGGCGCTGGCCCCGGCGTCGGCGGTCCGTTTCTACTCCCACCCGGACGTGGTGTTCCGTCCAGTCCGCGGGGTCTCACCGAGCCGGGTTGGGCTGGTCCAGCCTCGGGGACGGACGCACGAGGCGGCGCTGGATGAGCTGCTGGAGGCCATCGTGCGGCGGCTGAGCCGGAGTTGACGACGGCGGTCGGCAGACCGCCGGGGCTACCCGGCCGTATCGGCACTACTGCCGACGGCGGCCGCGTTGAACGGCTCGCCCACCACGAGGTCACCCACCCGCGGCGACCGCCTCGGCTGGGTGCGCACAGGCCATGACCGCCGACCGCACCGACCTGATGGCACTCAATGTTCCTGGAGGACGAGGAACCCCACGGTCTGGCCCTGTGCAGTGATGGTGAAGTGGGGATTTGCCCTGCGGCGGCGATGAGACAGGGGCGCGAAGCCTGTCCTGCCGCATTGGATTGGCCTTCGGTTGCGGCAGCAGTGATCAGCGCCTGGGTGAGTCGGAGAGCACGCCCTTGTAGGGCTTCGTCAGGGCCAGTGGCTGACGTTCGTTCTGCGTGGCCGGGGCCTCGGCATGCGGCCGGGCGAGCCGCGAGGGCACGGGTACGGGTACGGGTTCGAGGACGGCAAGGCGCCAGTCGGGGATGTCGACGAGCTTGATCCCGTACCCGCCACGGCACCAACCCCCCGTAGAGCTCCTTCGTCTCCGGGATCATTCCAGGACCTGCGTGCTGCGGCGACGCGGGACGGCTAGTTCTCGGAGTTCGGACCGCTGCCGTTCTTGACGAGCCGGCCGCCGTCCTCCGCGAGCTCTTGCAGCAGCTGCTCCGCGAACGTCACGCGAGGCTGTGGGGGAGGGCTTGGTTTTCGCTCGGAGACCGGAGTTTCCTGCGCCCGGTTGGACGGGGGTTGCGGAGCGGCGGCCTGGGGCTTCTGTAGGCGCGAACTGCGGGGAGGATACCTGCCGTGCGCCCCCGCCCCCTGACGCCAACGTACAGCGTGGCGGTCATCCCGCCTCCGAGGTCCGCGTCAGGGGTAAGCCGGCCCGGAGGATGAACGCTGAGGCCCCGTCGTGACGTACCTGACGGGGCCTCAGTGAGAACTACTCGAGGGCTACTTCGAAGGCCACCGAGCGAGCCCATTCGGCGTGGTCACCGATGAGGGGACCATGCGATTCACCCTTCACTACCCTTGTCTCCCCGGATGCCGTTGTCACAACTGCGCGGGCAAAAATTACCGGAAAGATTTCTGCTGTGATGCCATTGGGGCCTCCAAGAGGAAATGGCATCATTTGACTGAAAACGGCTTCTCCGAATTCTGCGAGCCAATCGAGATCCGCAGATACGTTGATCCAACCGTCCCTATTCGTGATGCGGACGTCGGATGCGCCGCACAGCACTGCCTCCGTGGCGATCAACATCGCCGTCTCCGCGGCGTTGTATGACCCGCTGCGGAAGTAGCGATGCTGGTTCCTCCGTACGTATTCATGGAGCCCGACGGAGGTGATATCTTCAGGGTGAAACAATGATACCTCCGCTGGATTTGAGCTGGTTGAAAAGGTCGAAAGCCGAGGTTGGAATGTGAAACTCCTCCCCTTCGAAGGTTGGCGATTTCGGTCCACTCGGGATGCTGCGGCTGACCGCACCGGCCTCGCGGAGCCTGGCCATTGCGCCATCGGAGATAGAAATCTTTATCACCCCTCCGGCGCCATTTCTGACGGCGAAGTGCGTCGCGTCCTCTGCGTGTGTAGCGATAAAGAATCCGCCCGGGCCGTCGGTGTAATTAGCGGCCGCCTTGCTCGCGTCCAGACCGTTGTTCAGTATGTCGACCAGTGATCGCACATCTGAACCATGATAGAACGTCGTCAAAGCACAGTCGCTGTTATGTACCAGAATCGGTGTGGCATCAGCGACTACGTAGTACGTATGAAGGCCGTCGACGGTGAGGTTGTAGGTTCGTGCGTGCCTGTCGAAGGAGCGATTGGCCTGAACCCGCACAGCGTTTCCGTTGCTACTGAGGAGCGCTGTTCCTGGCGCGAGGGCGTGTGCCTCGACCCAGCGATGCTGTGACCGGCTCCAGAACGGGTGCTCGTAGGTGGCCGTGAGCTTCCGCGGGCCATCAGGGGTCGAAATGGTGAGTTCGTTGAAGTGTTTGTCGTCTTCGGTAACGATCCGGCGTGTGACCTTGCGGGGAGCGCTTTCGCCTGTTTCAGGGTCGGTTGCAAGCACCCTCTCGCCTGGTTCGACGTTCTCGATGTTGCGAGTGGAGGCATCGCCCATCAGGACTTTGGTGCCGGCAGGGAAGCACTGGGTGCATCCCTGGTCGAGGGCTCGTAGCGCTTCGTAGGCCCTGGAAAGGAGTTTGAGTTTGGATCCGAAGGTGGCGTCCCGGGCCAGTTGGGTGCAGGAGTCGAAGTCTCCGGTGTCCACGCACTCCTGGAGCATGCCGATACCGATGAGGTCCTTCTCGAATTTCCAGATCTTTTTAAGACCGGGCTCGAGTTTTGTTCCCGCGGCGAGGATGGTGCAATAGCCCTCGTTGCGTATGCACCAGCTGGGGAAGTTATGGGCGGCGTCGCACCCCATGACTCCGCACATGTACTGCTCCCGGGCGATCTTCCCGGGATCCTTGGCGTCCTTCTTCTTGGCTTCCGCTTCGGCCTTGCGCTGAGCCTCGGCCTCGGCCTTGAACTTGTCGACAGCAATGTCGAAGGCGTCGCTGGCCGCCTTGCGGGCGGCGGTGGCGTCCTTGCCTGCCGCGGTGGCGGAGGTACGGGCGCGGCGGGCTTCGGCCCAGGCGGTGTTGGCGGAGACGTGCGCCAGCTGCGTGGAGGCCGCGGCATCAGCTGCGGAAGTCGCGGCGTTGGACGCCGCGTGGTTGGCGTCGGCCTCGGCCTTGCGGGCGGTCTTGGCGGACTCCGCAGCGCGCGCGGCGGAGGTTTCGGCTTCCTTGGCGGACTTCGCCGCGTCGGCGGCGGAGTTCTTTGCCACCTCGGCTGACTTCTGTGCCTGCTGCGCGTACTTCTTGGCTTCGTCCTCCTTCTTGCGCGCGAAGGCGGCGACCTGGTGGGCCTCGGCGGCGTTCTGCTGTGCCGTGGCCGCCATACGTGCGGCTTCGGCGATGAGCTGTTGGGTGCGGGCCTTGTGGGTGGCGGCCAGCAGATCCTTGCGCTGGGCCGTGTACTGCCCGGATTCGATGAAGGAGTGCAGCAGCTGTGGCGGGCTTTCCAGAGCAACGCGGCCCGCGGCCTTCATCTCGGGCCCACCGCTGTTGATCAGCTGCGCGGCACGGACGCGCTCGTCCTCCGTGCGAGCGGTGTCCTGCCCACCCGCCAGGAACTCGCAGTACTTCTCGACGGAACCGGAGTTCAGCGCGGCCCGGCCGGCCTCGCGCACTCCAGGCCCGCCGCGATCGATGACCTGTGCGATCTCGACACGGAAGTCCTCCGCACCAGCCTGATACTGACCAGTCGCCAGGAAGGCACTGACCTGCGCCGCATCACCCTTGAGAGCTTGCTCGGCAGCGGTACGCACCGACTCCAGCGGGCTCTCCCCGGCCAGCCGCCCCACATCAACGCGGTCGTCCTGCTGGGCAGCCTCCTTCCACCCGGCCCGGACGTACTCCGCGACATCGTCATCGGTGCCACCCAGAGTTGCCTCGGCGGCAGCCTGGCTCCACGGGCCACCGGACTTCAACGCCAGCAGGGCGACCTTACGGCCCTTACTCACGACGTCGTTGGGCTCGGTGCCCTCCTGGCTGGCTTCGGCGGCCAGGCGCTGGGCGTCGGTCTGGAACTTCTTGAGATCCTCGGCCGCATGCGTCCGATCGGTTTGCAGTTGGTCGTTGTCCGCCTTGAGGTCCTTGGCTCGCTCGATCCCCTCGTTGGTACGAGTGAGGATTTCCGCGGCCTCGAACTCCCGCGCCAAGCCGTAGATGTCCTTCGCCTTGTCGACCGCCGCGCTCGCGGCATCGGCGTCCTCCTGCGCCGCCTCGGCCGCAGCGGTGGACTTGGCCGCCGCGTTCGCGGCTTCACCGGCGTGATCGGCAGCCGCGTCGGCGGCATCGGCGGCCGCGTTGGCGTGCTGGGCCGCCGACCTCGCGGCATCACGCGCCTGGCCCGCAGCAGTGGCGGCCTTGCGAGCAAGGGAGGTGGCAGCGTTGGCGGCACGGGTGGCCTCATCGGCATGACGACGGGTCGCCGCCGCCGCGCGCCGCGCCTCGGCAGCGCTCGCATCGGACTGACCGGCGTAATTGCTGGCCTCCTCTGCGGCGTTGGCGGCAGCCTGGGCGTTCGCACCGGCGGCCACGGCATCCTGGGCGGCATCCCCGGCAGCCGTCGCGGCCTTGTTCGCCTCATCGGCAGCGTCCGCACCTGCGCTGGCATTCTTGGCCGCAGTTCGCGCATCGGCAGCGGCCTTCCGTGCTGCAGCGGCATCGCTCGCCTTGGTCGCGGCAGCGGCAGCTGCACCACGAGCGCGGGAAGCGGCCTGGGACGCACCAGCCGCGGCAGACGCTGCCCGTGCGGCGGCGTTCGCTGCGATGCGCGCCGAATGCGTGGCCGCACGCGCCGCACCGATGGCCTCCTGAGCGGCGGACGCAGCCTCCGACGCTGCTGTTGCCGCACGCTGCGCCGCAGCAGCAGCCTTCCGTGAGTCGTCCTTGGACCCCTCGGCTTCCGTCGCCGCCTTCTTGGCCTCCTTTTTGGCCAATTCGGAAGCCGTCACGGCGTGTGCCGACGCCTTCTTGGCGGCTTCGGTCTCCGACTTCGCGCGTCGGCTCGCCTCACGAGCTTGGGCAGCTAACTCCGCTACGGAGGTCTGTTCTTCGTCACGCGCACGTGCCACGTACTGGCCGACTTCGAGGAATTCACGGATGTCGTCCGCGGTACCGTTGAGCGCGATCCGGCCGGCGGTACGGACCTCCGGACCACCAGAATTCAGAATCTGCGCGAGTTCGACCCGCTGATCCTCATCGCGCTTGGCGTACTGACCCTCGTCGAGGAATTTCCGGATGTCCTCAGCGGAACCGTTCAGCGCCGCACGTCCGGCCTCCCGAACACCGGGGCCGCCCTCATCGATGATCTGCGCAACACGGACGCGTTGATCTTCCGCGAGTGGGCCCTGCCAGCCACTCTGAAGGAACGTCGCCAGGTCGTCCGGGCCCGCACCGAGTGCGGTGCGCGCGGCCTCCTGCAGTGCCCGGCCGCCCACGTTCGCCTTCTGGGCGGCGGCCACACGGTTGTCCTGAAACGTTTGGCCGTCAACCACGGCGAAGAAGTGCAGGACGTCGTCGTCACTGCCGACCAACGCAGCTTCCGCTGCGGCCCTGACTCCCGGCCCCCCAGTTTTCCACCGCTCGACGATCCATGCCCGCTTGGCGGCACTCTGCCCCTCGGAAGGCTTGTCGGAGCCCGTGGTGCCGTCATCCGCCCACGCCGGCGCAGGTGCAAGAAGTCCCGCCAATAAGGCGCATAGCAGAGCCAGGTGTAACGCGCGTAACGCGCGGCACATCCGCCTCATTCTCCCTCTTGAATGCGTTCTCCGTTTCAAGGGATTACTCTTCCCGTAGGTCGGCAAACCTCATTGCCGAAAATCGAGCATCAGCGGGATGAGCATAGCCACGCCGAGACCCGGGAATCCGTAATATTCCGGCCAACAAGTAACAGGAACTGGCCCGCCGACGGAGATGCTCTATCCCTTCGCAGGGAATGCTGAATAGTTGGCAGGCTTCCCTCAAGTCCCCTGCTTCTGCTGAATGGTCAGGGGAAGGGAGTGGACCTTAGCACTCAAACTCACACCCAGAGCGCTTTAGTGACTCACGTCACATTGCGTGGATTATTCGCAAACAAGATCTGTCCGATTTCAGCTGTGGTTTCGTGATACCTTCCCGTCGCTTCTACGCTGTCATGACAACCACGGGGCTGTGAGTGTGCCGGCCCCCGGGAAGGAACTCTGGTGAGATCCCGTACCCGCAGCCTGTTACTTGCTGCCGGCCTGTTCAGCCTGCTCGGCGGCGTGATCGGCCTGCCGTTACTGCCCTCTGCCTCCGCCGCGCCAACTGGGGTGACCGCCGGTCAGGAACCACCCTCCGCGGTGGAGGAGTTCGACTACCCGGACGCGGCGAAGATCCTCGAAACCAAGAAGATCAAGCTCATCAAGGGCGACGGCCACCTCCTGCTCGCCGACTGCGGGAATTCGCCCCAGCAGGTCAAGGTCTGGACGCGCAGCGGCGACTTCTGCTTCCTGGCCAACGCCAAGCGTGGCTACGTCACCCTGGAAGTCGCCCAGGTGTGGGCGCTGGAGACCGCGAGCCATCCCATCAGCGCCGACCTCACTTCCCGCGGTAGGACCGAGACGGTCAACGTCTCCAAGTCTGGCCCGCAGAACGGCTATCAGAGCGTCGGTGAAGGCACCACCAGCGACCCGACCGTGCTCGTCGAACTCCGCGTCACCGGCTGACCCGCGGCTGACCCGCACCGAAAATTCTCCCGCGCATCGCGCATCCGCCCGCGGGGCTCCCGTCCTGATCAGGGTAGCGACCGGCTGGTCCGAGCAACCCCGACCACGGCGCTCCCGGCCCGTCCCGTTCCAAGGGCCACGCGTAACTGACGTCAAAGGAAAGAACATGTCTGGCATACGTCCGCGCCGAGCGTGGATGACGTTATCCATGGCTGCTGCGCTCGCAAGCAGCGCACTGATCACCGCACCGGCCCACGCCGTCTCGGGTGAGACAGCCACAGACGGCACCTACGCGTTCGCCGCGAAGCTCGACATCGAGCGCGACGGCGGCAAGCGCAGCTGCTCGGGTGCATTGATCGACAAGCAGTGGGTGCTCTCGGCCTCCCGGTGCTTCGCTGCCGACCCCGGCAAGGACTTCAGGATCGACGAGGGCGCTCCCAAGGGGAAGGCCACTGCGACGGTCGGCCGCACCGACTTGTCGGGTGCTGCCGGCAGTGTGACGGACATCGTCGAGCTGGTGCCCTACGCGGGACGCGACCTGGTGATGGCCCGGCTCGCCAAACCAGTGACCGGCGTGACCCCTGTGGGCGTCGGCACGACTCCGATCGCCCCGGGGGAGCAACTGAAGGTGGCGGGCTTCGGCCGCACCAAGACCGAGTGGGTTCCGGACAAACTCCACACCGCCCCCTTCACAGTAGACGCCGTCCAGGACGCGACGATCGGCATCACCGGCAAGGACGCGGCGGTGTGCCAGGGCGACACCGGCGGCCCGGCGCTACGCGACAGTGGCGGACGTGTCGAGCTGGTCGCCGTCAACGGCACATCCTGGCAAGGCGGTTGTCTGGGAACCGACGCGGCCGAGACGCGCACCGCCGCCGTGGATGTCCGGGTGGACGACCTGGCCGCCTGGGTGCAGCAGGTCCGCTACCGCCCGGTCTTCGCCGCCGCACCGTGGGAGAAGGCGACGCACATTGCGTCCGGGTATTTCACCGGCGGTTCGGCCGGCGGTACCCGGCACATGGACATGATCGTGCGCTGGAACGACGCGGAAGTGACCCTCTACCAGGGCTCCGACGACAAGGACCCGCGCCACCCCTTCTCCGCCGAATACCAGCTGGCCGAGCCACCGAAGCCGGGCAAGACAACCATCTGGCAGCACGCCAAGCAGATCACCGGCGCGAGTTTCGGCGGCGGCACGGATGGCCTGATCGTGCGCTGGGGCGATGGGGAGCTGACCCAGTACACCCACGTCGACGCCAAGGGCTTCCACGGCGAGAAGCAGCTCGCCAAGCCCAAGAACACCGTCTGGACCCACGCCCAACAGATCACCGCCGGCCGCTACTCGACCAATCAGCAGCGCGACGACATGCTCGTGACCTGGGACGACGGCCGCGTCACCCTCCACCCCGACCTGAACATCAACGGCGTGGTCGACAAGGCCCAGAAGCTGCTCGTCAACAAGAACACGACCTGGTCATACGCCACGCAGATCAGCGCCGGCGAGTTCACCGGGAAGCGGACCGCGGACCTGCTGGTGCGGTGGTCGGACGGCGAGGCCACGCTCTATCCGGGTGTCGATGCCGCCGGCTTCCACGGGGAGATCAACGTACGGCCGAAGAAGTCGGCCTGGATCAACGCCACCGTGGTGAACGCCGGTGCCTTCGTCGCCAACGAGCGGCCCAATGACGTCATCATCCGGTGGGCCAACGGAACGGTCGGTCTCTACCCGGCCGTGGACGCCACAGGAACACCTGACGAGATCAAGATCGCCGAATAAGTCGCCGCCGCGTGGTGCGACCGGACGGCCAATCTCCCGCCCGGGGCGCGCCACGCGGCACCGACGAGACCTCTCGATCGGCTGGCCTCGCCGATCCCGCCGCGTCACATCGACACCGCATCGGAAAGCTCCGTGAAACGCATACCGTGGCTGTGCACCGCCGCTTTGGCGCTATGCACGGCTCTCTCCGTCACCGCACCGCCGGCCGCCCGGCCCCATGGGGGTCCGGGCACCGGTACGGGAACGGCAATCCTGAGCCCTCACCCGCCTCTTACCAGCACCGGGCACGACCGTGGGCACGACGTGACCGACGGACAGATGGCCAAGGCGCGTGCAGCACAGCAGTACTGGACCCCCGAACGCATCCGCGCCGCCATTCCGGCGGACGCCGCGTCGACCCGCACGACGGACGGGCGAACTCACCCGGACACGGAGCAGCGGCACAAACGGTCACTGGCGAACGAGCCGACCCGCCAGATACCGGAAGGCATCGCCACGGTAGGCGTGTTCTTGATCCGCAGCACCGACGGCTCACCTACACCGGACCAGTTCTGCACCGCCAGTGCAGTGGCCTCGCCGGCGAAGAACCTGGTCATCACCGCAGCCCACTGCCTCAAGGGCGACCAACGCCATCAAGACTTCGCCTTCGTTCCCGGCTACCGCCCCGGCGCATCGACAGCGGGGCAGACAGGGGAGACCCCCTACGGCGTCTTCCCTGCCCAAGCGGGCAAGGTCTGGATCGACGTCCGCTACCGCGCCGCACATCCTGACGACGACGTCGACTTCGCCTTCCTACGGGTGGGCCCCAACACATCCGGTCAGCTCCTGGAGGACGCCGTCGGTCGGGGCAACGAACTCACCTCCGTCCCCACGGCGAAGCTCGCACGCAAGAACGTGACGCTCCTCGGCTATCCCGGTGGCCAGAAGACTCCGCTGCAGTGCACCAACGACACCACCGCCTTCCAAGGCCGCTTCATGGAGATCGCCTGCGACGGCTTCCGCTCCGGCGTCAGCGGCGGCCCCTTCCTGGAGAACTTCGACGGCCGCCGCGGTGATCTCACCGGCGTCATCGGCGGCTACAAGACCGGCGGCGTGTTCGACCACACCAGCTACACCTCACAGTTCGACGAGGACGTCTTCCGCCTCTACCGGCAAGCAGCCACAGACGCCCCGCCGGACCTGGACCCGGAAACGAGCACCGGAACTTCCATGGGCAGCGCCGACACCTGGACCCACGCTCGGGCCATGACCACCGGCCGCTTCCACACCGCCTCCGTACGCAACAACGTCAGCGACCTCATCGTGCGCTGGTCCGACGGCGAACTCTCCCTCTACCCCGGCACCGGCGCATACGGCTTCGACAAGGACGTCCAGCTCGTCAAGGACAAGGAGTGGCAGCAAGCCGAGGCCATCACCGCCGGTGACTTCACCGAAGGCGCGAACGACGACCTCCTGGTCCGCTGGACCGACGGCAGAGTGACGCTCTACAAGGACGTCGACGAACACACCAAGCTCACGAACAAGGTGGAACTCAAGGGCCCCAACGACACATGGACCCAGGCGAACACCGTCGCCGCCGGACGCTTCGGCGGAGCAAATGCACGTCGTGACGACCTGGTGGTCACCTGGACCGATGGAGAAGTGACCCTCTACACCAACGTCGACGCCGAGGGCCTGCATGCCGAGAAGCAGCTCGTCAAGCCGCCCGACACCACCTGGCCGCATGCCCGGAACGTCTCCGCCGGCGACTTCCGCCCCGACACCGGAGACCAGGACCTCTTCGTCCGCTGGAGCGACGGCGAAGTCACCGCGTACGAGAACATCGCCGCCGAGACCTTCAAGCGCGAACACCGGCTACGGCCGGCCAAGTCCCCATGGCGCGAAGCCCTGCTAGCCACAGTCGGCACCTTCGGCGGCCCCGCCCGCCAGAACGACGTCATCGCCCTCTGGCCCGGAGGGAAGCTGACCCTCCACCCCGAGACCACCAGCGCGTCCCTGCCCGCAGAACGCGTCTTGGTCCCGCAGTGATCCCGCGCGGCCGCTGACGCTACGACCTCCCTCGGTTGGGCGGCGGTGGGGCCCTGACGCGTCCGAGTGCCGAGCGCCTCGTGTGGTTCTCGCAGGGCGAAGACGGCAGACGGAGTTCCTTGCCCGGTTCCTCATGACGCATCATGTGGAGTGTGTGGTGGTGCTGGAGAAGGCGGCTAAGGGCGTCTGACCTGCGGTTTTGTGCGTGCGCATGATGTGCGGTGTGGGCGTTATGGGCGATATCTTGACGCTGGAATGGCGCTCGTGACGCTCAAATGACGCTCGTTCTGACGGTGCGTCAGTCTCTATGCGTCGCTGGTCAGATGGTCTGCTGTCAGTGCGGGTGGGATAGGTTGCCGGGAATCTCGTGGTGTCAAGCGGTCTTGCTTGACCACACGTGTGGAAACGTGTGGAGAGCCAGCAGGTTCTTCGTCTGCTGGTGGTACAGCATTCATGGCGTTGTGACCAGGGGAATGAAGATCGTACTCACTTTGACTGGGGTCTTGGCCCGGGTATGGTCCGGATCTTGGTCTTGATCGGTTGGGCGGGCGTAACTCGCGGAGAAGTGCTTCTCTTCAGGCGCTCATGGGAGAGCGAAGGCCAGCTCGCGGTTGCGGCGAGCCCGGATTGGCGGCGTGGCGGTCGCCTGGGGGCGAGGGGATCGCATTCGCCGTCCTTGGGCGCGGGCAGTGATCCGTGCGGGTTCTGGGTGAGTCCGAGAACGGCAGTGTGGCGTCGTGCCTGGGTAAGGGCGACGTACAGGGAACGATGCTCTTCGCCTTCGAGGACGAGGCTGCTGTACATCGGGTGTGGGGAGCAGATGGCTGCGCCTGCCTGGCATGCAGGCCGAGATGGGAGCAGTCCCGCGGGTGCGGGGATGCTCCCGCGCAGAAGGCCCGCCGGACTGCCAGGCTCGGCTGCTTCTCGCGCCCGCGGGGATGGCCCCCGAAACGGCGTTCAGGATGAGTCTGGGGCTGTGCGTTCTCTACAGCGTGGTCACGGTCCTGAGGCGGAGGGGTTGAGGTAATGGCGAGATATACGGTGGCTCCGCACGGTCACGCGGCGCTGCGCGTCGAGGTGGAAGCGGAGTCCGTGCAGGAGGCCAACCGCCTGGCGGTCGCGAAGGCGCCGAAGGCGAAGTATGTGCAGAGCCGGACGCCGGTGACGACGAGCAGGCTGGAGGGGCCGAAGTGAGCGAGATCAGGCGCGACGAGTGGGTTGGGATGACCAAGTCGGCCAGGAGGTACGAGCCGTTCTGGGAGAGCGTCCGGGAGGCGGAGGCGCAGGGTCGTCCGATGATGCACGTCGTTAAGGCCAGCAAGTTCATCATGCAGGCGTCCACGGACATCGAGCTGGCCAAGCTGTTCGCGGAACACCAGGTCTTCGACCAGGATGAGGTCGGCGAGTTCGACTGGGTGCCGGACGAGTTCGAGGTGCTGCATCTTCGGTTCAAGAACACGCGGACCGGGGAGTGGGAGTCCACCATCCAGTCCATCTCGACGGTGCCGGCGCTGCCGGAGGCGCCGAAGTGAGTGAGCCGCAGGTCGATTGCGTGCGCTGGAGAGCGGCCTGCTGCGGCGGGCTCTTTTAGAGGTATGTGGTCCCGTGCTGCTTGGGGGTGACCGTGGCACGGCGGAAGCCGTGGGAGGTCAGTGACGAGCTGTGGGCGGTGATCGAGCCGTTGCTGCCGAAGCATGAACGACGGTTCCGGCACCCGGGGCGCAAGCGGATCGATGACCGCAAGACGCTGCAGGGAAGAACTCCAACGCGTGCTGCTGGACCGGCTGCGGGTGGTGGACCGCCTGGACTCCTCCTGCGTCCCCGTTGAGGCGTGCAGGCCAAGCGGGGCGAAGCAGCCCCAAGAGTCGGTCCGAGCCTGGTTGACCGTGGACGGCTGGGCTCGGAGCACCATGTGCTGACCGACGCGCACGGCACCCCGCTGCGGGTGTAGTTGACGGCCGGGCACCGAAACGACATCACGCAGCTCCTGCCGTTGGTCGACGGCCTGCCGCCGGTGCGGGGCAAGCGGGGCCGGCCCCGGCGCAAGCCCCGCACCTTGTGCGGCCGAGACGAGCAAGGGGGATCTCGACCTCGCTGGTGAGCGGTGACGGCGGTCGGGGATCCTCTGGGAAATCGGCACCACTCTCGGCGCCCTCGGTGCAACCGGGGAGGCTCTAGCGTCGCCCCGGACAGGCCACACCACCATCGTCGACATTCGCATCGACCTGGTGGAGTTACCACGTTGGGTGCCCGGCGAAACTCGTCTCGCCGGACCGACGGGGACAAGCCGATCTACACAGCGCGTGGACCGGGAAAGAGCCTGACAGGCCCTCGGCGGCATCCACACCGCGGCGGTGAATCTGCAGCGGCCGTAGGGTGCCCGGCGGCCGTCCATGCCTCAGCCCTCGAGGAGATCACCCTGGGGGAGGATTCCCGGCATGTAGCCCCTGGCGGGGGACAGATCCCGCCAGTCGAGGTCCCCCTCCTCCACGGTCACCACTCGCCAATCGTCCTCCTCGTTCATGCTGCGGAACGCCTCGTGCAGGAAGTCGGGGAGCACCTCGCTGTCCCGACGGCCCGGGCGGCGCCGGTCCTCAGGAACCGTCCAGTCTGCCGCGAAAAGAGTGCCGTCAATGTAGAGCGTGCGCTCCTGGCGAGGCCGGTGGCGGGCGAGCAGGCCCAGGACGTCGTCGCGAAGGCCCGCGATTTCGTTGCGTCGAGCCGCCCGCTCCACACGCTGCAGCACCGGTGCCAAGACCCCGAGCGTCACGCCGAGTGCCGCGAAGCCAGCCACGACGTAGTCGCCCAGAATGAGTGGTTCCTGATGGGCGAAGGCGTCCAGGAACGGCGTGTAGTAGGCCAGCACATGTAGGTCCGGGTCGACGGGAAGGTCTACGGCGCGAGGGTCGGCCGTGTCCGGGTCGATCGCCGACAGACGCATGGGGCTATGGGGGGAGGAGAAGTGCACCGCGCTCGCGTATGCGATCTTCGGCACTTCGCCCTTGATGGTCTTGACTGTCCTCTTCTGTTCCTCCATGGCTTCGCGCAGCTCCTTTGTCAGTGGGCCTGAGCGGCCCTTGGCTTCCGCGACGACATAACCGCCGACGGTCCGCTCTCCGAAGAAGTCCGCCCGGCTCCGGCCGGGGGCGAAGGCGAGATTGTAGGCGGAGGCGTAGCGGGCGACGTGCATGAAGAACCGGACGGATAGCTGCCTCTCGGCGAAGATCTGGCACATGGCCTGCCCCAGGGTGTAGGACAGCATGCCCTTCTCGGAGGGGTCGAGTTCGCGGGCGAGGTCGGTACGTGTGATGCGACGGACCGGATCATCGCTCCAGCTGAGATAGGCGGGCAGGACCGCCACCCTGTGGCACCACTCGTACGTCGATGACCTCCCGTGCTTGGTTTGGTCGTACGGGGCCCTGCCCGTGATGAACAACGCGCGCGCCAAGTCTTGGGGCAGGACTGGCAGATCCTGCTCGACGGGGACGCCGGTGCTGTTCGGGAAGAGCGTGGCATGGGTGCGCACGTGCGCGGGGCCATTGAAGAACATCGTCGCCGCTTTCCGGGTTCAGGGCCGTCATACACAGACCGTGAGGATCGTCGTACCGGCATCTCTCTATCACCCCGGTCCGCAGTCCGCCCCGGCATTAGCGGAGACGGAAGCGATCCCCCGGGAACCCTGGCTTGCCGCATGGCTCCGGCCACGCCAGGCGCCTGTGTCCGCGTGCCGCCCTGATGGCGACGGGCGCGTCGGACCGCGTCGGCCATCAGTCACCGAAGCGACCCACGACAGCCGTATGTTGCTGGAAAGTGAGAGTCGGCGTGAGCCACCACATCATCCGGATCTGTGAGCGACCAGGCGTCCCCGTCCTCGCCGACCGCGCCTATACCGGCCCCGGCCCCCCACGTCGCTGCCGGCCTCAAACGACCACCCGGGGGCGAACTCACCCGACGTTGCGCTACCGCGGTCCTCCAGCGAAGACGGCGGTGTCCGAGTCCCGATCCGGGAACCGGAGGCCAGTTGTAGGCTCCCGCCATGCCGATCTTTGAATACCGGGGCGAAGCCGCGAACTTGAAGGTGCTAGCACGGGAAATAGAGGCGGATCAGCACCTCGCCGGAACGTGCTCCCTCGCACTCACGCCCCTGCAGCAGACCAGGCGCGACTCCTTACGCCCCGCCCACTGGGCGGAGATCTCCATCTCCGTCGCCGACTGGCCACGAACAGCCTGTATGACGCCTTGAAGGCACTGGTCGAGCGGGCGCGTGACCGGGGGCCCGTGGAGGAGGCGCCTCCTCGACCGGAAGACGACGGCAAGGGTGCGGTCGGCTCGGAAGGGTGAACCGGTGACCGTCCACTCTCCACGTCTACGGAACTCGAGCGGCGCCGAGTTGAATCTGTGCAGCCAGATCCTCTTCCAGGATCAGACCTGCACGCGCACCAGCGATCTTGTGACGGTGGTCGGCTCCTGGCACAAGACCTACGTCCACGAGAGCAGCCACTGGGCGCGATATCACGGGTCCACTGTCGGCATTCTTCTGAGCTTGCTGCGGCGCACGAGGGACCAGTTGGCCGCGTACACGATCTCTCACCTGCCACGGCAAGACGTGGAGCATCTCCACGAGGACCGGAGCAGCGGACTCCCCTTTTTTCTCCTTCGAGCGCTATCCCAAGCACGCCCAAGGCGAACTGAAATACAGCGAACTGGATTGGCTCCACCTCCACTTCGCCTACTACCTCCTCTTGGACCCGGAGGGTCTGACGGAGTTCGACACCGCCACCTGGGACATCCGGGCGGCAATGGAGCACTCCCTCGAAGACATGTGGCGCCAGAGTTCGGGCACCGAGATGGTCGAGTGTTCGATGACGTACGCGTCGGCATCGACGGGCCCCTGAAGCTCGTGCACACCTTCGAGGCCCGCTCACCACTCACGTCATCTTCGAGTGCGCGGCGGTGCTCGACGAACTCTTCCAGTTCGAGGGCGCCTTCATACGGAAAGCTGACCCGGCGCTGCGCGAGTTCCTGCTCGAGGTGCTGAACGGCGAATACGGGATTCCGTCTCGCCTGGCACGTGCCCTCGCAGGGCGCACCCTCGGCGGAAGTACCGTCCTGGCGCTCATCGACTTCGCACTGAACCCTGTGGTCCCGGGCTTGAACTCCGACGACCCGTCCGTCGACTGGAAAGAGCTCTACCCTCCCTACCGGTTCGTGACGGCAGCCAAGGCGATGACGGGCTGGGAGACGGACCTAGAGTTCCAGTATCCGAGCCACGAGGCGACGGTTCACTTTCAGCACATGCTGTCCAAGCGCAGTGGGTCCGGGTGGGAAGCGTGGCTTCCCGTCTGTCCGACCTCTCGCCCCTCCGGGAAGCCGCCACGACCCCCATGCACCTGTCCGCGCGTACGCCTGCCATGTCCCTCATGTGCGCTTCACGTCTGCTTGCCCTGCGGGAAAGAGACGTCCGTTCGATCTCGCACTACGGCGTCAATTTCCTGGGCGAGAGAGCGACCAGGTTCATCAAGCCCGACCGGGACATGCAGTGGCTGTTCCCGGTGTTCCAGGTGAGTCAGGGTGAGTACCGGTGGCCGGCGGAGCACGTGGGCCTCGATGAGGCGACGGACTTACTGATAGGTGCCGCCGTGGCGTCGGCGTACGACGACATCCTGCACGGCGTCGGCCCTCTCGCCCACGACCACCTTCCCCGCAGCCTCTTCGATCACGTCGGACAGGTCGAAGCGCTGAACCAGGTCCTCAAGGACTCGACGGGACTGGACGTGGGCTGGCATCGGACCTGATGCGGACCCATTCACCGCTCCTGGCGCAACGCCTTCGCTGAGCACCGGTCACGCTGTGCGCCTCGCACATGGCCATCCCTCGCCCGATCCGTCGGCCTATGAGGTGATGGCCATATGGGTGCCATATCTCGAACATTCGGGAGTGAATTCAGATCGATGGGCGACCGAAACTGAATCAAATGCGACCGCTGTGCATTTAGAGAATTATGGTGACAAGATGCGGCCCCAGATCCTGAGGGGTGGCGGCATCTCATGGGGCTTGTGGCTTCCTTTGCCGTGTGTTCCCGCCGGACGTCCCAGGATGTGTACGAGCGCAGCAAGGAGCCGCGATGACCCAGCCCAGTGATCCGCGTGCCATCCCAGGCCCGCGAGACGGCTCCGCCGAACCACACGGGACCGTAGCGCCCCGGCTCACCAAGGCGGTCATCCGCAACTTCCGGCTGCTCCGCAGAACCGAGCTTTCCTTCACGGACAAGGTGACACTGTGCGTCGGACGCAACAACACGGGAAAGACCTCGCTGGCGAAACTGTTCGAATTCTTCGTGGCGAGGAAGAAGGCCGCGCTGCGCATCGAGGACTTCTCCGCCGACTGCTACGAGGAGTTCCTGGCCGCCCATCGCCTCTTCGCCTCGGGTGAGGCGGAGCAGGCGCGCGACACGGTTCCGGCAGTCACCCTCACCCTCCACATCTCCTACGACAAGGACTGCGGCCAGTACGGACCCCTGGCCCCCTTCGTGGTGGATCTCGACCCCGACTGCTCCGAGGTGATGATCAGGTTCGCCTTCGCGTTGGGGGACGGTGCCCTGAAGGAGTTCTTCGGCGGCGTGCCGGTGGGGCCGGATGCCACGGCCACGCTTGAGCAGCTGGGCAGCGGCATCCCGAAGCACTTCGAGATGTCGGTGGTGGCGGTGGACCCGACCGATGAGGCGAACGTCCGACCGGTCGACCTCGCGGACGTGCGCACCCTGGTGAGGGTGGACTTCGTCGAGGCACAGCGAGGGCTGGACGACGAGAGCGACGGGCATGCCGCACCAATCGGAGCGGTCTTTGAGCAACTGCTGACTGCGGCGGAGAAGAGCCAGAACGCGACGTGGCTGGAGGAGCTCGCCGCGAACATCGACAGGACACTCGTGGACACCTCCGGCAGTCTCGACAGCAGCCTCCAGAAGGTCCGCGAACGGGTGGCGCCGACGTTGAAGGCATTCGGCTATCCGGGTCTGGCCAACCAGGAGTTCGTCACAGCCGCCCGGCTGGACTCCAAGAGGCTGCTCAGGAACTTCGCGCGCATTCACTATCCAGGAGTTGCCGGTGTGCGGTTCCCGGAGTCGTACAACGGCCTCGGTACGCGGAACTTGGTGATGATTCTGCTCAGGCTCTTCACCTGCTATCGCGACCACACGGCGACCTCACCGGCGTCGGGGATCCATCTCGTCTTCCTGGAGGAACCGGAGGCCCATCTGCATCCGCAGATGCAGGAGGCGTTCATCCAGCGACTCACGTACTCCGTCAATCTGTTCCCCCGGATCGACGCGCAGATGAGAGCGACGATGCCCGGGCAACGGGGAGCGGTCGAGGAGAGCAGCACCGCAATCGACAGCAGTCCCCGGTGGAACGCTCAGTTCGTGGTGACCACCCACTCGGCACACGTGGCCAACCGGGGATACTTCTCCGACATCCGGTACTTCCGGAAGGAGGAGGACACCGTGGAGAGCGGAAGCGAGCCGGGGCCGGCCCGCACCGTCATCAAGGACCTGTCCCAGGTGACCGGCGACGAGAGGTTCCTCCGCAAGTACCTGACCCTTACCCGTGCCGACCTCTACTTCGCGGACAAGGCCATCCTCGTCGAGGGCGCCAGCGAGCGTATCTTCGTCCCGGCCGCGGAGGAGAAGCTGGCGGCGAGGAGACCCGGAGAGACGCCCCAGCACCAGTACGTGACCTTGATGGAGGTCGGCGGGGCGCATGCCCACAGGTTCTATCCGCTGCTGAAGACCCTCGGGATCCCAGCCCTGATCATCACGGATCTTGATCCCGTCGACGACAGGGATCCCAAGATCCGCAAATGCTTGGTGTCTGAATCCGGACGCACGTCCAACCAGTCCATCAGGGCGTGGTCCCCCGAGATGGCCGACATCACGGTGGCCGAGCTGCTGCAGCGGGCCGAGACGGATCCGCCGATTGCCGGCGGCAGCATGTGCCTCGCCTACCAGGTGCCGGAAGAGCCCGGCGGCCCGTGCGGCCGCACTTTCGAGGACGCCTTCGCGCTGGCCAACCGGGCCCTGTTCGGTATCCCCACGGGTGCCGCTCCCGCCGAGGAACTGGAACAACAGGCCCGTAGCAGCGTGGAGACCAGGCGCAGCAAGGTCGACTTCGCCCTCGACCACGTCCTCGGAGACCACGACTGGCAGGTCCCGAAGTACATCAGGCGCGGCCTCGAGTGGCTCATGGCACAGGACGGGACGGCGACGAAGGCGGACGTCCAGTGACGACCGAGGCGGAAGACGTCACGCACACGATCCTGACGGCTCTCCAGGCGGGCCGTCACTTCAAGGTGGAGGCCGGTGCCGGTGCGGGCAAGACCAGCTCACTGATCGAGGCGCTCCAGAGCATCCTGGCTGACCGCCCCCGCTACCTCCCGTGGCCCCACCAGCGCATCGCCTGCGTCACCTACACCAATGTGGCCCGCGACGAGATCATCAGCCGTACCGACCGCAGCCCGTACGTGTTCGCCGAAACCATCCATGGTTTCCTGTGGCAGCTGCTCTCCCCTTTCCGCGCACACCTGTTGCGCCACATCGTCGAGCTAGACCTCATGCTGTCGAAGATGGAGGGCCACACCGCACTGGACGGCTATACCGTCGAGTACAGCACCGGCTTTCAGAAAGTGGACCACGACAGCGGTCGTGTTCAGCTGGGTCACAACGATCTGCCCGTCCTCGCGAGGGCGTTTTTCGCCCTTCCCAAGTTCCGGGCCCTGGCTGCCGACCGATTCCCGATCGTCTTCGTGGACGAGTACCAGGACACCCCCGCCGGTCTGGTGGAGGCCATGCTGGGCACGCCGGGCGATGAGGCCACCGCGCGCGGCCCCCTCTGTGGCTTCTTCGGGGACCATTGGCAGCAGATCTACGACAACGCGTGCGGGGCACTCGAGGACGCCCGCCCGACACCGGTCTTCAGACGGCGCAATCGGCGCTCGCAGCGCGCCGTCGTGAACCTCCTGAACACGATGCGTCCCGAACTGACGCAGACCACGGCGTCAGGAGTTGGCGAGGGCACCGTCGCCGTCTATCACACCAACGAATGGGCCGGGACGAGGCTCACCCACCACCGGAAGGGTCAGCTCGGCTGGGACGCGGCCCACGCGGCCCGGAAATGGGTACTGGACGACGTCCGCGACCGGTTATGGAGCACCGGGGTATCCGGTCACGATGCCCAGGCGCGGGCGGAGGATCCCAGCACGAAGATCCTCATGCTCACGCACGAGACGATCGCCGGCGAACTGGGATATCAGAAGCTCCACGGAGCCTTTCGGCGCAACGATTCCTACGTGAGGAAGGAGGACCACGCCATGGCCTTCTTCATGGACACTCTGGAACCGGCCCTGCTCCACCACCGGAACAAGCGCTACGGCGCGATGTTTGACGCACTCGACCCCCGTGGCCGCCCACCCATCAACTCGTCGGCCGACAAGCAGGAATGGATGGCGTTCCTGACGAAACTGGGGGAGGCCCGCAAGACGGGCACGGTCGGCGACGTCCTCGACCTCTGTTTTGAGCAGCAGCTCTTCGACGGCCTGGGGAAGGTGCGCGAGCGTCACCGGAAGGCCGTGTCACCATCCGGCACCGGCCCGCAGGCTGTGAGTGACGACAAGGCCGAAGCCCGGGCGGCGGCGCGGTCGAAGGAGTACCAACAACTGCGCCAGGTGCCGTACGCGGAGTTGCTGGCGCTGAACGAGCACCTCGGCGGCGGCACGCCCTTCGCCACACAACACGGAGTCAAGGGACTGGAGTTCAACCGGGTACTCGCCGTGGTCAGCAAGGGACACTCCCGCTTCCAGATCCCCGAGATGCTGGCTAACTTCTCCCGGCGCGACGAACTGATGGGCAAGGAACTGGAGGCGTTCGTCAGGGCACGCAACCTCTTCTACGTGGCATGCTCACGGGCCAGAGAGCATCTGGCCATCCTCTTCACCACGAAACTTGAGCCCGCTGCACTGGACACCCTCCGGGAGTGGGTCGGCGAGTCGCGGATCACGTCGCTGCGGTTCGACGGGGATACGGTGGTGGGTGGCGGATGAGGGACGAGGCAGGCCGGACGGATCCCCGGGCCAATCCCGCCAAAGGATGCCCCGTGTGAGGCGCGCTCTGGACCATGGTGGAACGTCCGTCGCCTGCAGGGAAGTTCGCGACGGCGGCGGACTAAAAGGGGGGAAGGGAATCATGCTCGGAGAGCTGGAGTTCCGGAGCGAAGAAATGGCTCCGGCGGACCGGTTCGACTACTGGCGTGAGCAGGTCGTCGAGAGCTTCATGCCGATGGAAGTTCAGAGTGACCACGTGGCCGACTTCGCCGTGTGCCAGCGGATCCTGGACCTCGGTGCCGTCCGTCTGCGCATGACGGAGCACACGCCGATGACGGTGCGGCGCACGGCGCAGCTGGTCCGGCGATCCGACCCAGGGTGCTACCACCTCTCGCTCGCTGCCAGAGGGAGGACGACGGTCGTCCATCCCAACGGTGATGCACGTTACGACGTAGGTGACTTGATCCTCATGGACACCTCCAGGCCCCACCACGTAGAGATGGGCAGGGCTGCGAGCGATGACCAGGTGCTGGGAATGGGAGTCTTCGTCCCCCGGGAGCTGCTTCCTCTGTCGGCGAACGGCGTTGACAAGCTCGTCAACCGGCCGATGTCGGGGCGGGAGGGCGTCGGTGCCCTGCTGGCCCAGTTCCTCACCCAGGCATGCCGGGACAGCGGCTCCTATCAGCCCGCCGACGGGCCCCGGCTCGGGACGGTGGCCCTCGATCTGGTCTCCACGCTGCTCGCCCACACCCTCGACGCCGAGGACACGCTCGCGCCGGAAACCCGGCGGCGCTCCCTGCTCCTGCGCGTCCAGGGGTTCATCCAGCATCACCTGTCCGACCCCGACCTGACGCCCGGCATGGTCGCGGCCGCCCACCACATATCCCTCAGCTATCTGTATCGCGTCTTCGAGGACGAAGAGGCCACCGTCGCCGGCTGGATCCGCCGCCAACGCCTCGAACGTGCCCGCCGTGACCTCACCGACACGGCCCTCCGCCACACCCCCGTCCACACGATTGCCGCCCGCTGGGGCTTCCCTCGGCCGGCGGACTTCACCCGTGCCTTCCGCAGCGCGTACGGCATGCCGCCCACGAGCTACCGGAACGAGTTTTGCCGGCCCGCTGAGTAGGCGGACCTCTCTCCTGGATGGCGTTCGCGGCTCCACCTACGCCTCTGGTTGCCATGCTGAAGGCTCTGTGCGACGTCGACCCCCGTGCGGCGTCGGCACGCGCAGCTGGCTGAAGTCCGCGCCAATGTGTGCCAAGTGGGCGGCGTCCGAGGACGGCGGCCCGCCCGGCATTGGCTGTCTGTCAGCGGAACACGAGGGAGCCGACGTACGGCATGACACTGCCGAAGTGCGGTACGAGATGGCCCGGCGCGGGGGAGAAGTGGGCGCCGTGGTAATGGCGACCGGTGTAGAAGACGGCAGTGCGCCTGCCCGCGTTCTTGGCGGAGCCGATGTCGGACCAGGTCCCCATACCGGGCATGGCGTGGGTCAATACGGTGAACCTGCCCCTGAACACGGGGTCCTCGTAGAGCACGACCTTCGACCTGCCCTTCTTGACCGTATCGACGGCCGCCTGGGAGCCATCGGCGGAGGCCGGCCGTGCGGCGCCGAGCGTGAGTTCTGCTGCGGCGACGCTCGCCGCAGCAATGCGTGTGATGCGCATGGGGAATCCCTTCAGTTGCTTGGCTGACCAGTTGTCTGGTTGCCTAGCCGTCCACACGGCCCAGGACGCGGTGGGCTGCGGACAGCCACCGGTCCTTGCGGGCCTTTGCCTCGTGCAGACGGTTGGCGTTCTGTTGGATCAATCGGCGTTGGATGCGAGTCTCGGCTGCCGCCCACACCGTCACCAGCTTGGACGACCGTTGACAGGCCGCATCGGCACGGGCGGTGCGGCGTTCGGCCGTTGCGGGCTCGTCCGTGCTCCAGCGTGCGCTGCCGGCGGCTGTCAGGGGGTCTGGGTAGTCGAAGCCTGCCTTGGTCATGCAGACGTGCCACGTGTGTATGGCTTTGCGAACTTCGGATGCACCCTGGGACGCTTCGAAGGTGGTTCCGGTGAGTTGGTTGAAGAGGTGGTAGTCGAGCGGAGCCGTGTCGCCGACGAGTTGGTGTTGGGCGGTCTTGAGACAGCCGCCCTGCCCGGAGGCCCCGTAGGCCGCGCGTTGTATCTCGGCGGGCAGCGCCTCGCGCTCGTCCCAGGCGCGATTTCGCCGCACCATCGACGGCGGGTCGGGGCGTGGGTGGTACCCGTAGCGGGCGGCCTCGGCCGGGTCGACTCCGTAGCGGCGGAGGTTCGGAGGTGCGATCTCCCGGGCATCCACCCGGGGCAATGCCTTCCACTTCAGGCCCAGTTTGTTCATGCACCTACTCATCAGGGTGTCCTGTGCGTCCTCCACGGTGTGAGTCTCGGCATCTGTCGATCCGTAGGCGTCCAGCGGCAGTCTCAGTTCTCCGGTATGCCGGTATGTGAACGGTGGCGGTGCGGTGGCGTGATGGGCGGGTGCGGGCTTCTCTTCCCAAGCTGTGCATGCGGTGGTGGAAGTGGCCAGGAGCAGCGCGAGTGCGGTGGCGGCCCGTACGCAGGAGAGCGACATGGTTGCCTCTTGGAGTGCGTTGCACGGTGTGCGTGGGGCGGGGCGGGCTGTGTTGGCTGGGGGCGGGGTTGTGGCCTTGGAAGGCCACAACCCCGCCCATCAGCTACTGACTGTCAGTGGAGCTCGAAGCCGGCTGTTAACTGAACTTGATGGAGCTCGTGCTGTCGGACATGCCCTTGTGGTTGCCGAAGTGCGGTTCGCTCTGGTGCCGCCCGAGGGTCAGCTTGTAGCCGTAGTAGCCTGCGTTGGAGTAGAAGGTGACCGTGCGCGAGCCCAGGTTGTGGGCCGAGCTGATCGTGTCGTTCCAGCCGTCCTTCTTCAGGTTCTTCATGTTCGTGGTGAAGGTCGTGTTCCTGTTGTGGTAGTTGGCGTCCTGGTAGACTCGTACCGCCTTGGCTCGCTTGACCTGAGGCGTGGCAACGGACGCGTGGCCGTTGGCGAAGGCCGGCAGTGCGGCGCCGAGCGTGAGTGCCGTGGCCGCGGCGCCCGCAGCGGCTATCTGGCGGATACGCATGATGCTTCCTCTTTCACTGGTTCTTCCGTATTGACGTGATCTACGGGTGTAAGCGGTCTCCGTGAGGTGCCGACCGGTCCCCTCTGACCGGCTGTGGGCCGGCCTTCATGGACTCTCGGCCGGAGATCACTGGGCACTGCGCTCGAAACCCCCGTTGGCCTGGACGCCCCGTTCCAGGGCGTCCAGCTGCTGGCCCGGTTGATGCCGTCCAACTGCCTCCATCAGAGTGCCGGGGAAGCCCACCAGGTGTCGTTAGCTGTCTTTCCACAGTCACTTGGCTCTGCGTCCACTGCCTCAGAGGCAGGCACCCATGCCATCGCGGATCGACTGTGGGTTGTGGTGCCTTCCGGGTGGTCCGGCAGATCGACCGCCCCGCTGCCGTTTCCCAAGCCCGCGCCACGCGCAGCCGCTGGGCTCACGTCCATCCACCAGTAGCAGAGACGGAGTGGAACCATTTCAAGCTGCCCGACCTGCGACAACGTCACTCGACCCAAACTCGCAACAGAGGCGGCGCTTCCCATGGCGGCCAGACTCCCCGGTGGGGCCTGGCTTCATTTCCCGGCTGGGTCCAGGCCTGCCAGGAGACGGTGACCATCAACCACCACTAGCTTCGGGACCTGGACAGGGAGATCGAGTCCATCGCCGACGCCGTCGGCTCGCTGAGGGAGCGGCCGATCACCCAGCGTCTGGACACGATCGAACATGTTCTGGCCGCTCTGGCCCGCGCGCAGGGCACCGACCTCGCGTTCGCAGACGCGCCGATTCAGATCCGGCCCCCAATGCACCAGGTGTGGCCTTGGTGGAAGGGGACAGGATGCGGGACGATCACAGGCTGGCAAGCCCAGGGGCGTCGCTTGTGAGGCGAAGGGGGCGGTTCGCGTGGTGGAACAGACGCCGGCAGAGCGAGTCCTGGCTCGCTCGTACACCTCTGGCGACGGGCAGGTCAGGTTTGAGGTCACGGACCTGTCGGTTGTTCACCACGCCAACCGCAGCGTCACCTTCACGTACCGGATCACCGTCGTGCGGCAACAGCACCCGGAAGAAGACTGGGAGTTCATTCTTCCGTGGGACGACAAGTCCTTCATCGACGTGCTCACCTCACCGCAGCCTGATCCTGAACGGCTGAAGCACCTCGTGCACATGGTCCACGCCCTGCTCGAAGAGTGGTGGGACACCAAGGGGCACAACCGTCGGTCGGCAAGGATGGGACACCGGCTGCGTTGACGCGGTACGCCGGCTGAGCCCACCAGGCGTGCGAGGGCCTGGGTCATTCGACCGCGCTGTTCCAGCTCGCAGCTGAACTGCCCGCTGCCGTGCTCGCCCTGCGCGAGGCCTTCTCCTACCCCCACGCCGAGATCGCCGGCATCCTCGACATCACCGAGTCCGCGAGCCAGCAGCATGTCCACCGGGCCCGACGCCGGGTCACCGCCGAGCGCCGCGGCGGCAACGAGGTGGACCCCGCGTCCGCGCGCCAGATCGTCCAGGAATTCCTCACCGCCGCCGTATCGGGACGCACCGAACGGCTGGTGGCGATGCTCACCGCCGACGCGACCGCGGTCTCGGACGGCGCCGGACTGGCCAAGCGGCTGCTGCGGTACAAGACGCGCGAGCGCATCGCCTCCTACGTGCGGGCCGGCTTCAAGCCCACTCCGGCGAAGCGGCGGCTGGCCGGCGGCTCCGCCGCGATGCACATCGCGATGGTCAACGGCTCCCCGGCCGTCGTCGCCGTGGTCGACGACCGGGTCGTGGGCGCCGTGGCGTTCGAAGTCAGCGACGGCAAGATCGCGTCCCTGCGCGGCATTGCCGCCGCGCACCGGCTCACTCGCCTCAACGAGGCCTGGCGGCAGCACGAACCCGACGCGCCGGTCATCAACGCATGGTGACCCAAGGCACCGGAATCCAGTGACCTGAGCCGGAGCGAGGACGGCCCCCCTTCGCCCCCCCGCGCTGCGCAGCAGCACGGGGGGGGGACGGCTGAGGCGGCGCCGGGCCGGGGAGCGGCTCGGGCATCCGTCATCGATGTGTGCCCCGATTACCGTGCCCGCCGTGCCTAGAATGCACCTCTGGCAGCAGTCAACTCGCCCGTAACAGGGGATGGTTCGATTCAGTTCGATGCAGGGGGCATCCGCGGACATGGCTACGCAGCCCGCGAACCGTACCGATCCGGCCGCCAGTGAGGCGTGCCGGCTGCTGTGTGCCGGGGTCTATCTCGACGCGGCCTTCCGAGACAGGGTAATCAACGAGCTGTACGTCCACGATGAACGTGTCGTCGCGCCGTCCTCCGGCTTCGACGCGGCCAGGGTGCTGGCGCATGCGCTGCGCGCCAGGCGCGCCGATCTGGTCTGCGGCCTGGCGATTCTGGCCGTCTGGACGGTGACCGTGATGCTTCTTCCGGCCCTGGCCGAGGCCGCCTCCCACTCCGCCGATGCCGCACAACGGGCCTTCGACGTCCTGGAGCAAGTACCTGCTGCCAAGTTGCGCTCGACGGCCCGTGCTCGGCTTGCACGCCTGGACCGTGGCCTGGCTACCTCCGCCATCGCGGCCAGTGACATGCACGAACGTCTTCGGTCGCTGCCGCCGGCCATTGACGATCACGGAACTGCGGTCAGCGCCTGATCCAGGCAACTCGACCACTGGCATGGCGTTTCTGGCGTCTTCGGCTGGTCGACGGTACTTCTGCGTGGTCAGGCGCCTCCCACGCAGTGGGTTCGGTGGCGTGATGTGGCGGAGGGTGGCGCGAGGGCACGCGGGAGGCAGCGTGTTCGATTCCTCTGTGTGAGTGCTGGGCTGCGGGAGCGTGGCTGGATCGATCCTCAGCGCCTTGAAGTGCTCTGCTTCAGAACGCTCCTGACGCCCTTTTGATCGTTTCCTTATCGGTGAGATCAGTTGTGTCCACATGGGCGTGAATAGCGGTAAAGGGACGCTGGGGGAGGGGTTTTTGGGGCGGCTGGTCGTCTCCGGCCTTAACCCTCTGTGCTCGTGGCGCGACGGCGAGGTGCGAAGTAGTGTCCTGGCAACCGGAATGACAATCCGGGAAGACAGTGACCCTGGCCGGGGCGTCCACTCCATGGCCAGGGCCTGTCGAGCAACGTGATCCCGACCCCTTCGCCATGCACTGGAGAAGCCCATACCGAAAGGCCGCAATCACCACCAAAGTCCCTTTTGGGCTTTGGAGTCAGGTGCCGAAATTATCATGCCGCCGCCCACCTGCGATGAAACGCTCAGCACTGATGTCTTGACGGTCACGGTGCCCGCAACCCTCATCACCGCGGCACTGATCCTGCCTGGCCTGGCCGCCTTCAACCCGACCGACAGCATTGCCACCGCTGCTGCGTTCGCGGTTTGCCTCAAGGCTGCGGCTGGTACTCAGGTCTCCTACCAGCGCATTCGCCGAAACATCACCAGCGGCCACCCGCTACCGATCCCCGCCGGCGAGTAACTCCCACCCCGGCGCGGAGCACAGTCGTTCACAGCCCTGCCGTCGTGAATTTCGCGCGCGGCAGGGCAAGGACGACCACCCCCAGGCTTTCCCGCTGTAGGCCCTGAAAGAGGCACCTCATGACTCCCGCCCCACCGTCGCGGCGGATCTGCGTCAAGTGCAACCAGCCCTTCCTGCAAGAGACGCGGCGCGGACGCCCCCACTCCGCATGCCCCCGCTGCAGAGTTGCAGCCCGCAAGAAGGACCTCAACCCTCCGGACCTGGAACGGCCGGAGGCGGACCTGAACGAGGCTGCTGAAGACCTCAACCGCTCCGCCAGTGACTTCCTTGCCGCGGTCCAACAGCACGCCCCCACTCCGCTCCTGCTGTACCGCATCAAGGACCTCCAGCAGATGGTCGAAGACGCCGAGGCGACAGCCATCCGTCGCGGCCGCTTGCAAGGCGACCCCTGGAAGGTGCTCGCCCAGCCCATGAACGTCAGCCAGGAGCGGCTGCGCAAAAAGTGGACCGAGGACAAACTCGACCGCCGACTCCACCGGCGCCGCAGCAACCGTGAGCGTCTCGCCGCCACGCCCCACCGACAGACGCCCTCCAAGCGCGCCGCCTCCCCGACGACGGAGCCGAACGGCGGTTGCGTGCCGACAATGACCCCGCGATTCCAGTTCGCGAGCGCCATCTCCTGCCTCCAGCGCCAAACCGGCCGGACCATCAAAGAAACCGCCTCCGAGGCCGGCGTGTCCGCCTCCTACATGTCCCGCATCGTCAACGGCACACGCCTGCCGTCCTGGGGCATCGTCGAGCGCATCCACGAGGTCTGCGGTGGCGACCTCGCCGAACTCCGCGACCTGTGGGAGGCCGCCCAGCGCCCGCCTGCCCCCGACACCGACAACCGCCCACCAGCTCCCGTCCAGCGACACGAAGCCCAGAACGCCTTCCACGCTGCCCTACGCGGCCTCTATCTCAGCGCCGATCGCCCCCACCTGTGGGCCCTGCGCCGCGCCATGCACGACACCGTCAGCGTCGGCACCATCGCGCTCACCCTCAAGGGCAGCTACATCCCTGACTGGCCGGTAGTCGCCCGCCTCGTCTTCGCCCTCCATGGGCGCCCCGCCGACCTCCGCCCCCTGTGGCAAGCCGCCCAGCAACAAAACCCACCGGACCAAGACGGGCCGCGTCTTGCCGCCGGCTCCTTCGGATGACCAACCGCTTACGCCTCACTTTGGGCAGGACCCATGACTCCGCACGCCACACCCATCACACCCACGCTCGCCTTACCCCCCGCCTTCGAGGCCTTCTACACCCTCCACCACACCCCTTACCTCGACTACGCCCAAGCCCACCTAACTCTCGCCGAGGCCACCACGTGCATCAACACGGTCTTCGGCACCCTGATCTCCCGCTGGGACACTCTCGTCGGCTCCCTCAACCCCACCGCCGAAGCCTGGGATCACTTGTCCTCCCAAGTACGCCAGAACACACCGCATTCGCTTCCCCCGGATGGCTGCGTCCTTGGTTATGACGTCCAGGTCCTCACCGCCCTCGGCTACACCGACACCGCCATCGCCGCCATAACCGGCCGTGACACGAGCAAGATCCGCTACCTCTCCCACACTTCGGCAATCTCACGGTCAGCGCCTCCCTGATTGGCGGTGCCATCCCCGACGCGGCGGTCACGTCGACGATGACCAATCGGGTTCGCTGAAGCCCATTTGGAGACGTAGGACCAGGTCCGAGCAGAAGGCCGGCGGCTGCACGAAGACCTTCACCGACCCCCCCGCTCGTCGCGGCCATCGTCGACGGTCACCTTCAAACGGCACCATCACCGAGACGCGTTTTCCTGCCCCAGTAGCCTCCTTCTGGGCTGCTCTCTTGCTCACCGCTTCTGACCGCTGTTTACCACCTTTAAGACGTCGTTTGCTTTGGTGTGATCGTTCGTTGAGTCGTGCATAACGGATCTGATTGAGCGCTTGGTGCCGGATGAGTTATGGAGGCTGTTCCGACGGATGGTTCCGGCGACTGAGGTCATACGTCCGCAGGGCGGCGGGCGACGGCGGGCGGATGACCGCGAATGCCTGGCGTCGATCATCTTCGTAGCCACCTCGGGATGCACCGGGCGGCAATTGCCCCCGGTGTTCGGCCCGGCCTGGCCGACGGTCTACCAGCGCTTCGCCCGGTGGAGCCAGGACCGGGTCTGGGCCCGGCTGCACCGCGTCCCCCTGGACGGGCTCGGAGGCAGAGGCGAACTGGACTGGTCGCGGTGCGCCATCGACTCCGTCAGCCTCAGGGCCGGAAAAGGGGGGCCACTGACCGGACCGAATCCGAGCGAGCGCGGCAAGAACGGATCGAAGATCCACCTGATCACGGACCGGAACGGTCTATCTCTGTCGCTTGGTTGCCTCAGTGACCTGCTGCCAGCTGTCGATGAGGGCTTGGACGTCCTGCAGCAGTGCGATCTCCCGTTCCATCTGGTCGTCGGTGAAAGAGTGGTCGAACTTGAGGTAGTTCAGCGCCGTGATGGGGACGCAGTGCGTCCCCTGCTGGGGTGGTTCGCTGAACCGCCCGAGGAAGCACTCTTCGTCGAGACGCCAGAACGCCCTGGTGCACCGCCTCCATCCGTCTCCCTCGTGTTGCCGCCAGTCGGCGAGCCACTCGGGCTGGTGGGTGCCCAGGTAGTTGGCGCAGACACGTGCGAACAGCTTGTGACGGACCACCGGATGCGCGTACAAGCCGTCGGCGTACAGGCCGAGCGCTTTTCTGCGGGTGTCGTACATGCCAAGGAACAGGGCGACGGCGAAGCCGATCCACTCGAAGGCATATACGCGGTAGTCGGACGTCTCCAACTGTTCGAGCTGCGCCCAGACCGCGAAAAGGAACAGCGCGCAACCGCTGACGTCGGCATCGGTCTCCAGGCCGCGTCGAAACTCCTGGATACTGAGTGCCGGACGCCGTCCGGGCTCCAGGGCCTGGAATTTGCGCTGAGCAGCCGGGTGTCCTCGCAGGACGTGGGCGACCTCGTGCATGACGGCATAGCACATGACGGCCCAGGTGATGTCTTGCAGCGCGAAGTTCAGCTCGCTGTTGGGGGTCAATTCGGCGGCTAGCCGACCGAGTAGATCCCAGTGCTGGTCGTGGTCATCGAACTCCCCGAAGACCGGGCGCAGTCGAGTCGGTAGTTCCCAGTCGCTCTCCGGCCTATCGTCGAGAACGGAGGCGGGGAAGCTGATCGTGACATCGCGGCTCGGAAAGGTCAGCAGCAGTGTGGCGAGCAGCCGGGGCCGCACGATGGCGCCAATGGGGAGCAGGAGCACGGTAGAGCCGTCATCGAGCTGCCGCATCCGCAAGGTCAGCGTGGGGGAGCGGGTGAGTACTGTGTACATCCGCCCACTCCGCGCTCCTATGCCCAGTTCGTCGATGATCGGTTGGATGCTCTGCAGCCAGCTCTCGATCACCTCCAGCTCGTTTGTGGGGAGCGATCCGCGCAGTTCTGCAGGGTCGGTGATTCGCCCTCCCGCGACGGTGACGGCGGTCTCAAGATCCATTTTGCTCAGCCAGTGTCGCGGCTCCACAGACGCGGTCCAGGCCGTAGTGAACCAGCCGCGCGGAGAGAACGGTTACGGGAACCGGAAGGCCCGAGAGAGTGAGCAGGCCATCGATCACGGCCGCAAAGAGCAGGTCGCGCTTCTCTGCCTCAGTGCCGAGGAAAACGGCCCGCAGGCGTGACCCGCAGACAGCGGGGCGGATCCGGGCGAGGTTCTCGGTTAGCCAGTGACGTGCGACCGCCTGCTTCTCGATGTCGCTCAGATCCTTCGCGCCGAACTCCTCTGCCGTCAACGCTTCGCCCAGCATGACGTCGAGTTGCCAGTCCGGCAGGTCAAGCAGAGCACGATCTTCTTGAGCCACCACCAGGACCCCTCTCGTCGCCCCACTCGACAACATTGTCCGTCCAACCGACGGATGCCGCACCATCGCGGGAAGATCTGGAGGGCCGCTGCTCTATCGACGCGCCAGCCGTCCGCGATCGGCTGGGCGGAGCCCTACCCGAGCTGGGCCAAGGCCAGTGGCGACAAAGACGCTCACCCATGTCGCTACGGCGGCGAAGTGGGCGAAGGCGGAGGTCGACACACCCACAGTGAGCGAGACCAATGAGGGCCACACCCAGTGACCACCAATACGGACGCGGCGTTCATGGCCGCGTACACCGTGGCCCCTCCAGGCGGCCCGAGGGCATTGCCGCAGGTCAGTCGAGCAGCTGCAGTTCGCGGTCCGGGCGGCACAGCGCACAGGGCACGATCCCACCCGAAAGGGTCTCGATGGCGTCCCGCCGGCTGAGCTGCTTCAGCCGCCGCCCACCCACGGTGCAATCGCCGTGATGCACGGCGACTGGGTGCGGTTCTCCCTCTCACATCCATTGCAGCGTCCACTCGGGCGCTGAGCGTGGGCGCGCCGCTGCCGCTCCGGATTCTCTCATTGCTCAGCTTCGGCGATCCGCTGCGGACTTTCCGGAGCTGTAGCTGAAGGTAGGTCGCTATCGCCCGGAGTTGCACCAGCTGTTGCCATTGCAGCAGGTCGCGTGGTCGAGCTGAATGGCCAAATCCTTGAGGGTGCGTTTTTAGCACTTCGGGCGCACAGTGGCACTGTGGACGCCGGGATCTTGGCCGTGATTGTGGGCCCCTCGGTAACGGCCATCGGTACCTTCCTTGTGTGGAGATACCGTTGCCTAGATCGTCGGGCAAAGACGCGGGAAACGGTCCAATCACTCGTCCGGGACTGTGAAAGCCGCCGGGTGCTGTGGGAGCGCCTGGCATGGGAAGAGCCCAAGGCTTGCTACGACTCGGTACAAGCTCTGCGGGAGTCGATCCGTAAGGCTCGCCGGGAACTACCGCGAGCAACTGACTGCGCATCGTTCGATGCGATGAGCTCCGCTGCGGAGGCTTACTGCACCTGGTATGAGCAAAACTGGCTGCCCAAGAGGCGCTGGCCGCACAAAGGCGTGACCATCTTTGACCACGCCAAGGTGCTGCAACGGCTGCGAGACGTCTTCGTTGCTGAGCTCGTGAAACTGCGGCGGACATACCGCATTCGGGAAGGGAAGGCCGCGACCGCCAGGGATGGGTTCGACGAGCCCGGTGGGATCGGCAAGCCTGAGAAGGAGATTCACGTGGTTCCGCAGGACAAGCGGAAGCTTGGATGACTCTGGAGGCCCAGCCCTGGAGTTGGGACGGAGCGCCGGGTTGCCGGTGCACGAACTGAACAGCCAGGACCTCGCCGCGTTCCTTGCGGACGGCCGCGGCCTTCTTCAGTGCCTCGGCGCGGGCCTCGGCGGTCAGTGCGTGCAGAGCCATCGGGCACCGCTCCTTGGCGAGTCGTACGGCGTTGCGGCGGCCCCGCCGCGGAGCCACACCCCCCGAGAACGAGTCCCAGGGCCTCAACACGGCCAGCGAGCGGACGCCGGCGAAAGTGATGGCCTTGTCGTCCCGCGCCCGCATGTCGACCAGGTCGAGCATGGGCAGGTACCTGTCGAGAAGAGCCTCGCCACCGAAGGCATGGGCTACGGGGGCCGAGATTGGTGTCGGCGTACACGTGAATGAAGCTGCCCAGCTTGGTACGCGGCTACGTGCGCAGCATGGCGCGCTTTGCGATGTCGGATGGTGCGAGCTTTGCTGGATGTGTGGGCTGGAACGTGCACTACTGCCCTGCGGCACAACGGAGCTGGCCCACTTACGGAGAGTGGTGATCGCATGCTGGTCGAGGCGTTCACGGCGCTGGCACTGTCTGGGGGTACCGCAGTGGTCCAGGCCGCAGGGACCGATGCGTGGAACGGCCTGCGGAGACGGGTTGGGGATCTTTTCGCGCACGGCGACGCCGCGCGGGCGGACGATGAGCTTGAGCGTCTGGACCACACAGCCGAGGTCCTGAGCAGCGCGAATGACATCTGCACCGAACGTCTGCGGCAGGAAGGAGTGTGGCAGGGACGCTTCGAGGATCTGCTGGAGAGTCTCGACGCCCCCGGGCAGGAACGGGCGGCTGAGCAACTGCGGGAGATGCTGTCGTTCGTCGCCGATTCAACCGGTGATACGGCCATCGGAACAGGGAAGGCCACCGCCCGAAAGGGTGGCAGCGCGGTCACCGGTGTCAAACGTACGGGCGGCAGTCAGACCGGCCCCGCGACGGCGATAAACACAGGGGACGCGGAAGCGGAGGGGACCGGCTCCGGCGCCGTCAGCGGCATCGTCAACGAATGACTGCACGGAACCACCGCAACTGATTGAGGCGAGCCAGGGAGCTGGCATGGTCCGATGGCGGAGGGGCAGGCGAGACTCCGGCAAGGTCGTCGCCGCGCCAGCGAAGGCGGCGGGAGGCAGCGACCGTTTCGCACGGTGGGCTCCCCGCGACGACCTGTCGGCTGCGGAGCCGGGAGCCGGGGGCACTGGGCAGGTTGTGACCCAAAGCGGGAACGCGACTGCAACCCACGGCGGAATCGCCGTTACCGGCATCTTCAGCCCCACCGTCCACCTTCCGTCCGATGCGATGCGACCTCCCGCCGAGGTGGACGCCCCCGCGGGCCTGGACAACCTGCCACACCGGCCAGGGCACTTCGTCGGCCGCTCCCGAGACCTCGACCGCCTCGACGCCGCCCCGCGCACCCCCGGTACGGCGCTGGTGCAGGTGGTGCACGGGCTGGGCGGAGTCGGAAAGAGCACCCTGGCCGCCCACTGGGCCGCCACCCGCCCCCACGGCTGTGCACCGGTGCGCTGGATCACCGCTGACAGCGCCGCCGGCGTCCAGCAGGGCCTGGCCAGCCTTGCTACCGCTCTGCAGCCGGCCCTGGCCAAGGCGCTGCCGGTCGAGGCACTCGCTGAGTGGGGGATGCAATGGCTGGCCAGCCACACCGGCTGGCTGCTCGTCCTGGACAACGTCAACGATCCCGCCGACATCTCCGCCCTGATCGCACGCGCCCCCAGCGGCCGATTCCTGATCACCAGCCGGCTCGCCACCGCCTGGAGCGACGCCACCACACTGGTCCGCCTCGACGTCATGGACGAGGCCGAGTCCCTCGCCCTGCTCACCCGCATCACCACCACAGCCAGCCCCCGTGACCTGGACGGGGCTGCCGACCTGTGCGCCGAACTGGGCCACCTGCCCCTAGCGATCGAACAGGCAGCCGCCTACCTCGCCCAGAACCCACTGGCCACCCCCCATGGCTACCTCCACCTGCTGGCCCAGCACCCGGCAGCAATGTTCGGCCAGGGCGGAGCCACCACGCCGGCCCAGCGAACCGTCGCCCGGATCTGGGACATCACCCTGGACCAGATCGCCACCCGCCAGCCCGCAGCCGCCGACCTCCTGCGCACCCTGGCCTGGTACGCCCCCGAAAACATCCCCACCACCCTTGCGGACGGCTCCACCGACCCGCCCGCCCTGAACCAGGCAATCGGCCTGCTTACCGCCTACAACATGATCACCCTTGACCCAGGCGCCGGGACCCTGGCCATTCACCGTCTCGTCCAAGCACTCGCCCGCACCCCCGACCCCCACCGCAATCGCAACCACATCGACCACGCCCGCGAACAGGCCACCAGCAACCTGTACGACGCCCTGCCTCCCACCCTGGATGACCCCGCCACCTGGCCAACCTGGCGAACCCTGCTCCCCCACATCGACGCCCTCGCCGACCACACCGACCCGACCACCGACACCAGCATCACGGCTCTCCTCCTCCATGACGCCGGACGGTTCCTGACCCATCAGGGCTTGCCCGCCCGCGGGATCATGCACCTCCAACGCGCCCTCACCGCCTACGAGCGCGTACTGGGCGAAGACCACCCTGACACCCTGACCTCCCGCTACGGCCTGGCCGGGGCCTACCAGGATGCGGGGAACCTGGACCGCGCCATCCCCCTATACGAACAAACCCTCAGCGACCGGGTTCGGGTGCTGGGCGTAGACCACCCCGACACCCTGACTTCCCGCTACGGCCTGGCCGGGGCCTACCAGGATGCGGGGGACCTGGACCGCGCCATCCCCCTGCAAGAACAAACGCTCAGCGACTCGTTGCGGGTGCTGGGCGAAGACCACCCCAACACACTGGCCTCCCGCAACGACCTCGCTCGCGCCTACGCGGCGGCGGGGGACCTGGACCGCGCCATCCCCCTGCAAGAACAAACGCTCAGCGACTCGTTGCGGGTGCTGGGCGAAGACCACCCCAACACCCTGACCTCCCGCAACAGCCTCGCCTCCGCCTACGCGGCGGCGGGGGACCTGGACCGCGCCATCCCCCTGCAAGAACAAACGCTCAGCGACTCGTTGCGGGTGCTGGGCGAAGACCACCCCAACG
>NZ_JBVKBL010000018.1:0-64473 GCF_055657085.1 Streptomyces sp. NPDC107765 | reverse complement strand
AACACCCTGACCTCCCGCAACAGCCTCGCCTCCGCCTACCAGGATGCGGGGGACCTGGACCGCGCCATTCCCCTATACGAACAAGCCCTCAGCGACCGGGTTCGGGTGCTGGGCAACGACCACCCCGACACCCTGATTTCCCATAACAACCTCGCCTTCGCCTACCGGGCGGCGGGGGACCTGGACCGCGCCATCCCCCTATACGAACAAACCCTCACAGACATGGAGCGGGTGCTGGGCGAAGACCACCCGCTCAGTAGGACCGTCCGAGACAATCTCACTTACGCCATGGCCAAACGCGATGGCGGCACCTGGCCGACGTGACCTACTTCGGTCCGGTCCCTTCGCACGGTGCACACCCCCAAGGCCGGCCTGCGACACCTCTGAATCCTCATTGTCCTGAGCAGGTAAACCTGTACCGGGCTATGCACATTCGGCTGCCCAGCTTGGTACGCGGCTACATGCACAGCATGGCGCGCCTTGCAGTGTCGGAGGGTGCGAGCTTGGCTGGACGTGTGGGCCGAGGAACGTGCACCACTGCCCTATGCGGCACAACGGAGCTGGCTCATCTACAGAGGGTGGCGATCGGATGCTGGTCGAGGCGTTGACGGCGCTGGCACTGTCTGGTGGTACTGCAGTGGTCCAGGCCGCAGGGACGGATGCGTGGAACGGCCTGCGGAGACGGGTTGGGGATCTTTTCGCGCGCGGCGACGCCGCGCGGGCGGACGATGAGCTTGAGCGTCTGGACCACACTGCCGAGGTCCTGAGCAGCGCGAATGACATCGGTAGCGAACGTCTGCGGCAGGAAGGAGTGTGGCAGGGACGCTTCGAGGCGCTGCTGGAAAGCCTTGACGCCCCCGGGCAGGAATGGGCGGCTGAGCAACTGCGGGAGCTGCTGTCGTTCGTTGCCGCTTCAACCGGTGATGTAGCCATCGGCACAGGGAAGGCCGTCGCCCGCGAGGGTGGCAGCGCGGTCACCGGTGTCAAACGCACGAGCAGCAGCCAGACCCGCGCCGCGACGGTGGTGAACACAGGGGACGCGGAAGCCGAAGGGACCGGTTCGGGCGCCGTCAGCGGCATCGTCAACGAATGACTGCCCCGCACCACCGCAACTGATTGAGGCGAGCCAAGGAGCCGATGTGGTCCGATGGCTGAGGGGCAAGCGAGGTTCCGGTGAGGCCGCCGCCGCGCCTGCGCAGGCGGAGGATGGCAGGGACCGTTTCGCACGATGGGCTCCGCGCGACGACGTGTCGACTGCGGAACTCGGAGCCCGGGGCACTGGGCAGGTTGTGATCCAGAGCGGGAACGCGACTGCCACCCACGGTGGGATCGCCGTCACCGGCATCTTCAGTCCCACCGTGCACCTTCCGTCCGAGGCGATGCGACCTCCTGCCGAGGTGGACGCCCCCGCGGGGCTGGACAACCTGCCGCACCGGCCGGGGCACTTCATCGGCCGCTCCCGCGACCTCAACCGCCTCGACGCCGCCCCGCGCACCGCCGGTACGGCACTGGTGCAGGTGGTGCACGGGCTGGGCGGAGTCGGCAAGAGCGCCCTGGCCGCCCACTGGGCCGCTACCCGCCCCGACGGCTGTACACCTGTGCGCTGGATCACCGCCGACAGCGACGGCGGCGTTCAGCAGGGCCTGGCCAGCCTCGCTACTGCCCTGCAGCCGGCCCTGGCCAAGGCGCTGCCGGTCGAGGCACTCGCTGAGTGGGGGATGCAATGGCTGGCCAGCCACACCGGCTGGCTGCTCGTCCTGGACAACGTCAACGATCCCGCCGACATCTCCGCCCTGATCGCACGCGCCCCCAGTGGCCGGTTCCTGATCACCAGCCGGCTCGCCACCGCCTGGAGCGACGCCACCACACTGGTTCACCTCGACGTCATGGACGAGGCCGAGTCCCTCGCCCTGCTCACCCGCATCACCACCACAGCCGGCCATCGCGACCTGGACGGGACCGCCGACCTGTGCGCCGAACTGGGCCACCTGCCCCTAGCGATCGAACAGGCGGCTGCCTACCTGGCTCAGAACCCACTGGCCACCCCCCGCGACTACCTCCACCTGCTTACCCAGCACCCGGCAGCGATGTTCGGCCAGGGCGGGGCCGCCACCCAGGCCGAGCGCACCATCGCCCGGATCTGGGACATCACCCTGGACCAGATCGCGATCCGCCAGCCCGCAGCCGCCGACCTCCTGCGCACTATGGCCTGGTACGCCCCCGAAAACATTCCCACCACCCTTGCAGACGGCTCCACCGACCCACCCGCACTGAACCAGGCAATCGGCCTGCTCACCGCCTACAACATGATCACCCCCGACGCCTCGACCGGCACGCTCGCCGTCCACCGGCTCGTCCAGGCACTAGCCCGCACCCCCGACCCCCACGACCCCCACCGCACTCCCCACCACATCGACCATGCCCGCGAACATGCCACTACCAACCTGAACAATGCCCGGCCCGCAGCCACGGATGACCCCGCCACCTGGCCAGCCTGGCGCGCCCTGACTCCCCACATCGAGGCCCTCGCCGACCACACCACCGCAGACACCGATACGGTTACCATCGCCAACATCTTCCTCGCAGGCGGGAGATTCCTCGACGAACAAGGTTCTCTGACCCGCGCGATCAGACTTCTCCAACGTGCCCTCACCACCTACAGGCAGGTGCTGGGCGAGGACCACCCCTACACCCTTAGGTGCTGCAACAGCCTCGCCAGCGCCTACAGGTCGGCTGGGGACCTGGCCCACGCCATTCCCCTGCTCGAGCAGACACTCACCGAAAGCGAGCGGGTGCTGGGCAACGACCACCCCGACACCCTGGCCTTCTGCAACCACCTTGCTCTCGCCTACAGGTCGGCTGGGGACCTGGCCCACGCCATCCCCCTGTACGAGCAGACACTCACCGAAAGCGAGCGGGTGCTGGGCAACGACCACCCCGAAACCCTGGGTTCCCGCAACAACCTCGCCGACGCCTACCTCAAGGCGGGAGACCTGGCCCGCGGTATCGCCATGTTGGAACAGACGCTCACCGACCGGGTGCGGGTGCTGGGCGAAGACCACCCCGACACACTGGCCTCCCGCAGCAACCTCGCCTGCGCCTATGGCTGGTGGGCGGGACCTAACACCCGCGGCATCCCCATGTTGGAGCAGACGCTCACCGACCGGGTGCGGGTGCTGGGCGAAGACCACCCCGACACACTGGCCACCCGCAACAATCTCGCCGCCGCCTACCTATCGGCGAAGGACTTGGTCCGCGCCATTCCCCTGTTCGAACAGGCCGTTACCGACCGGGTGCGGGTGCTGGGCAACGACCACCCCGACACACTGGCTTCCCGCAACAATCTCGCGACGGCCTATGAGTGGGCCGAAGACTTGGTCCGAGCCATCCCCCTGTACGAACGGACCCTCACGGACCGGGTGCGGGTGCTGGGCGAAGACCACCCGGACACACTCGACTCTCGCAACAACCTGGCGCTGGCCTACCAGAGCGCGGGGGACGTAGACCGCGCCATACCCCTGTACGAGCAGACACTCACAGGCTGCGAGCAGCTGCTGGGTAAGGACCATCCGCTCACTCGGACCGTTCGAGAGAACCTCACGTGCGCCAAAGCTCGTCGCCGTGACGGGGCATAGAGACGACTTGACCCACTCCGGGTCGCCCCAATGGTTCGCTCACCAAGGACCGCCCTGAGGCAATTTCGAACCCTCATCGGCCTCGGCCTGAGCACGTAAGCCTGTACCGGCCTGTGCACATTCGGTCGTACGCCGACAGGTGAACCTCTCTGCTGCGCGAGGAGCTTCAGGAGGTCGTTCAGACGCTCTTCTTCGCGTCTGGCCTTCTCTCCGATGGAGCAGCCGACTGGACTCAGCCGGGAAACGCCTCGATACGTTCGCGGTTGAGCAGATACGTAGGCAAGTACGGCTGGTGCGGATCGATGGGGAAGCCGGCGTCGTAGGCCAAACACGTCATCGCCAGCGGTCCGAGCGCCACCTGGGAACGCGGCGCTGCTGAATCGCCCCAGTAGCAGCCGTGGTGCTCCAGAGATCGATTCAGGGCCTCGGCGAAGCGCTCGTGTCGCGGGTGATCAGGCGGTGGAAGAGGTCCGCTGGCTGGTAGTCGATCAGGTCCACGACGTCTTTCGGCGCGCGAGCGACGACGTCAGGCGCGGACGTCTCCATGGTGGCGAGCAGCTTGTCCACGACCTCGTCCATGGAGCGCTTGGACCAGTAGGTCTGTAGCGTGTCGATCCAGTGCAGGACGTACTCGTCGACGGAGTCGTCTCGACGCAGGACCTCCAGCGGTGTCCGGCACAACCGGTCCGCCCGGTCCTGCTGACGGCAGACTATCGAGAGGTAGAAGGCGTCTAGCCACGCGCGCGCGTCAGCCGGTGGTTCGGTGGCGATGGCGGGCAACTGCGGCACGAGGTCTTCGCCCAGACGACACTGCTGCGGCTGCGCGCCGGTGAACAGTGCCGATCCCAGCTGCGTGGCGGTCGCCCACGCATTCCACGTGTCGATACGGGCTACCTGGGGGTCAGCGGCGCAGTGGGCTTGGGAGAGTTGGAGAGCTGCGGCAAAGGCACCGCTCAGGCCTGTCGGGTCCTGGGCGAGGCGGCTGATCGACTCGGCGGCGGAGTGTGTGAGCTCACCGATGTCCGGCGCCTTGGCAGTGGCACGGCTGGCGAGTCGTCCGGCCTGGTCGAGGCGTACCAGGCCCTTCATCAGGCCGAGTAGTTCCGGCGGCGGACGCAGGGAGAAGGTACGGGTGGCGTGGTCGATCACCGTCAGCGCCTTGAGGCAGCCCTGGTGCCACCAATAGACCCGTGGCGACAGCGCACCCGGGCCGTCCTCGTACGCACCGAGGCATAGGCAGCAAGATCATTGATGGCATTGGCCACGTACCCATCGACGATGGGGTGGTACGCCATCAGGTGCAGGGTCGGCACAACCACAAGAGCCCCGGCCTTCGGCAGCGGCTTGCCGGTCACCTGCCGGGCCAGCTCGGACAGGAAAAGTGCCTTGCTCGCCACGAACGGAGAGTCGCCGTAGACCAAGTGCAGCAGCGCACGCCCCTCGATGGCAACTTCCTCGTGCTCGACGGGCACGGCCATCAAGTTCGCGTATGCCGCCTGCCCCAGGTCCTCCGAACCGGCGCGGTTTCTCACCTGGCGACTTCGCTGGCGAGGTGCTCGGTGACCTGCCTGAGCACGGTCGCGAGGTTCTCGTAGGAGGGCCAGCAGCGTTAGGGCGAGTCGAGCTGTTGAAGGAGCCGGGCGAGGTGCGTGAGCCCAGTTATCTCAGAACACCATATTGCACCCTGTTCTGAATGTCATACTCTCCGCGACCATGGGAGGACATTGCCTACCTCCTCACACCACGGAGGCCCTCGTGTCCCGGTATCTGTTCGACAATTCTGGCGCCCAGACAGGGGGCCGCTTCTCGGTTCTGGAGAGATGCTATGACGACGTATCGCAACGCCAGTTGGAGCTGACGGGGCTTGCCGAAGGCTGGAGATGTCTGGAGGTCGGCGGCGGAAGCGGCTCGCTGGGCGACTGGCTGGGTGAGCGGGTGGGCCCGGGCGGTGAGGTCACGGTCACCGACATCGAGCCGCGCTGGGCAGCCGGGCGGGAGCGCGCAGCGCAGGTGCGGCTGGTGCGGCACGACATCATCCGTGACCCGTTACCCGGGGGCGACTACGACCTGGTGCACGCCCGGCTGGTGCTCCAGCACCTGCCCGAGCGGCTGCACGTGCTGGAGCGGCTCGTGGAAGTCCTCCGGCCAGGCGGCTGGTTGGTGTTGGAGGAGTTCGACTGCGGCTGGACGCCTGTGCTGGCCGCGCCCGATGAGACGGCGGCGGCCCTGTTCGACCGGGTGCACTCGGCACTGATGAGACTGCTTAAGGAGGCCGGGGGCGATCCACTCTTCGCGCGCCGGATGACCGGGGCGATGGCACGGGCCGGCCTCACCCGCCTCGCAGCGACCACCTATGCCGAGGCGTGGCCGGGCGGGAGCGCGGGGATCGCCCTGCACCGGCACAACACCGACCAGGTGGCCGACGGCCTGGCTGCGGCCGGGATCTCGAACGGTGATCTGGACCGGTTCCGGGCCCTGCTCCAGGACCCCGCATTCATCGTGAACTCCTATCCGCTGCTCAGCGTCCGTGGCCGCCGCCCGCTCCCGGGGCACCCGCGATGACCCTTATTGCCTACCACGAAGCCCGACTGCCCCTGGTTGAGGAACCGTTACTCCTCATGGCCCGGCTGGTCCGCAGCGGCTTGTTCGACGCGTACGTGGTGTACGAGAGCGGCAGCGAATGGTCCCTGGCCGGCGGCGTTCTGACGTCCGTCCGGCTGGCCGGGCACGAAGCCGCGGACCTGAGCCGGGTCGGAGAGCGGCTCGCCCAGGCGCCGGTGGCGGACTGGCGTGCCTACGGCTGGGCGGCATTCGAGCTGGGGCCCGTACTCGCCGGCACTGCTCCGGGCGGGGTGGACACGCTGCTGCACCTGATCGTGCCAGCGGACGAGATACGCGCCGGCGCGGATGGCGTGCTGGTGCGGTCGGCGGACCCGGCGCGGTCGGCGGACCCGGCGCGGTTGGACCTGCTGATCCAGCTGGTGCAGGCGTCCGGCGACACCGGCGCAGAGCCGGCCGATCGAATCCCGCTTCTCCTGGAGGAGGACACCGGAACGTACCGGGCGGCGGTCGCCGCCGCCGTCGCGGAACTCCAGCGGGACGGCGCGCTGGAAAAGGTGATCCTCTCCCGGCAGGTTCCCGTGCCGGCGGCAGTGGACCTGACTGCCACCTACGTCGCCGGGCGGCGGGCGAACACCCCTGCCCGTTCCTTCCTCCTCAACCTCGGAGGGATCCAGGCAACCGGCTTCAGCCCGGAGACCGTGGCCGAGGTCGCCCCGGACGGTACGGTCACCACCCGCCCCTTGGCCGGCACCCGAGCTCGTACTGGTTCCGCCCTCGAAGACGCCCGCCTGCGCACCGACTTGCTCAGCGACCCCAAGGAAGTCCACGAGCACGCCATCTCCGTCAAACTCGCCCTGGAAGACCTCGCCGCCGTTTGCGACGCCTCGTCAGCGAGTACATGACGGTCCAGCAGCGCGGCACCGTCCAGCACCTGGCCTCCGCCCTCACCGGCCGACTCCGTGCCGGTTGCGGCCCCTGGGATGCCTTCGCCGCCCTCTTCCCCGCGGTCACCGCCACCGGCATCCCCAAGGCCGCGGCCTACCCCCTCATCCGTTCACTCGAAGGCAGTCCCCGCGGCCTGTACGCGGGCGCCGTCCTCACCTGCGACGCAACCGGCGCCCTCGACGCCGCCCTCGTCCTGCGCAGCATTTTCCAACGCGAAGGCCGTTGCTGGCTCCAGGCCGGAGCCGGCGTCGTAAGCCAGTCGCGGCCCGAACGCGAACACGAGGAGACCTGCGAGAAATTGCGCAGCGTCGCCCACCACCTGGTCCCCGCTGGGGCGCCGTCAGAGGGTGTCTGACGACGGCCGTTCAGAGGTGCGTTGATGTGTCTTGCCGGGTGAGGCTGTGGTGAGGCTGCATCAAGCTGATGGCTAGTCAGGGGCCCCTTGTAGGAGTCGTCGAGAAGACAACGCAGTGGCCCCTAACCTGCCTCAACCGCCCATAGGACAGCCGATCCGGAGTGGGGCGTACGTCCTTGTGCCTGCGCTGGGACGCGGGCCGCCGGAGCAACGAAAGCCGGCAGGGCCTCCCTCGCCCGCTTTGCCGCCGCCTTCTCCTGACATGCCCGTCAGGGCTGATGGGCAGGCGCAGGCAGAGCGACGTGGGTGAGCCCGGAGCCGACCGGGCCGCCCCGCCTGGTCGACTTCCAGATCTTCGTCATCGACGTCGCCGGTGGCGACGACATCCCCCGCAAGGGGCCCCGGCGTGACCACCTCGGACTCCTGGTGATCAACAAGACCGACCTCGCCCCGTACGTCGGCTCCGACCTGGAAGGCATGGCCCGCAACGCCAAGATTCAGCGCGTCGAACTCCCCGTCGCCTTCAGCGCTCTCACCACCGAGGACGGGATCAAGCCGAGCGCCGACTGGATCCGCCAACGCCTCACCGACTGGAGCGCGGGCCCGCATGACCCTCACCACCCCCACCCACCCGAAGACCGCATCCGCCCCTGACCGGACTGCCGTCGGGGTGCGCGCCACCGCCCGCATCCTGGCCACCGACAGGGGCGGCACCACCCTGCCGGTCCTCGACGGCGACGGCCCCTTCGAACGCGCCGCCTGCGCTCGCACGGGGCTCAGGCCCGGGTGTGCATCGCCGGCGCCATGACCGCCCCCTCGGCAGCGACCGGCTAGGTATCGAATCCACCGCCCAAGAAGGCGCAGCGCTCCACATCACCTCCTGCGCCGCGACCCTCGCCCTACGCGGCCCGACCCCCGAGCGCTCCACCGACGACGTGCACCTGACCGTGGGAGAGCACGCCCAGCATCACTGGCTCCCCGAACCGCTGATCTGCGCGGCAGGCAGCGACCTGCGCCAGACCTGGACCATCGACCTCGCCCCCACCGCACGGCTCGTACTTCGCGAGGAACAGATCCTCGGCCGTACCGGCGAACCACCCGGCCATGTGACCACCCGGCTCACCGTCCGCCGCGGTGAGCACACCCTGCTGGACCAACAGGCCGCATACGGACCGGACGAACCCGGCTGGGGCGGCCCAGCCGTCCTCGCCGGCAACCGCGCAATCGGACAACTCCTGGTCGTTGACCCGGCCTTCCAGGAAAACGCCCCTGAAGCGTAGCTTCTCGGCAGCGCCCCGAAGACGGCCAGGCCGTGCTGACGCCGCTCGCCGGCCCGGCTGCCCTCATCCCTGATGTCGCCCCCGACGGCCTCCGCCTGCGCCGCCTCCTCGACACGGCACAGAACACCTACCGCCAACCCGTCACAAGGGGGTGAGGCGCGCTGAAACAGGCTTGACAACCACGGGCCCCGAAGCCCCGACACATGAGCCTCCGGGACCGCCGGCCGGTGATGCCGGCAGCGCGCCACCGGTCACGTCGATGTCGGTGAGGATCCGCATGGCGGTGGGCCCGTCAAGGGCGTAGGCGAAGACGAGCCCGTCGGCCACCAGGCGCGCGTAGCTCAGCGCCAGCCAGTTCCGTGGTGAGGGACTCGACGGGCAGCAGCCGCGCATGCACACCGCTCAGCAGCTCCGCAGCGTTTTCGTCGCCGCGACTGGCCTGCCGCAAATTGGCGAAGTGGGACTCCACGAGCTCGGGCCAGCGGTCCTCAGGCGCTCGGCGGCAAAGGTGAGCCAAGTTGTGCAGGGAGGAGTGGTGACCGTCTTCGATGTAGGGGTCGGCCAGTGCTCGAAGTCGTACTGCCTGTACGGCAGTTAGGATCGCCATTTCCGGATCGGGAGTGCCTGGCGCGTCAAGAGCGTCGTTACGGTCCACCTGTTCGACTCTACTGCGCACTGGGAACGTGGCTGCGGTTGAGGAGCTGCGCGCCGTGAAAGGCAACGGCGCCTGTGATGGCAGAACGCTCCAACCCGTCCCTCAGCGTGTACACGGCCGCATACGGTGCTGAGTCTCACTTCGGTGTCCGGTGAAACTCTCATTCTGATGTCCTGTGCTTCCCTGTTGCCGTAGCCCTTTTCACGTGCTCATTTGCAGATCCTCGGCAGAAACAAGGACGGCAGTCGGCGCGAAACTGATGTGACGTCATATGGGAAATCGCAGGACATTGAAATGAGAATCCCAATAGCGAGACTCGCTGACCTGCAGGTTCTTCTGGGGTGGGGTGAGTTGCATGGGGCTGGATTCCCATTGTTGGTAGTCGTCCCTGCGTGTGCAGGGTGGAGCGACCTCGTCGCCCTGCTGAGGCACTGATGGCCCGCGTCGTCCCTGCGTGTGCGGGGTGAGGTACGTTGCGTCGTCAACCTCGATCAAGAATTGCGAGTCATCCCTGCGTGTGCGGGGTCGAGTCGCCCAGAACCTTCACCGAGCCCAGGTAGCCCGGGTCATCCCTGCTTGTGCGGGGTCGACGCTTTTTGAGCTGGGACGTTATCAGAGCCACATAGTCGTCTCAGTCTGTCTGCGTTGGGCGTGGCGGGTGATGTTGGTGCAGCAGCGAATAGCCCTGCATCGGGGAAGGTGTTTGGCTCATCGGGACGGGATTGCGGGCGACGCCCGATGACGCCTGCGTGCGTGAGAGTCGTCCCTGCGCGTGCGGGGGGGGAGCATCAACAACCACGAAAGCGGCTCCAGGACGTAGTGTCATCCCTGCGCGTGCGGGGCGGTGACGTGGAGGTGCGCGTCGTAGCGGGCGCCGGTGGTGTCATCCCTGCGCGTGCGGGCGGAGAACCGAAAGGTCAGCCGCACTGGCCGGCCTGGCGTGTCATCCCTGCGCGTGCGGGGCGGAGCCGGCGGCCGACCGGGCAGCCGTCGACAGCTACGTGTCATCCCTGCGCGTGCGGTGCGGAGCGTGGAACGGCGTTGTGCCTCTGCGATGGCGGCGTGTCATCCCTGCGCGTGCGGGGCGGAGACCCATGTCCTCGCCGTCGGCCACTGGGGGATCGTGTCATCCCTGCGCGTGCGGGGCGGAGACTTGCTGAGCTGGGATGTTATCAGAGCCCACTGCAGTTTTTGTCTGTCCTCAAGACGGCGGTTTGCGCGGTTGAGTTTGGGCATAGCGGGTGGGACCAATGCGGCAACGGATTGGCCCCGGCGTCCGGGGGATCGGCGTCGTGGCCGGTACGGGATGCCGCCGGGGACGGCATTCGATGGCACTTGCCTACGCCTGAGAGTCGTCCCCGTGTGTACGGGGCGGAGCCCCGGATCCCTCAGCTCGCTGCTCTGCTGGGCGACTCATCCCTGCGGGCGCGGGGCGGGGCGCGCTGGCGCATCAGTGACCTACGGTCATCCCTAGTGTGCTGGCTGTTATGAGAGTTGAGTGTTGCTGGGCTTGAAGGGGGTTACGGGTGGGAGTGGTTGAGGATGCCCGGTTCGCCGGTATCGACCTGGGGGTGTGGGCGGAGTTTGATGCAGCGACTTGGACGTCGTATCCGCTGCTGTTCCGGATGCTCGACGACGCGGCGGTTGCGGCGGTGCTGTGGGACCGGTTCTTAAGCTCTTCGCAGCGTGCGGTGATCGCCGAGGGTCTGGGTGTGGGTATGGAGCAGGCGCGGTCGCTGGCGGCGTTGCTGGCGGGCTTGAGGGACCTGGGCAAGCTCGTACCGGGTTTCCAGCGGCGTGAGCGTGGCGCATGGGAGCGGCTGGGCGAGGATCTGGTGGCCGGGGCGGGCCGTATCTCGCCGGTACCGGTGGAGGTGGACCGGTCCTCGATGCACGTGGCGTTCGGTGAACTGGGCGCGTTTGGCTTCGCCGTCGGCGGCAACAGCAGCCCGGCGGTACGTTGCGCGCAGGTGGTCGGCGGCATGGGGGGCCGCTTCCTGCAGGTCGATGTGGGCGGTGGCGCTGCCGTGCGGAGGGTCGCGGCTACGGCGGGCGGTCCGGCTTGGCGGGAGTTGAGGGCCCGCTACGCGGCGCTGGTGCGGTATCTGACCGGTGCGGTGACGGTTCCGGAGCGTGTTTCGGTGCAGGCTGCGGTTTTGATGGCCGGTGTGGGGATGCTGGCGGGTCGACTGTCCGGGCAGCGCGGGCACTGGCTGGAGGCAGCGCACATGCCGGCGTTCGGTGCGGCCGAGCACTTCGCGGGTGCCCGCACTCGGGCGGTCGACGTGGTCGGTGAGGCGGAGTTGGAGCGTGTCGACCTGGAGCCGGTGCCGTTCGCCACCGCGCACCCGCACTTGACGGAACCCAACGTTCTGCAGGCCTCGCTGATGGCGCAGATTCCCGGCCTGGTAGGCGAGTACGGCGTCGGCATCACGGTGATCGCCGACGGTACGGGATCGGGTAAGAGTATCGGAGCCCTGGAGGTCGGCCGGATCTGCAATGGTGCGTGTGGCACCGCCGGTGTGGCCTGGTTGATGCCGACCACGGCGACCACCAATGCCGCGTGGGAGATGCTGGAAGCGTATGTGCGTGCCCACCGGCCCGAGCGTGCACCAGTCACGCTGGTCCACAGCCACAGCAGGCTGAACGCCGCATACACCGATGCGCGGCTCACCGCCGAGGCGGCCGGTGCGCAAGCTCATCCTGCCGGTGCCCTGACGGCACTGATGCCTGACGGCACCCACCAGGCCGACATCTCGGCACCGGCCGAAGACGGTGCGGTCGGACCGGACAGCGGTGCGCGGGAGGCTACCGAGGCGGGGGAGCGGGTGACCGCGCCGGAGGGCTTCTTGCGCGGCCAGGACGCTGCGCTGCTGGCCCAGTTCAGTGCGGCCACCGTCGATCAGGCGCAGATGGCGGTGCTGCCCGTGCAGTTCAACGTGCAGCGGTTGCTGGCCCTGTCGGGCAAGACGGTGGTCGTCGACGAAGCCCACGCCCTGACTCCGTACAGCCACCTGCAGTTGTTACGGCTGCTGGGCTGGCTGGGGAGTCTACGTACACCAGTGGTGCTGCTGTCGGCGACGATGCCCGCCTCCACCAGCAACGCCATGGTGGCCGCATATCTGGCCGGCGCCGGACATGAGCCTGGCCGGCTTGAGGCTGCGGACTACGCGCCGGCCTTTCCGGGATGGCTGTTCGCTGATGCCGCCACCGGCACTGCCCACCGGATGGAGAACACGGCCCGTATCCGGCATTCCCAGGCCCAGAGCCGTCCACTGCGGGTGACCATGCGCCCGGTGACCTATCGGCGGTTGGGCGACGGGGACCGGGCCGTGCGACCGGACGAGCGGCTCGCCGTTATCGGTAGGACGGTCGGGCAAGTGGCGCGTGAGGGAGGATGCGCAATGGTGGGGTGCGCGACCGTCGCCGACAGCCAGGACACCTACCGGTATCTGCAGCAGTCCTGGACCGGCGATCCGGGGGAGCTGATGCTGCTGCACGCGCGGTTCCCCGGCTGGGTACGCGAACAGCGCACCGGCTGGGTGCGCAGGACTCTGGGGCCGACCGGGCCCCGCCCGGACCGGCTGGTCGTGGTGACCACGAGCATGCTGGACACCAGCCTGGATATCGACGTTGACATGATGATCAGTGATTTGGCCTCGATCGCCCGGCTGCTGCAGCGTGCGGGACGCCTCGCGCGCTTCTACCACTCCTGGCAGAACACCAGCCGCCGCCCGCCATGGTGGAATCCCGGCCGCGTGCCGCACCTGACGGTCCTGCAGCCGCTCGGTGCAGCTGGCGGCACCGCAGTGCCGGCTGAGTGGCGCACCGTGGAGCCGGCAGTCCTGCTGCACACCACCGCGGCCCTCCTGCAGGCCAAGAATCACGACCTGCAGCTGAACCTGCCCGGCGACGTGCAGGATCTAGTCGAGCAGGTCCACGGCGAACATTCCCCGTTCGCCGACGAGACAGCGAACCTGCGCCGGCTGCTGGCCGGGCACCTGGAGCGCACCATGGCCGAGGAACATCTCAGTGGCGTGCACCTGATCCCGCCGCACGACCGGGTATCGGCCCTGGCTGACCTGCATCGCCAGTATCTGACCGCCGGCCAGGCTGCCACCCGCCTGGGCATGCTGCCGCGACGTCTGCTGCCCTGCTACCTGACGACTGGTGGCGAACTGGCCCTGGACCGTGCGGGTACGCAGCCGCTGCCCGACCAGAGGTACCTCAACCCCCGCCTGGTCCGTCATATCCTGCAGCACGCCGTGCCCGTGCCCGCCGCATGGATCGCCCGCCGCGGCCCGCAGCACCGTCCCCCCGCCGGCTGGGGCCAGCATCCGCTGCTTGCCGACCTTGTCCTACTGCCCATCCCTGCCCGCGACCCCGCGCACACCGAGCACTATGGACGTCATCGCCTGCGCATGGACGACGAACTGGGCCTGATTCACGAAAGGGTGAACTGACCCGCCCGACGCCGGTGCTGCAGGACGAGCTGCCGGCGCCGGGGTCGGGCGGACACATGCAAGAAAAGGCAGTACACGGCTCGTCCAGGATCTGCCGCATCACGGTGGCAGGACGAGCCAGAACACCCGTCCAGAAGATGCCGATAATCACACCTTCTCACGCATTGGACACGGTTGGTTACGGTGTGATTGTCTCTGGGTGTTCAGAGAGCTCAGGTTCGGAGAGGGACACAACCGTCACGCCACAAGCATGAGCGGCGGTCCCAGTCCCAATCCGCAGCCGTCGGCATGAACGAGTGGTCTGCGCAGCGAACCCGCAGAGCCGGACAGCACGTTAGGGCGCGGGGCGCCGCACCTGCCCTGATACGTGGTCAGCCCCTCCCTCCCGTCACCCGTCCTTGGCAGGCCGACGCGTAGCACGTCCCCTCTCCTTCCTCCCTTCCTCTACGTGGCCTGCCGTACCCCGGACTGCTGTTCATGGCCCAGGCAGTGCTGTGTCTTGTCCCCAAGGAGACATCCCTTGACGCCCTGTGCTCCCGCCCGTTTCAGCGCCGCCGACGATCCCTGGATCGATGTCCGGCGCGGTACTACCTACCGTCAGGTGGGCCTGCGGGAATTGTTTCTCCACGCCCACACCATCGATGACCTGGCGATGCCGATCGCGCCGTCCGCGTCAGGGCTGCTGCGCATCGCTGCTGCCATCACCGCCCGCATCACCGACCTGGATGATCCGACGTTATCCGCCGACCAGTGGAACGCCCGCCGCTGGACGCTGCTGTCCTCACCCGACGGCTTCAACTCCACAGCGGTGAACGCGTATTTCGACAACAAAGCCCACTGCTTTGAGGCGTTCGACCCAGTGCGCCCCTGGCTGCAGGACCCGCTGCTGGCATCCCAATGCACAGCCACCTCAGGCATCAACAAACTGGTCTTCGGCCGCCCGGCCGGCAACAACCTCGCCTGGCTGAGCCCGCACCACGACCTCGATCCGGCGCCCGTACCGACCGCCCAGGCCCTGCAGCACCTGCTCATCCACCGCTACTACGGTGCCAGCGGCGGCGGAACACCACGCACCGTCGGCCGCCGCGCCCCCCGACACCTGGGCGGGCGGAGCGGCCCACTGCGCTCGACGGTCTCCTTCCACCCGCTGGGCCGCACCCTGTACGAGACGCTGCTGGCCCAGATCCCCAAACTCACCGGAGAACAGACCGGCACCGATCTGTGCCCGTGGGAAGGCCCCGCCCCGCCCGCCCCGGACGCCCCGCCTGTTCCGATGACCTGGCCTGGGCGGATCCTGACCGGCCGCTCCCAGCACGCGCTGCTGCTGGTGCCCGGCCACGACGGCTCCTGCGTCAGCGACGTGTACCTGACCTGGGCCACCGAACGCCCACTGCTCCCAGCCACCGACCCCTACCTTGTCATCCACACCAAAGGGAACACCAAACCCGAACAGCGCCGGTACCCGCGCCGAGCGGACGCAGACAAGGCCTGGTGGCGGGAACTGGACGCACTGCTGCTGGCTCCGGACGAACGCCGCGCCTTCCGCCGCCCGCAGATCTTCGACACCCTCAACGACCTGCCCGAGCACGTGCGCACCAGCCTCCGGGTCCGCGTCCACGGCTTCGACCAGGACGGCAAGGTCAACAACCGCCGCTGGTACACCGCGATCACCCCGCCGATCCTGGCCTGGGCCCAGGAACATGACCCGGAATGCGCCGAGCGGATCGCCGAATGCGTCGCGACGGCAGAACACCATGCCGGGCGGCTGACCTACTTGGCCGGCCAAGCATGGAAGGACACCGTCAACGGCCCCGGCCGCCCCGCCGATGGCCGCACCCGCGGCAGACCCGAGAAGAAGCCCACATCCCCCTGGGCAGCACCTGCCCGTGCGGCGTACTGGCCACTGGCCGAGCACGCATTCTGGCGCCTGCTCGACCAACCGGACCTCTCCGCCCGGCGGGCGTTCGCCACCGCCGCGGAGCAGGCACTGCGCACCGCCACCGCAGGCGACCGTGTCCGCCTGCGACATGCCGCCCGCGCGATTGCCGCCGCCGTGGCCGAACTCCACCGACCCCCACGCACCCGACCGGAAGAGGACCGCCGCTGATGCCCACGGCCGCCGAACGCCGCCGCCACTACCAGGACTTCACCGCCGAGGTCCTCGAACTGTGCACCGACCCCGGCGTGCGCAGAGATCTCCAGGACGGCCGTGGTCGCCCGGTCAAGGAATGCCTGCGGATGCACAAGTACCTGACCGTGCGCACCACCGGCCATGGCCAGCGGCGCGCCCACTACACCGTCGCCTCCCTCATCGCCCTGGCAGACCCGCTCGAAGCACTGCGCAACCGCCCCACCCCCGCCCCGCGGCAACCCGCCGACGAACCCGCAACACACGCCTCCCCGGCTGCCCGTCGCCTGCCCCCAGACGACCCCAGCAGCACTTCTGCGATTCCCTCCCGCACAGCCGCAGACGACCCTGTGCTCAACCCGCCGGACGCCCCCGGACCCGGGGAGTTCATGCCAGACCCCTATGCGATTGCAGCCTGGCGCAAACGCGCCAACCTCGGCGTGACCCTGGCACGCGCGGTGCGCCGCTCCGACTTCAACGAGGACCGCACGGACGACGTCCTGCACGTCATCGTCCGCGTCGGCGACGACCACCTGCACCAGCACCTGCTGCCACCCCTGACCGACCGGCTGCTGCGCGCCGGACTCGCCTGGGACTGGGCCGTCCTGCTCGACGACCTCGCGGCCCGCGTCTTTGACCCGGACCAGGTCGCCACGCGCTGGCTGGATGCCTTCTACCTCACCCTCAACCCCATCAAGGACTAAAGACATGACCACCGGCTCCCGATTCCTGGACCTCCACATCCTCCAGCCGGTCACTGCCAGCAACTTAAACCGCGGCGAAAGCGGACACCCCAAGACGATCAAACTGGGGGACGCCGAACGCGCACTGGTCTCCTCCGCAGCTTGGAAGCGCCCGGTACGCCTGGAAATGGAGGAAGAACTCGGCGAGAGCGCCGCCCGGACCCGCATGGTCCCCCCGGTCCTCGCCGACACCCTGCGCCAGCAGGGCTGGCCGGACGATCTGGCGGCCTTCACCGCCGCGCAGATCGCCCAGAGCGCCAAGACCGGAGGATTGAAGACCAACCCGCAACAAGGCCACCGCACCCAGGCCATGCTCTACCTGCCCGTCGACGTCACCAGCCGTCTGCTGCAGATCTGCGCCGACCACCGCGACGAACTTGAGCAGGCCCTGGCCGACCAGCATGCAACCGGCAAGCAAGCTCCGCCGGTTCTGCCCACCAAGCAGATCGCCACCGAGCTGACCCGCCGCACCACCACCATCAACCTGTTCGGGCGGATGCTCGCCGAGATCCCCACCGGACACGTAGACGGCGCCGTGCAGATGGCACCGGCGTTCACCGTCCACGAGGCCCGCCTGCAACCGGACTTCTTCACCGCCGTCGAGGACTGGCCCCGCCCCAACGAGGCCGGCAGCGCCCACCTGGAGACCGCGTTCCTCACCGCTGGGGTGTTCTACCGCTTCACCACCGTGAACGTCACCGCACTCATCACCAACCTCGACGGCGACACCGCCGCCGCGCAGAAACTGATCGACCTGTTCGTCTGGACGTTCACCATGGCGATGCCCCGGGGCAAGCAGACCTCCACCGCCCCTCACTGCGTACCCGACCTGGTCCACTACGTCGTACGCGACCAGCGGCCGATCTCCTACGGCGCGGCGTTCGAACAGCCCGTGACCGCCCGAGGGCAGGGCTACACCGCCCCCGCCCGACAGACCTTCGCCGACTACGCCGCCACCATCGACCGCCTGGTCGGCACCCGCCGCCGCATCGCGCACGGCCACGCCACCGCCGCCGGCCACCCCATCGAACACCTGGGCACCTGCCACCCGGGATTCGAGGACCTGGCCACAGCATGCGCGGCCGCCGCACTGAACCCCACCCCCCGCCCCACCGGGGACATGGCATGAGCCGTGGGCTGGTACTGCGCCTGGCCGGCCTGCTGCAGTCCTGGGGAGAAACAGCCGCCTTCCCTCACCGCGACACCGCCGCCTTCCCCACCTGCTCCGCGCTCATCGGCATGTTCGCCGCAGCCCAGGGACGCACCCGAGAACAAGCCCTGGACCCCTACCCGGAACTGCCCGGCACCCCCAGCCACCACGACCTGGTCTTCACCCTCCGCATTGACCGGCCCGGCACCCCCCACCGCGACTTCCAGACCGCCGGCGGTGGACGCCCGCACGGGACGGGCCTGCGCACTGCCGCCGGCGAATACCGCAGCCAGGACAAATCGACGCTGGTCACCTACCGCGACTACCTGGCCGGAGCCGTCTTCACCGCCGCCGTACAAGGCCCCCCGCCACTGCTGCAACACATCGCCGACACCCTGACGCAGCCGCGCTTCTCTCCCTACCTCGGCAGACGCAACTGCCTGCCCGACGAACCCCTGATCATCCACACCGACATCCCCGACCCGGTGGCCCAACTGCGCACCGCGGTACCGCTGAGCCTTCAGCGCCCACCCGACCCAGACGCCACCCACATCCCGGTCACCTTCGTCCACGAACACCCCCCGGCCCACGGCGACGTCCCGCACCGCGAAAGCCCCAGCCAGCCCAGCGACTTCGCCGCCCAATCCCGCACGCACCTGCTGCGGCCGTTGTGGCAGACCACTGAAAGCCTGCCGACCGCCCTGTACGCCGGGCCCCAGCCGATCAAGACACTCACCGACTACATCCTCAAGGACATCTCATGCCCATGACCTTGACCCGCATCATCGTCAACCGCAGTCACCGCCAAGCCCGCGATGACCTTGCCAACCGGCCGGGAATGCACAAGACCCTCATGCGGCTTCTTGCCCACCCCGCCGGCCCCACACCTCGCAAGAACGGCGGGCTGCTGTTCCGCCTCGAGCCCGGCCTCGACCCCGTACTGCTCGTGCAGACCGCCGGTACCCCGGACCTAAAAGGCCTACCCGGCGGCTACGGCACCACCGACACCCGCGACCTGACTCCTATGCTGACCGCCCTCACCCCCGGACTGCCGGTCCGCTACCGCATTACCGCGGCTCCCACCGCATACCGCCCCACCGGCGCGCCCCCCGACCCGGTCACCGGCCGCCGCCCCCGAGGCAAGATCACCAGCCTGCAAGGCCAGGACGCACAGGCATGGTGGCAGCGACAGGCCGCCAACGCTGGCCTGTACCTGACCGGGCCCACCGAAGCCCTCCGCCGCCCCTTCCCTAGCCCCGACCGGCCCGCCCCCTTCTACAAACTCACCCAATTCGATGGCACCGCCACCATCGCCGACCCCGACCTGCTGGCCACCGCACTACGCGAAGGCGTCGGCAAGGGCAAGGCATACGGCGCCGGCCTGCTCACCCTCGCCCCCGCCTGACTCCCGCCCCGCCGCCGAGTCCCAGAAGAACACGAGGAACTGATGAAGCACCCGCCCCCACCACCTCCGCCTCCAGACCCGACCCAACTGCGGGCCCTGGCTGTACGTTTGCTGTTGGAAGACGCCGCCGAGCACACTCCCGCCAGCGGCCGTATGGCCGCTGTCGCTGGTGCCCATGACGTCACCCCCCGCACCGTGCGCCGCTGGATCGACAACGCCCGCGCCAACGGCGGTACCTACACTCCGGCTGGCCGACCGCGCTTCGAACTCACCGAGCACATGCTGGACGTAGTGGCGCGCTGGCACGGCAACGTCACCCGCGCCCACCTGGAACTGAAAGCAGAAGCCAAAAACGACCCCAAGCTGCCCAAGGTGCCCGCCCGGGCCACCTTCCACCGCGCCGTACACCGCCATCTCAACCGCGGACAACTCGCAGGCCTGCGCAAAGGAGAAGCCGCCCGCCGACGCTTCGACGTCTTCGGCAAACGTGAACGCCACCACCGCAACTACGCCTGGGAGACCGACCACGTCGAAGCCAGCGTCAAAGTGATCATCGACGGCCACATCCGCAAACCATGGATTACATGGTTCGTCGACTGCGCCACCGACGGCATCTGCGGCCTATCCATTACCCCACAGACACCCAGCCGCGAAAGCATCCTCGTCGCCCTACGCGATGCCCTGCTCACCACCTCCGAACACGGCCCGTTCGGCGGCCGCCCCCAACGGGTACGCGTCGATGGCGGCAAAGACTTCCTGTGCAAGACCGTCGGCGAAGCAATGGACCTGCTAGGCACCGAACTCATCGTCCTGCCACCCCGCCGTCCCGACCTGAAACCCACCGTCGAAGCGATCAACGGTGCCGTCAAGAAGACACTCTTCGCCGACATGCCCGGCTACACCGAAGCCCCCACCCTGCCCGGCGGCAAACCCATCGACCCCGACCCCGAACTCCTCCACTTCGAGGTCTTCGTCGCCAAGCTTCTGAACTGGGTACGAGAGTGGAACACCGAGCACGCCATCGAGGACCTGGACGGCAAGACCCCCGCCCAGGCGTGGGCCGCCGACCCCACCCCCATCAGAACCATCACCGCCAAGGACATCCACGCCTTCACCCTGGAACGCCTCGGAAAGCCGCTGACCATCACCAGCAAAGGCGTCCGCTGGCGCAAACGCGATTATTTCGCCCCCTGGATGGTGGGCAAGGTCGGTGAGAAAGTCCACCTGCGCTACATGCCCCACCACGACCACAACGTTGAACTGTATGAACCAACAACCGGCCAGTACCTCGGCTCAGCCGTCATGGCCAACCAGGCTCCGCCAGCAGTACGCCGCGAACTGGACCGCGCCCGCCGACGCCAAGCCGACGAACTGCGCAGACGACAGAAGAAAGCAGAGAAGAGCCGCAAAGCCCGCTACGCGGCCGTCAACAAAGGCCCCACACAACGGCTGGACGCCATCACCGAGGACCAGGCCATCCAGCAACTACGCGACCTGGGCGGCGCCCACCTGAGCACCCAAGCACTGCCCAGCTTCCTGCCCCTTCCCGCGCCCACAGACGGCTGGGCCGTTCCCCGCTCGCGCCCCGCTGGCTCCGACCATTCCGACGAAAACAACCAATGAACACCACACCCAGCGCGACGTTCCGCGCCGGCCGACTCCCCGAACAGACCGATGACCACTTCCTCGGCCTTCACCAGGCCGCTCCTGTGGCAACCGACGCGGCCCTGCTCACTGAGGCACTGGTCAGTAAAGCCATCACCCGCAAGGCCATGATCTGCATCCATGGACAGGTCGGCCTGGGCAAGACATTCGCCGTCAACGCCGCCTGCCGCAAACTCGCGCCCGACGCCACAGTCTGGCTTCAGTTCGCCCAAGCCCCTCACCTGGCACAGATCCGAGCAGCGCTGTGGGACGGCCTGGCCCTGCCCGGTCCGGCCCCGGTCAACACCACCCACATCTGCGACGAACAGATCAGGCAGGCACTCGCCGCCAACTTCAGCCTCCTCCTGCTGGACGAAGTACAACACCTGGGGCCCACAGCCCTTGAGTACCTGCGGGACCTGTGGGACAGGAACAGCAAATCGGCGAAGAGCCTGGCCATCGTCCTCGTCGGCAGCGGCAACACCCGTCAGAAGATTCTGCACCGCAACGCCCTGCACTCGCGTGTTCACCGCTGGCAGCAGTTCAGCCCCCTCACACCAGCCGAGATCCTCACCGTCATCCCCAGATACCACCGCCTGTGGAACGGCGTCGAAGATGAAGTGTTGCTGTGGATCGACGACTGTGCGGGACATGGCTGCTTCCGCACCTGGGCCAATCTCACTGTCATCCTTCAAGACGCTCTCGATGACGATCCGAACCTGACCTTCAGCAAGGACCTCGTCCGCTGGGCCTTCAGCCAACTCGACCCCACCACCCGGTTCCCCGGCCAAGTCGGCCCTGACGGCTGAACCGGACTGCCCGCTCTCGGAGTACCCGTGGCCACCACCAACGCCTCCGCAGCGACTGCGGAGACGTTGGCCGGGCTGTGATCCTTGGTTGACTGGCTCTCCAGGAACCGGCACCTTCAACCCCGACACGGGTAGAGAGCCGGAGAGCCCGCAGGGCCAGGACGCTGTGGGTGCCGCACCCGACGTGCAGTGGCTGGTAGGGACCAGAACCAGCAGGAGCGTCAAGTGGATCCGATAGAAGGCAAGATCACCTGACTGAAACGCGCCACTGTGGCCCGGCCAGCATGGAAGGAAGGGTCCACGTGAGGTCTTCCGTCGCCGCGTCATACGCCCATGACGTCGCAGCTCCAGCGACGACAAGACGATCGAGCACCTCGGCCAATGCGACGGGCGTCAACGCACACACGTGTGCCAACCGGTCGGCTTCAAGGAAGCCGCGGGCGCTGCGAGGGGCCAGATGCGCTGCGAGCGCCAGCGCGACCAACGGACCGATGGTCGGTACGTCACGCAGCACAGGGTGGGAGGTTAGACGCAGTGCCCAGTCAGCGGCGCGGGCGCGGTCCCGGCGACCTGGCGCTTGGGCGAGGATGGTGGCATCGAGGAGCTGTACGGCGACGCCACGGGGATCCTGTGATGCACTGGCCGGCAGCCGGCACAGCCACTGGGCCTGTTCCAGCTCCTGCCACGGCGAGGACGACAGCTCCATCCGCATCCCGCGCAAGAACCCCAAGGGCATCCAGAGTCGGCCTGAGGCGGCAGCCCGCAGCGCGCACTGCACGGCCAGTAGCCGTGCGGGAGCGGGGGTGGATGCAGGGAGGGCGGCTGCGAGGTAGCTGAGCATTTCCTGGATGCGGACTGCCGCCTCCGGTCCGCAGGTTTGTCTCCTGCGGTGTCGTGGGGGAGCGGGCTGGGGTGTCGTCGTGAGCGTGGATTCGGGAACGATGGCGCTGTGTGGGGTGGCCCGTGCGCAAGCGCTGCAGGCATCGGTCAGCCGCCACAGGCGCCCGCCGCGCTCGCAGGTCAGGACAAGCGTGATGGGGCCCGAGCATCCGCGGTGCCGTGGATGCCACTGACAGCCCCGCGCGTGGCACTGGCAGGTGCGCAGATGCGTCGGCAGGGCGTCGCGCCGGGCGTGGCCCGCCAGATGCCCCACCACAGTAGGGCGCACCGCTGCCGTCCCCAGCGTCAACGGCCGACTGGCGGGAGGGCAGTGCCGGCAGGCCATCACAGGGCCGCCGCACTGCGGTCGCAGCTCGACTGTCCAGGTGCGCCGCACTGCTCGTCCGGTCGCGCACAGCCTCATGGCACAAGCCTTTCCATCTCGTCCGCATCGAGGTCGATCGGGCCTCTATGTCGTGGTGGGGGAGGGGCGGGCGGAACGGTAGTGCAGACCTCTGCCCTCCCTCGCGTAGCCGTCACCTGCGGAAATAGGGCAGAGGTCTGCACTGACAGGGCAGGGTTCTGCACCGTCGGATGGTGGGGTGACGATCTTCCCGCCCAACCCGAACCTCACCGCCCTGCGCCTGGAGCTGGGACGGCTGAGGGGCGAGCGCGGATGGTCCTACGATGAACTGGCCCGCCGCAGTGGCCTGGCCAGACGCACTCTCATCGAAATCGAGCAGGGCCGCACCATCGGCAGCCTCAAGACCTGGCACGCCCTCGCCCACGCACTCGACGTTCCTGTCGACCGCCTCCTCGGCGCCCTGTGCGAAGGCCACCCACCTCCCACCGCCACCGCGGAATAGTCGCTCGCCTTCGCTCTCCAGCAGATCACCCGATCCGCCCACGTAATGCGAACGTGTGCACGCAATACCGAATGGCTGTACCCGCCGGCTGCTCCGTAAGCGGTACCAACACGGCAAGGACGCCAAGCTTCCGGCGCGTCGCCTGTCACCTTCACCGCCATGCGCCCCACCCACTCACCCCGCCGCCGATGGGACGGCACGCCCATCGCCCCCACCCGCCGGCCACGCGCGCTGCGCATCGCTGCTGACAGCCCCAGCCGCCTCTTGCGCACCGCCCAGCCCGCCCACTGCCGGCACTGCGGCAATCACATCGACTGGTACACCCGCACTAACCAGCAACCCATCAGCCTCCACCCCCACGAAGTCCCCGCCTCCACCACCCCCGCACAGCACCGCTGGCACGTCAGCTCCGGCATCGCCCACCCCGCACACGACGGCACCCCCTGGTGCCGCATCCCCCACACCCCCCTCTGCCCCACCCACTCCACCGACGGCCCCCTCACCCCAAAGCTCACCGAACTGCGCCGCCGCCTAGCCCTACGCACCCGCCACCTCATCGACACCGGCGCCTTCACACCACCCCCCACCCAACCCGCCACACCAGCACAGCCAGCCCCCTGCCGCCCAGCGCGACCGGTGGTGCAACTGCTCTACTGCCGCTACCTCGCCCAACACCCCCTCAACGACATCCAATGCGTCGCCCAGACCCGCCAACGCGACCGCTGCGCCCACCGCATCCTCTCCCCGCAAGCACCAGCAGGAACATGGACGCTCACGCCCGCGACACCGCCCCGCGGACAACTAGCCCTCCCCACAGCGCAAATGGCTGTCTACAGCCTCAACCACCTGCCCTACGCCGAACAGCTGCGTTGGCGCGCCCAACGATGCCCTCTCCACGCCACCTCCTCGCACGCACCCGACCTGGCGCTGGCCGAATGGGAAGTCTTCGATCCCCTCCTCCACCACGCCCACATTCACGCCCGCCTGCCTACGGCCATCCGCCGCCGTGCCGCATCAGACCGATAGCGGAACACGCCCCTCCACCGCCCACCCACCACCGACCAGACGGAACACAGGTGCTCAACCCCACTGACGAGCAAGCAGCCGCCGCAAACCACTTCCACGCCAGCGACCACCTCGTCCTCCAAGCAGGCGCTGGAACCGGCAAGACCACCACCCTGGCGCTCCTCGCCCATGGCACCAAACGCCGCGGCCACTACCTCGCCTACAACCGAGCCATCGCCCAAGAGGCCGCCACCCGCTTCCCCGCCACCGTCACCTGCAAGACCGCCCACGCCATGGCCTACGCCGCCCTCGGCCACCGCTACGCCCGCCGCCTGGGCGGCCCCCGCCAACCCAGCTGGCGCACAGGCCAAGCCCTCGGCATCACCAAACCCCTGCGCATCGGCGACCGCGACATCAGCACCCGCACCCTGTCCAACACCACCCTGCGCACCGTCACACGCTTCTGCCACTCCGCCGACGACCGTCTGAGCCAGCACCACGTCCCCCGCCTGCGAGGACTGGAAGACGACACCCTCCACGCACAGCTCGCCGAGACCGTCGTGCCCTTCGCCTGCAAAGCCTGGGCCGACCTGCAACACCCCGACGACGGTGTGGTCCGCTTCGACCACGACCACTACCTCAAGATCTGGGCCCTCACCCATCCGCAGACCACCGCCGAATTCCTGCTCCTGGACGAGGCCCAGGACACCAACCCCGTCGTCGAGCAAATCTTCACCGCCCAACGCGACCACGCCCAGCTGGTCATGGTCGGCGACTCCGCCCAGGCCATCTACCACTGGCGCGGCGCCCGCGACGTCATGACCGGCTTCCAAGGCACGGCCCTGGCCCTGTCTCAGTCCTTCCGCTTCGGCCCCCGCCTGGCAGCCGAGGCCAACCGGTGGCTGGCCATCGCCACCGCCCCGATCCGGCTGAGCGGCACCGAGACGGTACCCACCGAGGTAGGACCGGTGGACCGGGCGGACGCCGTGCTGTGCCGCACGAATGTCGGCGCCATGGGCACCGTCATGGACCTGCTCGCCGCCGGCATCCAAGTCGGCCTGGTCGGGGGAGGGGAGAGTCTGCAAGCCCTGGCGCTGGCCGCCCGTGACCTGAAACAGGGCCGCCGGACCGGACACCCGGAACTGGTGCTGTTTACCTGCTGGGGCGAGGTCCAGGACTACGCCGCCCACGACCCGGCTGGCCGTGACCTCCAGCCCCTGGTCGACCTCGTCGACACCCACGGCACCGACGCCCTTCTAACCGCCATCGACCGTATCCAGCCCGAGGGCCAGGCGGAGGTGACCGTCTCCACCGCCCACAAGGCCAAAGGCCGCGAATGGCCCCGCGTCCGCATCGCCAACGACTTCACCCCACCCGAAGACAGCGAAAAGCACGACGAGACCGGCCGCCCGATCCCCGGCCCCATTGACGAAGGCGAGGCCCGCCTGGCTTACGTCGCCATCACCCGTGCCCGCGAACGCCTAGACCTGGGAGGCTTGTCCTGGATTAATGACCACCCCGACGGATGTCTGTCCTGAGCATGCGACATCGCCAAGCAGGGTGGATGGGCCCCACTCCAAGATCCTCGCCGGCTATCTCGAAGCCGTCGACCAGTGGGAGGAGAACGCCCTGCCCGAGGTGCCGTAGTCGTAGTGCTTGTTCGGGCTATTCCTGCGCTCAGGCCGTGCCACTTGGTCTTTCAGGCAAACGGGATCGGGTTGGTGTCGGACCGGAACGGCCTACCGGTCAGCGCCAGCCGCAGGGTGGCTGGCTCAAACGCCCTCCGGCACGCCTCGCTGGCGTGCCGGATCTCGTCGAGGATCACCAGGGTCTTGCGCTGACGTTGCGGTGCAGCAGCATGGGGCGGATGTCGATGCTCGTCTAGATCAGCGCGACGCCCTGTGGGCGCGGACCGGCCCCCGCCCTGCTCCTCGCCCACCTGCGAGCCGGCCTGGACGCCACCCCCACCACCCGACTCGGCATCCGCGACCGGGCTATCGTCCTTCTCCAGTTCGCCATCGCCGGCCGCGAGCACGAAGTCGCCCACCTTCGCCTGCGCGACATCGTCGAGGTCGAGCACGGCCTGGAGGTCGACGTCCGCGTCTCCAAGATCATCCCCCGGAAGGTGAGGGTGCCGTTCGGCTCCCGCCCCTCCACCTGCCCGGTCCGCGCCTGGCGGGCCTGGACCCAGGCTGCCAGCCTGGAAGATCCCGACGGCTTCGACTTCCGCGCTCTGCACCCGCGCTGGCACGCCGTCACCGATCGCGGCTTGTCCCCCGAGGCCATCGGCGACGTCGCCACCCGGCCCGGCGAGCGGGCCGAACTGCCCGTGCGGCACACCGGGCACTCCGCCCGCCAGGGCGCCGCCGAGGAGTCCCGCCGCGCCGGCAACGACCGCAAGGTCATCGCCAAGCAGGGCGGCTGGGTACCCAACAGCGACGTGATGGAGGGCTACTTCGAGGACGCCGACGGGTGGGAGGAGAACGCCATGATCGGGGTGCTGTGACAGAGGGGCGCACCCCCACGGAACGCCAGTGGCGTCAATAACCGCAGGCCAGCGGGATTCGACGTGATGCGAGTGTGCTGTAGTTTTCTCAGGGTAAGCTGCCCTTGACTCTTAAGGCATGACGTCGCCCTTCGGGGCACCGACAACACTCAAGAGTTGCTGTGCGGCCGGACCCAGTTCGTACGCACGAAAACCCAGCCCCGGGTGGCAGCCCAGAGCTGGGCCTCATGCAGTCACCGAGCCCGGTCGAACATCACGCGACCGGGCTCGCTGCATGTCCAGCGGCCGCGGTCCCTCCCGGACCCAGGGTGGGCGCTCACTGAGCGAACTGTCCCACCAGCGCGATGATCGCCACCAATAAGCTCGCCGCCGTCAGGATGACCTGCCACTTGTCCGGCTCAGGCCACCTGTCCTTGTCGCGCTTGCCCAGGGGAACGCTCACAGCACGTACCTCACCTTCTTCTCGGTCCGGTCCTGCCGATCAGGCCCGGGGGCTCGTTGAACTGCGTGCAGATACAGCGCAGTTCGAGGAGAAGCCGGTGAAGCAGACACGATGTTATCGGTGTTGACACCCACATGGGGCCCGGGCACCACAACCTCTGGGTTGCATGTCGCACCAACCACTAGATGTGGTGTCGAGCCGCTTACATCTGGCTACCGCGTGTCGGGGTTGAGGCAGGACGGAACGGTCGTCCACGTAGTACGGGAAGCCACCTTGGCGGAGCCTTGCTCGGCGACCGAATGGGGGTTAGCTCGTAAGCGACCAACCCCCTACGTGCTCGAACGTGCGTTTGGCGCAACCTTTCGAAAGCAACTCCCGTTGGTTAGCTGGGGAGAACTTTCGAGAGGTGCCGACATGACCACCTGCACCGCCGGCACCAACCTCCGCAGGTAACACTGTCGTTAGCGGCGTCAGGCCGCCGAGGATGCCCGCGCCGCGGGGGAGACGCTGACTGAGCACGCGGACGTCAGGGCCCTCGGGGCCACAGCACAACCGCGCGCCCGGGGCGGGGTGCCGTCACGCAAAACGCTTCTGCGCCGGCATCTCCATGCGCGTCGTGGTACCGAGCAGGACCGATCTGCGACCCTGACACGCCGCCCGGAGGGCCGACATCTTCTGGGCAGGCGGGCCGTCCGGGTCACGAGGAGGGCAGCGCACGCGGCGGCTGCTCCGACCTGGTAGTCCGTCCGGAGACTTCGATTTCAATGATGGCTCCGGATGCCTCGTCGGCGATTTCCGGCTCACCTCGGTTCAGCTTCGACTTGAGGTTCGCGAAGCCCTTTCTGACGTACGGGGCGGCTTTGACCGCCGCGGCGGTCACCACGATGCCCGCCGCGGCGGCGCCGGCCATGGCCAGCTTGAGCATCGCCTCCGCCTCGGCCTGCGTGAGCCTGACCCTGGCGTCGGCGAGGGCGTCGGCCTCGGCACGGGTGAGCAGGTCGTCGTCGGCCGGGTAGAGCACGCTGTGACCGGCGAGGTGGTTGCCTTCGTCGCGCAGGAGGCCGTTGCGCCCGCCCGGCGTGGTACTTGACTGCGAGAGGCGGGTGTCGGCTGGGTACTCGACGATCATCTTCTCCCGGACCATCCCGGGCCCTTCTTCAGTGGTCATGGGGCAACTGTAGGGACCGGGGCGGCCATTGGAAGGTGTAACCGCTGAGGCTCCCAACCGCCGACCTCCTGCCCGAGCACACGGCCGCCGACCCGGGCGCCCCGCCCCGGAACTGCCGGTCACCCTCGACATGTCGGGCAAGGTCGCCGACTTCCTCCGCACCGCCGTCCCGATCGTGGGCGGCGCCGCGGAGGAAGGCGTCAGAGCGCGGCCTGGCCGACGGCCACAGCCCCATCGGAGCGTTGGTCATGGCCGTTCGGGACGCCGGCGAACGGGCGGAGCACCGCCAAGCATCAGATCATCGGTGAGCCATACTTCGTGGTGCTCGCCTGCAACTCCGAGAGGTCGGCAAGCGCCTCGTCATCGCAATCCATCGGCACAAGCAGACCCCCGGGACCCTGCGTCTACCGGTACCAATTGTCTCCGCCGTGTGCGAGTGACCGGCCGAGGTAGTCGTGCAGATCTCGTGCGACCCACCGTCGGCTGTCGTCCTCGTGCTCCCACACGAAGATGTCGGCACGGCGAGGCGTCCGCACGAACGCGAACTGGTCACCACCGCCGTTGTCGCCGAAGAAGAACAGCGCATCGAAGGGCATGTACAGGTCGGCGAACGAACTGTCCGACCAGAAGCGAAGGTTGTGTTCGACGATCTGTTCCAACGGCCAGACAGTATCCACTCCGTACTGCCCGACGATCCCGTCAGTCTCGCTCAGCAGATCGGAGAGTTCAGCCGGTAGGCGCCACCCCAGACGCCGCTGCGCCTCGGCCAACACTGCCGGGTCGACGGGCGGCGTGAACACCGTCTCAGCGAACGCCTGGCCTGCAACTTCTCTCCACATACCCGCAGCGTAGACATTTCGAGGGCGCCTGATTGCTCTCGAAGTACCGGGAGGGGGAGCGATCAAGCACGCCCCGACCCACGTTTTGATAAGCCTGACCACCGACTGTGTATGCGCTACGACGTCCTCGACAGCCTCGCCTCAAGGGAGGTCATGCTCGCCACCAACGATGCGCTTCTGCCAGGTGGCGTCGGGCCGATTGCACCTGGCTACCTCGCCACGGACGTGACCAGGGCGCGCAGCGGTTCAATGAGTTCGGGGTGGTCGCCGCGGGAGGCGGACTGGAGCAGGTCTGCTGCGACGACGAGTAGTGCGGTGTGGCCGGCTGGGGTGTCCAGGATGGGGAATTCGGCGCGGATGCGGGCGGCGGTGCGGGGTGCGAGGAGGGAGTAGGCGTACAGCAGCGCCGGGTCGTAGCCGACCGGCGCCAGCCCGAAGCCCTCGAAGTCGAGCAGGGTGGGCCCCGCCACGGTGAGGTTGGCGAAGTGGCAGTCGCCGTGTGCGGTTGCCCAGTCGACATCAACCGGCGCGGGGACGCTGGCGTACTGGGGGAGGGCGCGGTCGATCCACTGCCGCCGCACCGCGACCCGTTCGGTGGGTGTGGCGGCGATGGTCTCCAGGTCGGTGCGTAGCGACTTCCACCACGTCTCCGGCAGCTCCAGCTCATCGGTCAGTACGGGCTCCGGTGCGCAGGCGGGGGAGTCGATGAACGCGGTGAGCTCGGCGCGGTAGGCGGTGCCGTCGCGTTCGGTGCCGTCGTGGATGCCGTACAGGGCCGGCTTGCGCACCCCAGGGAAGGCCGCTGCCGCATCCTTGGTGCCCTCCCACAGTTTCCCCGTCGCCTGCGCTGCTGGTGCGGAGATCAGCCGCAACCAGCAGGCACCGCGGTCAGGGTGGTGCGCCTTCTGCCCGAGGGTGCGGCCCTGGTAGCCCCACAGTCGCCGCCCCTGAACGGTGACGCCGAGCGCGGCGCTCGCTTCCTGCTGTGCGGCGAGTGCGCGTTGTTCGTCAGCTGGGGTGGTGGGGGGCGAGTACATCGCACACCTTCCGCAGGGTCCGGGGCGGGATGGCCGCCTGGTCGAGGGCGGCGAGGGCGGCTTCCCAGTGTGCCGGAGTCGACGCCGACAGCAGAACTCTCGTCACCCCTGGGCATGAGGCGGCCGCCAGCAGGCACGCCTGCGCGATGGACAGCCCCGGTCGCAGCAACGCGGCAAGTTCGTCGGTTGCTGCCCGCACGAGTTCACCGCCGTGCAGGGGCGCGGAAGCGAAGACCTGCCAGCCACGCTGGGCTGCCTCACCAATCGGCCCTCGGCCGCCGAGGGCCAGCTCGAGTGCGTCGGCCTCGACCAGGCTGACCGGCAGCTGCACAGCACGCAGTCGGTGGTCGGGCGAGCCGGCGGCCTCGGCGGCCAGGCGGTCCAGTTCCGCGATGGTCATCAGCCCCTGGGTGAATCCGGTCCAGGTGGCGATGCCGTATGTGCTCAGGTGCCCGGCTGCTGCGGCTTCCTCCAGGACGGCGAAAGCTTCGCGGAGCACGATCGGCAGCACAGCTCGGTCGCTGGTGCGCTCGGGGTTGTGCAGGAAGACGGTGTCGAGGCAAGCGCGGCCGAGAGCGGCACGGTTGCGCTCCAGCTGCCAGTGCACATACCCGGCCGCCAGGCTGTGCCCGCGCTCGGCGTCCTTAGGGGGCAGGACGCCGGCGGCCACGGCGGCGGCCGCGCCCGGGGCAGGGAAGCCGACCTTTGCCGAGACCCGCAGGCCTGGATGGTCGGCGAGGGCGGGAGCGAGGAGCCGGTGGGCGCGGCCGGCCAGGTAGTTGGGGGCGGTGTCCACCCATGCGGTGCCAGGGGCGGCTGCTGCCCGGCGGGCGGCGGCGTCGACGTTGCGCAGGCGGTAGGTGCCCAGCGCCAACGACGCCGTCACCACCGGCCTCCCCTTACCGTGGCGGCCTGAGCGTCCACCAGCTCCCTGGCAACCGCAGCGGCGTCGGCGACCGTCAGCTCCGAGGCTGCCGCCAGGTCGGCCAGCGATACCCAGCCACCGCCCAGCAGGCGACGCAGCAGCGGTTCGACGGCTGGGTCGAAATCCACCTCCTGGCCCGCCGCGGCGAAACGGACCACTACCGCACCCTCACCATCGGCCGCGAACGTCAGGCGCGCCCGCCCCGTCGTCAGCCGCACACGCACCTTCGGGTCGGCGGGCATGCCGTCGAGGCGGGGGAGAGACGGGCGGAGCCGGCCCAGATCCTCAGCGTCCCGCGCCGCGGCGAACCGCTCCAGCAGCCCGGGCTCCTCCAAGGCGGCCACCAGATGCTCCCGCAGCAACTCCACGTAGGCAGCCTGGGCGTCGGGGCCTGCGTGCAGGGGCAGGTCGGCCCGCACCTGTTCCCTGTCGCGGAGGATCTCGGAGAGCCAGCCGATCACGTCAGCGCCGGTGTGCGGAGTGAGCCCGCACGTCAGATGGAGGGAGCGGACGCCTTGGTCGGCGGCGACCGCATGCCACCAGCCACGCGGCAGATACAACACATCCCCCGGCTCCAGAACCAGGTCGGCGATCGGCTGCTCGGGCGGGGGTCCGGGGCGGGCGGTGTCGCGGTGCATCGGTGCGATTCGGGTTGGCCCGTATATCCGCCAGTGCTTGGAGCCCTCGACCTGCACGACGATCACGTCGTGGTCATCCCAGTGAGTGCCGAAGCCTTCCTGGGCGCTCCAGGAAGCGTAGGCATTGACCTGGACGTGCGTGCGCAACCAGCCTTCCAGGTGCTGGGCGAGGTCGGCGACCGGCTCATGGAGCTCATCGATCGCATCGATCACCAGCGAGGCGCCCTCGGCCAGGCAGCGGTGCAGCTCGGCCGGGTGGGTGCGTTGCCAGACGGTGTGCCGACGAGTGGTGACGGGGACGGCGTAGCGGTGCTGGGGCAGCATCTGACCGTCGGCGGACAGCCGAAGCCGCGGAACCTCAAGGCGGTGGGTGGCGATCAGGTCGTTGAGCGCGTCGAAGGAGATCAGGACACCGGGGTCGGTCACACCGCCGGGAACATAGGCGTAGTCGCGGTGCAGCGACCGAGCCAGGAACTCCTCCTGGCCCAGCCGCTCCGCGATGAGCCGGTAAGTCATCGCTTCGGTCACCGTGGCCTGTCAGTCGTTGCCGTCCGAGCGGCCGGTGCCGCCCCCGTCGGAGGGCGTCGTACCCCGGACGCGGGCGGCCTGGATCTGCCGACGGGCGCGGACCAAACCGCCACCCTCAACCGTGGACGTCTCCTGCTGCGACATCGCTGCCTCCTGTGAAGAGAACTTCCGGCACCTGAAGCCGGCGTAGAAACAGCGTCACGCCACAACCAGCCGCAGATCATTGCCGGTTGAGGCAATCGACATTGCGGGTTCGCCGCAATGCTCCAGCACTCAGGTGTACTGCCTCAGCACATCAGGCTCAGCTACCGTGAGGCAGCGTCCGCTCACCGCCCGGGGGTTGCGCCATGGCCACCATCACCCGCTCACGTCGCGCCACCATCGTCAAAGAGGCGGCGCAGATCCGCATGCACTGCCAACGCCAAGGCCGCACCATCGAGCGGACCGTCACCGCCATCCGCAACGCTCTGCCGGAAGTCACCGCCCTTGAAGCCTGGCGCCTGGCCCTGGGCTGGTCACGAGCCGACACCATCGCCCAGATCAGTGATCTCTACTTAGCGGACGGACTGCTCCCGCCTGGCCCGTCGCAGTCGATGCTCTGCCGCTGGGAGCACGACCCCCACGAGTGGCCAGGGCGCGAATACACCGCCATGCTCTGCCGCGCCTACGGTGCCCGCCCGGTGCAGCTCGGGCTCCCTCACAGCGGCAGCGATGACCTCGAGACGCTCGGGCCGACGCCAAAGATCCGATACGGTCGAGTCGATGTCGAGGCATGCGAGGCACCCGCACGCAAAGAGGTGGTGGTGATGACTACATCCGCTGGTCTGCCGGCCGTCCGAGAATCCCTCCACCTAGCTCTCCTGGCCGACCCTGCCGGCAGCAGCGCGATCACCGAACTCGCTGATACCGCCGTCGAGCACTACGCCCTGAACTACAGCAAACACCCACCGCACATCCTCTTCACCGAAGTACGCACCGCCCGCAGCCTGCTCACCCAAGCGCTGACCGCGAACAGCGCCGAGGAAGCCGTCGCAGCACAGATGGGGCGCAGCATCGGGTGGCTTTCCGCCCTCCTGGGCAACCTCGCCTTCCATCTCGACGACATCACCGGCGCCCGAGCACACCTGACCGCCGCGCACACCTACGGTGCACGTGCGGGAGATGCACGACTAACCGCATGGGTCTGGGGCGCACAAAGCATGGTCGCGCGCGCCGCAGGCAACTACGCCCGGGCTCTGGCCCACGCCGAACAGGGACTCGCCCACGCCCCCGCCGGCCTCGCCCGTGCTCAGCTGCACGCTTGGGCACAGGCGCCGGCACTGGCCGAACAAGGCCGCGCTGAGGATGTCGAGGCAGCCCTTGCCTCCGCGGCCACGGAGCTGGAGGCGGACGCAGTCGGCCAAGCACCCGGCCGCTTCGGTTTCGACGCCGCCGAATACGCGCTTCACAAAGCCGAGGCGCACCTCGCGCTGGGCCAGTGCGCGCAGGCTGCTGGCCAAGCGCAGGCATCGGTAGCCGACACCGTTGCAGGAACGCCCGGTTGGGCCGCGGCCACCTTGGTCCTCGCCCTGGCCGAGGCCGCCTCCCACTCCGTCGACGCCGCACAACGCGCCCTCGACGTCCTGGAGCAAGTACCCGCTGCCAAGTTGCGCTCAACGGCCCGCGCCCGGCTTACACGTCTGGACCGCGCCGTTGCTGCTACCTCCGCCGCCGCGGCCAGTGATCTGCACGAACGTCTTCGGTCACTGCCGCCGGCCATCAACGCTCACGGAACTGCAGCCAGCGCCTGAACCAGGGCAACTCAACGACTCCACATGTCGTTTCTCGCAGCTTCGACTGGTCGAGGTGTGTCTGCGTAGGCAGGTCGTTGGGTCCGGTGGCGGGATGTGGCGGAGGGTGGCGCGCGGGCACGCGGGAGGCAGGATGTTCGATTTCTCTGCGTGAGTGGCTGGGCTCCGCGAGCGTGGCTGGATCGCTCCCGAGGGCCTTGAAGTGCCTCGCTTCAGAATGCTCCTGACGCCCTTTTGATCATTTCCTTATCGGTGAGATGACCGGGAAGGCGGCGCATTTGGGAGGATGTGCCGGGCGGCTCACGCTCCAAGGCCGCTCCCCTGATCCTCCCCGTGTTTCGAGGTAGCCCTGTAATGACGGTGGGCGAAGTTCCCCGGGTCGGCGGCTCGAAGAAGGGGCCGTTGTTCCCGGACCAGGTCGAGGCAGTGCAGCGAGCGGTAAGGCATCTGCGGCGTACGGGGACGCGTGGGCTGTATGTGGCGGCGACGGGCACCGGCAAGACGCTGGTGTCCATCCGCATCGCGGACGAGCTTGATGCCCGGCTGGTGCTGTTCGTCGTGCCCACCTTGGACCTTGCGGCGCCGACGTCGCTGGCGTGGCGCCGGGACGGTCACCTGGAGCACATGGTGATCGTCTCCTCGATGGACACCGCCGGGCGTGAGGATCTGACAGCGGCACGCATCGGTTCCACCGCGGACCCCCAGGCGCTGGCGAGCCTGCTGTCGGTGGTCGGGCCAGGGTCGGATCAGCTCCCGGCTTTGACGGTGGTCTGCACCTACGACTCCCTCGACAAGATCGAACAGACCCAGAACACCCGGTACACGGTGCCGCCGTTCGACCTCGCCATCATGGACGAGGCGCACCGGATCGCCGGCCGGACGGACAAGAAGTGGGTCGTCGTCAACGACGCCGACCGGATCTTGGCCGACCGCCGCCTCTACATGACCGCCACCCCGCGGACCTTCGGCTCGCCGGAGCTGGCGGAGTCCGCCGACACCACCCGCCCACGCCGCCGCCGGATCCGCACCGCGCCGGACATCGAGGCCTTCGCCAACTCCATGGGCAACGAGGCCGTCTACGGCAAGAAGCTCTTCGAATACCCCCTCGCGACCGCGGTGGCCGACGGCCGGACGGCGGATTACCGCATCGTGGTGCCCACCCTCGCCGACGTCGACCTGCGCACGACGCTCAACCTGACCCCCTCCGGCACCACCGCCTCCGACAACAGCGACAGCGAACCAAAGGCCCAAACGGCGCTGCGCACCACCGCCTTGCCCCTGGCCGTCCTACGCGCGATGAGAGAGCACGGGCTGAAGAAGGTGCTGGTGTACTTCAACCTGGTCTCCGACGCGCGCCGCTTCGCCCGCGAACTGCCCCACACCTTGCGCCTGCTGCGCCGCACGGCCCCTGACCTCTGTCCGGACATCACCCCGGAGCTGTTCTTCGCCCACGGCGATCACACACCCGCCGAGCGCGCCGAGACCTACGCCAACTTCGCCGCCGCATCCTGCGCGATCCTGGCCAACGCCCGCCTGATCGCCGAGGGCGTCGACATCCCCAGCGTCGACGCGATCGTTTTCGCAGATCCGACCCGAAGCGTTGGCCGCTGCGTCCAGGCCCTCGGTCGTGCCCTGCGCCTGGACGTCTCTGGCAAGGTCGCCAGCCTCATCGTCCCGGCCTACATCCCGCCCGGCGACGACCCGGAGAACATCCTCGGCACCGCCTACGAACCGGTGTGGGCGATCGCCTGCGCGCTGGCCAGCCACGACCACCGCATCCTGGAGCGCCTGCCCGACAAGGCCAACCGCCTCCCACGCGAGACCAGCGACGTCATCGAACGCCGCTGGCACTTCGACTTCACCGTCCACCCCGAACGCATCGCCCGCGCCATGGACCTGGCCTCCTTCGACCCCCGCGACCCGGCCGTCTCCCGCTCCCGCCGCCTCGGGCTCGCCGCCGCCCAGGCATACCGCGATCAGTAGGGCCACCTCGACGTCCCCGCCGACTACACCGACCCCACCGGCTACCGGCTCGGCACCTTCATCACCACCATGCGCCACGCCCGCACCGCCGGCCGCCTCGAAGCCGACTGGATGGCCGAACTCGACGCGCTCGGCATTATCTGGGACAAGCACGCCGCCGCCTGGCGCGCCCGTCTGGCCGCGGCCGCCGACTACCACCGCGCCCACGGCCACTCGCCGCCCCCGCCACCCCCCCGTCGGCGCCTGGCTCGCCGAACAACGCCAACTCGCCGCCAAGAACGAACTGGCCGGCACCCGCGCGGACGCCCTCACCGCCCTCGCCCCCGACTGGTGCCTCCCGCACGGCGCGGACTGGCACCGCAAATACCACCTGCTGCGTGCCCACCTCGCTACCGGAGCCGACCCCGCCACCCTCACTCCGAGTACCCAGCTCGCCGGCGTGAAGATCGGCTCCTGGCTGGGTCGCCAGCTCACCACCTGGTCGGCCCTCGCCGACGGCCAGCAGCAGCTGATGACCGCGCTCGGCCTAACCCCGGAGGCCAACCCGCTCGCTCTCGCCCGCCGTACCTGCCGAACGTTCGAGGAGACCGTTCAGCTGCTGGAGCTTTTCCTGCACCGCGAGGGCCGTGTTCCCGCCGCCCGTGAGACGGTCCGCGTCGACGGCGACACCGTCAAGCTCGGCGCCTGGCTGGCCAAGACCCGCCACCGGCACCGCGCCCGCCAGCTCCCCGACCATCACGTACGCCTGGTTGCCGCCCTCTTCGAGGGGGACTGGACGGGCGAGGACGCCGTGCCGGCCGTCCTTGTGTAGGCACCGCCCCGCCCGCTCACGGGGCCGAGTGTGTGGCCTCGGCTCGATCCCGGATGAATCTGCCGTGGGCCACCAGCCGCGCAGCTTCCCCCTGACGGTGACCGGTCCTGCCGTCATGCGCCTTGGCCCCCATCAGGCCGGTGGACCCTGCGCGGTTCCTGCCACCCCTCCGCCGCACGAAGGGGAGCCCTCCCGTGAGGCCGCTTCCCGCGCCCGTTCGACCTGGACGGCCGTGCAGCGTTGGACTGGGTCTGCACGAGATGTACGGAGCCGTCGCCGGACACGAGGATGGCGTCGCCCCCGGTGTCGGACGCGAGGCCGTTGCGCCGCGCGGGACCCATCAGCTCCCGGTAGAGATCGGCGAAGGCGGTGTCCAGCTGGGAATCGCGCATAGGCAACGTCAAGGTGTAGTGCGTCCGGTGGTCAAGGGCGGAGCCACCCGCGGGGGTCGTCTGAAGGACACGGCGGAGCTGCTCCCTGGTCCGCACAGGCTGCTGCGCGTCGTGAGGCACCGTGACGGGCCCCGTGGAGGCCCGACGCCACGCCCTCTGCCACTGGGCGAGCGTGCGCTGGCCGGTGACACCGCAGCCCCGCAGGAAGGCCTCGCAGTGGTTCCAGGCGGGGAGCTTGACCTTCCGGTGGACGATCCGGAAGAGGGTCCCGAGGGGAAGCAGGAACACCTCACGCTCGCTGGGGATCCCGTTCGGCTCCGGGACCGTGCCGGCACGCTGCTGAACGGTGCGCAGTGGTGGCGCCCCGGCGCTCTCGTAGACGGCCGCGAGTGCGGCGGTGAAGTCCTGGCGGGTGCGGATGTTGTCGACCCCGGGAGCGTGGAGGTGGCGCAGGACGCCGCGGTCCTTGGCCCGGGCCCGTCTCCACAGCTGAAGCGCCTTGTGCTCCTGCTGCGGGGTGGCGTCGCAGCCGCGCACATACGCCACGACCGTGGTTTCCTTCGGCAGGGCGTGACCGCCGGCCGCGCGCTTGAGGGTGGCGGCCGAGACGGCCAGGGCCGGATCGCCGAGCGCGGCGGTGCGCTCGGCGAGTTCGGTGAAGGTGAGCTGGGCTCGATGCCGCAGGTTCTCCAGCACCGAGCCCAGGGCGGCACCGGGCGAGCCGGCGGGGGCGGTTCGCACCGCACGCATGGTCTTCGTTCTCCCTCTACCGGCGGGCGGCGGCGTTCAGCGCCGCCGCGAGGGCCTGCAGCAGCAGCCGGCCGCTCCCGCCGACGGCGTAGACGGCGGCGCCGATCGCCCCGCACCCGGCGAGGAGGACGAGCACGTCACGCACCGGCATGCCGGTGGCGGCCAGACCGGCACCAAGAAGGGGGAAGACGCTGATGCCGAAGGCCTGCGCGGCGGTGACCGGCGCCCGGGACGGGCGGCCGCGGCCGCGGGCGGGCGCGGGGGTGCCCTTGGGGGTGGTGGACATGCTGGACTGCCTCCCTGGCAGACGGGCGGGCCGCCGACGACTGCGATGCCGACGACCCACACGGGGGATGTGCTACTGGCCGCAAAAACCGGCGCGCCTATGGCAGTTGACGCTGCCGCGCCCCGGTGCAGTGCAGGATGCCACGCCCCGTCACCCCCGCGTGACTCCTCGGCTCACGCACGTTCCAGGCGTCCTATCAATTGCTCAACGGCCGGAACGAGAGCGTCCGGCCGACCCACGCCTCGCCGACCAGTGCCTTTGCCGAGTCCGACGGCCAGGCCGCCTCGTCTGTGGGCTCACCGGCGTTCCACGTTGCCTTGCCGCGGCGGGGCTGTGACGGGAACCTGGATACCAACCACGGTCGAGCGTCGGGGCGGTATGGGGGGTGCGGCCCCAGCAGACCTGCTGGGGCCGCACCCCCCATACCGCCCCGACCTCGGGCCTCCCTGACACGCTACTGGCCGCAAACCGAAGCAATCCAGGGACACTGCAGACCGGTTGACGCCGGGCCTGCACCGGCGGGACCGGCCCGACAGCGGGCCGGTCCCCTCACACCTTCTCGACGGGCAACTCGCACGCCCGCAGTGCGCCCCCGGCATGGTGCTGTCTGCTCCTTCCTGCTCACAACGCCGTCCGGGCTGGGCCGGCCGCGAATCTCACGGTGCGGGGCCGGGGTCCGCCGTCCCGGTCCCGCACCGTGTACCCGTCGGGCAACCACGGATGGCAGGAAGGCGACGATCTTCTGCCATCGGTCGGCCGGGGGCTACTGGGCACCAGCTCGGCACACCCTCGACGTGCTGTCCCCGCACCTACGCCGAGCCGTGCAGCGCTGGCACGCTGCTGGGAGCCGCTGTGCTGAGGCCGGTTGGTACGAGATGGCTGGCCGACCCTGCGAGTCAGGCCGGGTCGCTGCGGTCGATCATGACGCGCAGCTTCTCGCGCAGGTCGACACGCTTCTGGACGGGAAGCCGGGCCGCTGCCTCGGCCTCCCGGGCGGCGATCTCCTCATCGTCATATTCCGGCCACAGGAAGTCGGGCGCGGGGGAGTTGAGGTAGCCCAGGCCGAGGAGTTCGTGGTCGTCCGGCTCTTTGAGCTGTCCGGTCTTCCGTTTGATGTCCTCGTCCTGCTCCAGGCGGGGGAGTGCGCGTTCGGCTGCCTCACACGAGGTGAGTGCAGGCGGCTCATCGCGTACGACGGGGGGCGGCTGTCCCCAGGCGCGCCGCGCGGGGGCGTCGGCGAAGAGACGGCGGTGGGCGTCCAGCCAGTGTCGCCTGTGGGCGGCGGGCATGGACAGGGCTTTCGCGAAGGCGGTGAACAGCGTCTCGGTGGGAGGTATCTGTCCCTGCAGGACCAGGTGGAGGGTCGAGTGGGGCAACCGCGTCCTGCCGTCCTCGTCGCGGCCCGCGTTCTTCTCAAGCCGGCGCAGCGGCGGATACCCCCCATCGATCCGCATGAAGATCATCGACTCGACGAACTGGGCGCGCGAGGTGACCCTCTCCGGGCCCACATTCCGCACGCCCGGCGGCAGGACCTCCTCCGCCTTCGCGGCGTACCAGGCCCGCGCCATGTCGTCCTCCTTGCGGCCACAGGCGCGGGTGATGGCCTTCACGGTCTCCAGCCGCGGCACCCCCTTTCCCACGAGGGAGCGGCGTACGACGCTCTCCGAGACCCCGCTGTCCTTGGCGAGCGCCTCGAAGGTCTTGCCCGAGGCCTCCTTGGCGTTGCGCAGCCGCTGGACGAGAGCCCACAGTGCAGGGGGCGTGCTGGCGGGGATGGGGCCGAGCGGTCGGCCGGCCATCTCAACGCGCACCGACGAACGGGCGCCGCACGTCCAGGCGGAGCCCCGGCCGGGCCCGCGCGAGCCGGCCGGCGGCCGCGGCCGCCAGCACCCCCAGCACGGCGGGCACCTCGTGGCCGGTCGCGGCCAGCGCGGTGACGGCCAGGACGACGATGACGATGACGATGGCCGGGAGACGGTCGGCGAGCGGGTACGCGATGCCGCACTCAGCAGCCACCGCGACGACGGCACCGGCCGTGGCCCGGCGGGCGAAGAAGACGAACATGGTGCTCCTCGAACTGATGACGTAACAGATGAAGGTCGCCGCAAGGCTGTTGTGGGTGAGACGCCCGCGGGCCTTGGCGAGGCCTCGATCGTGGCACCTGACCGCCCCGGCGGGCCAGGCCGATCACCCGCATTCCGGCACCCGTGTCCACACGGACGTGCCCTCGTCGCGCGAGGCCTCCACCTCCCATCACCACAGGTCAGCGAGGTGCGAACACGCCGTTCCGTCTCTTTGCCCAATGTGGCGAGGCCCGAAGCGGTAGCGCTCTCAGCCCCACCCCTCGAGAAGCACGGACCACCGGCCCGGACACCACGTCCTGCCGCTCACCGCAGAACAAGAAGCGGACGACTCACCACGTTCGCCCGGGCCTCCGTCCCGCAGCAGCCCACGACCGGCGGCGCGCCAGAGAGGATGCACCTTCCCCTCGACCGTCCGGCGTTGTCAGTGTGGCGCCGTAGGGTGCCGGGCATGGCCCGTTCCTGGACACGACTGCATGAGCATCTCGGGGCTGCGCCCGGCCCTTTGGACTTCAACATGGTCGCCAAGGCCGCTGCCGACCGGCTGGCGGAGTCCGACGACCTGGACTGGAAGGAACAGCTTCCCCAGCCCCCGCGGGAGGGCCGCTGGAACGAACTGGCCAAGGACATCGCCGCGATGGCCAACACCCGCGGCGGTCTGATCATCTTCGGCGTGCGGGATGCCACGTGCGAGCTGGTCGGCATCGACCCCGACAAGGTGAACATCGAGCAGTACGCCCAGTGGGTCCGCAACCACGTCCAGCCCTACCTGCCGGACCTCACCTTCACGGTCCTCACCTCGGCCGACGGCGCCACCAGCGTAGTGGTGGCCGACGTTCCGGCCAGCCCCATGGCTCCCCACCTCGTCTACGGCACCGCCGCCCGGGACAAGGACCAGCAGGCCGCCGTCGCCCCCTACCGCGACCGCGACCACACCGCCTGGATGGCCGAGCACCAACTCGAACGCTCCTACCGCGACCGCTTCACCCGCGCCCAGCGCGCCGAAGACGAAGCCCACCACCTGCTCGCCCACGCCAAGGAGGCCGTGGCCGCCCAGCACAGGGAGCCGGCCGCCTACTTCTTCGCCCTGGCCCGCCCCGAGCGCCCGCTGCCGCGCACCGCTCCGCGCCTGAACCGCGAAGAGACCACCGCCGTGGCCCAGGCCGCCCGCCGCCGGGGTCGTGATCCGATGAGGCCCGGCCCTCTGGCCAGCCTGGAGGTCGTCACCGGCAACCCGCGGCCGGGCCTGCGCCGCTGGGTTCTCAGCACTCTCCTCCTACAGGGCGCCCGCGAGGTCCACGCTGAACTGCACCACGACGGGACTGTGCTGCTGACCGCCAGCGTCTCCTGGCACGCCGCACGCAACTTGGCCGCCGACGACCTGCCCGACGCGGGCGTCGCAGTGTCCCAGGACTTCATCGGCGCCTGCTGCCGCGACCTGACCACCACCGCCTGGGAACTGGCCTGCCGGCTGCGGGTGGACAGCGCGCTCCAGCTGACCGCGACCCTCACCGCCGTCACCCCCTCTCCCACGACGCCGCCACCCGCCCTGGTCCCGGTCGTTACCGGTTTCGGGGGCTTCACCGACGTTCTGGACCACGCCCGCCACCCCCGCCGGATCCAGCCCGTCACCGCCACACTGACCCCGCTCGACGAGGCCGAGGCCCTGCACGAGACCGCACAGGAGCTGTTCACCGACGTGATGAACCAGTTCGGCCTCGATCCGCAGCTCTGAACCCCGCCGACGCCCGCCCCACCCCGACGAAGCGAGCAGGCCCCGCCGTGTTCCACGACACCCCCATCTACAGCCGCCTCATCGCCGAGCACGGCGACGTCCCCGCCCAGGTACGTGGTGAAGCCGACCGCATACACCGCCACCTGGCACAGACGATGCGCCTGCCCGCACCGCACGGCGCACCCAACCCGGGGCTGCCGCACGCCGCTTCGCGACCAGGACCCGGAAGGGCGGCCGCCGCGCCGTGACCCCGGCAGGACGACCCTCGTTGTCCTGGCTGGTGCCGCCCATTGCCGCGTTGTGACGGTGCCCGGCCGAGTGCCGCATCAGCCCACGACTGACGCGGACAGGTAGGCCCTAGACGCGCCGCGTCACTCACAGCGCCCCGCACGTGTGGCCAAGCCACCCAGCAGGCACCGGATCGTGGGACCGGCCGCAGGAACGGCACCGCCATGACCTCCACCCACCCCCGCAAACGACCGCAGCGGCGCAGCGAGATCCCCCACGGCCCGCAGCAGGACACGGGCCTGCAGCAGATCCGCGACGCCCTGCCGCCCGCGCCCGCCCCCTGCACGGTCGAGCCCGCCCCACGCCCGGTAGGCGACGAGGTGCCACCTGAGCTGCTGGCGCTGGTGACCCACCACTGCCGCCGCATCAACGCCTATCTCGCCCGCGCCCAGCACCTGCAGACCCTGCACGGCGACAGCATGAAGCAGTGGCAGCGCCTGGTCCTGTACGCCCTGACCGACGCCCTCGCCCACAACCACCTCCTGGTCGGCACCCTCGCCGCCTACCTCCAGAGCCAGGACGTCGACGCCGACCTGCTGCGCCGCTACCTGCAATCCCCCGACCCCCACCGCTACATCACCGTTGAGGCCGTCCAGCACCTCGACGGCCTCACCGGCGCCGTGCCCGAGAAAGCGGCCGAGCCGGTCTGGACCACCCTCGGTCGGCACGTCGCCCGCGACGGCAGCTGACAACCGGACCCGGCAGGACACCCATGCTCACCTTCGGCGGCGAGGTCACCGCGGGCGCCAGTACGCGTGCGTCTGACGTACGTCGGCGTCGATTACATCGCGCAGGAGTTCGCGATCGTCTGCGGGCAGGTGGCCGCCGAGAAGGTTCGCGGACAGCCGGTACGCCTCGGCCAGCTGTGGATCGCCGGCCGCGAGGACGCTGGAGAGCAGGGGTTCGTCCCGTTCCGACGCCGCATCCACCAGGGCGATCAGACGCTGCCGCTCCTGATCCGTCATGTCGGGCAGGGCGGTGCCCAGTTGTGCTTTCAGGACGGCCCAGGTGAGGGTCTGCTGGGCACGCGCTACCCGCTGCAGAGCGCCGCGCACCGCTGCGGCCGCCGTGGCGAGGGTTTCGTCCGACAGGCCTGCGGCAGGGCGCGGGACGTGCCGGGAGGGCGCCGTCTCGTCCACGGCGTACTCCTCCCTCAGCGCCCGGATCTGCCGCAGGAGTCTGCCGGTCAGGGCACCGTCAGCTGCGGTCACGGCGTCTTGGAGTTCCCGGAATTTCTCCTCGCGGCGTCTGGGCGACATGTGCGTCTGCTGGTGCTCGGCCACCAGACGCCGCACCCTCAGCACGGCTTCCTGCCGCTGCCATCGCGCGCGTGCGTCGTCCGCGTCGGGCCGAGGCGGCAGCACCGCTCCTGCGCCCGGCCGGGCCGGAGCGAGTCGGCCGAGCGCTTGGCGTCGACGGGCGGCTGTGTCCGGCGCCGTCTGGTGGTTCTTCTCCTGAAGAAAGAGACGAGCGTTCTGCAGCATCTGCAGCTCGGCGTCGCTGGCACCGCGCCGGGTCAGGGCGGTGGCCCGGTTGTAGTGCTCGCGCACATCCCAGGCACGCTTCTCGTCCACGGCGCGCTGCAGGTCCGCGAACACGCGCTGCTGGTAGCCCATATGGCCGTCCAGCCACCTGCGGGCTTCGGCGAGGGCCTGCTGAGCTTTCGTCCGCGCGTGCGGCTCCAGGGACTCAAGGAGGGAGTCACTGTCTTCGCAGAGCCGGCGGACGTGCTCGACCGTGCCTGACCGCTGTGCCGATTCCAGTCCCCGGACCAGTTGCGTGACCGCTTCCGGCAGCGGCTGTGTGCGCGGGTGCGGGTCTGCCGGCAGCTCCTTCAGGATCCGCTGCGCGGCCTCGGTGACAAGTCCGTCCGCCGTCCACCCGCAATCCGCCAGGGGCACCCATTCCGTGGGGCGGGCGAGGCTCTCGGTGCCGATCCAGACCCGGCGGTCCGGCCCCTCGCTCCGCACACGCACCCGGTACACGTACCGGCAGCGAGCAAGCGTTCCGGGCTCGAGCGGGACACCGGCTGCGAGGATCGGGGTGCCGCCGTCCCAGGCCGGGCGGATTCTCCCGTCGAGGTGAACGATGAACTGCCGTCCGTCGTCCAGGTCGACGTCCAGGGCGGAGCCGATCGGGTCGGGATAGGAGAACCGGGCCGCGCGCCCGTGCGCCGCCAAGGACGTCTGCAGCGCGCCCTTCACGTACAGGTGGTCGGCGCTCGACTCGCCGACACCGCGACGCCGGCACACCGCCTCGCCCCCGTGCTGCCCGGCGGGATAGTGCTGGAAGTGGCACTGCCTGTCGACGTACAACTTGTCCGCGAGACGAGCCCCGCACCCCCCGAGCAGCAGGCCGCACCAGAAGGAGTCACCACGATGACGCCGCCGGAACGCATCCAGCTCGATGGCCGCTACGGGCAGAACCACCGGCACGTCCGAATGCTCGTTGCCGATCACCGCCGTCTGCACAAGCCGTGAGTCACGCACCAGCGCCCCCCTCAATCCCCGCTCCATACAGTAGATGCCCCGTCCCCGCTACCGGCCGAGAGTCGCAAGGCCGGGCGGGGCATCGTCACTTCGCGGGCCCGGCGACGGCCCGAGCGACGCTGGGTCGTCCTGTTGCGCAAGGTAGCCTTGTTGCTGCGTGGTGGCCGTGTGGAGCGGTACTGCTATCGCCGGACGGCGGCCGCTGCAGTGCGACGGGAAGTCGAACTAGCCGGCTCGGCTCTCAGAGCGCCTAGGCACGAAGCTTGGTGTAAGGGGTGAACAAGAAGAAGAGAACCTGGGCCGGCAGGCGGGGCGGGAAGAAACACTGTGACAGGCGAAAGCGCACAGTCTGACGGCAGACACGTCATCTGCGGTGATGACCGACCGAGTATGTCCGAATCCGGCGAGGGCCAGGACGACTGTTTCGCTGTTCCGTACCTCACGTGGCGCTCTGTCCGGGACGACGCGTGAACCCGACGGCCTGAAGGCTGCCGTATCCGGCGCCTGCGTTTCCCAGAGGGGCACCACCGCCCTGTCCTGAGGCTGGGCGGGCCCGGTCTATGCCTCGGTGATCCAGTCCGTGGGGATTAGGGCTTTGCCTTGGCGCCAGTTTTCGATGACGGCGTCGCGGAACCAGTCGTCTCGCAGGTTCACGTGATCGCAGACGATGATCTGCAGTTCGTGGCCGTTGCGGTTGACGACGTCTCGCATGAGGGAGAAGTAGCTGCGGACTGCTTCCCAGTCGGCGTCGGTGAGGGCGTCCACGTCATGAACTTCTTCGGGGAAGAAGGCCTGGGTGGGCTGGTCGAACATGATGAAGTGCGGGACGGGCCGTTGGTGTTTGAGTAGGTAGGTGTGCAGGGCCAGGTGCGCGACGAGGTGGTATCCGATCCAGTTTTTCGCGCTGCCGATGCGGGTGAGGGGGATACGACTGGCTTCCGTGCGCAGGACGACGTTGAGGAGGGAGAGGCTGATGCGTACTTCTTCAGCCTCGTCTGCATGCTCCAGATCCAGCTCGCGGGCCCAGTCCGTCATCTCCAGCGCGATACGGCTGAGGCGGCTTTCCGTTTCCGCCCTCACGTCGTCGGCGTCGACCAGTTCCTGCAGTTCTGCGATCCGCTCCTGCATTCGAGCCGCCTGGCGGCGCAGCGATCCAGGTTCGTCTGACGACTGCGGCGTAGTTCGTTGCAGTTCCTGGAGGATTCGCCCTTGCACGTGAGCCTGCCGCGCGTGCTGGTCATTGATCTCTTGGAGACGGCGGTTACTGGCCTGCAGGGCCTGGAGTGCTGAGGCATTGGCCTGGAGGCGCCTGCGGACGTCGGCGATCTGCTCGTTGAGTTCTTGGCGGTGACGGGTCCGTGATGGTTGCAGTGCTTCTGCGTCGGTCAGCTCATGCTGGAGACGGCGTGTGAGGTCGTTGAGCTGCTCGATGTCGGGGTCGGGCTCTTCCAAGGTCTGATTACACAGAGGACAGACCTCGGGCGCCCCTGAGTCTTGTGGGCTGAGGAGCTGTAGAGACGTGAGGCGGCCGAGCTGGGTGTGGAGTTCCCCGGTGAACGCCTGACTCTCCTGCTGCCATGAGTCGAGAAGGGCTCCGGCCTCGTTGAGATCCTGAAGTTGTTCCCGCAGAGCCTGTCGTTCCGCAGCCAGTCGTTCTTGCATCCCGTCTCCGCCGAACGTCGGAGGCGTCGATGGATCAGCAACTGCGTCCGCCGCCTCGCGCAGCAGGATGTTCAGTTCGGCTGCCGATGCGCGATCGGGCACAGCTTGGAGCATCCCTGCCTCTTGGGCGAGGCGGGCGAGGCCGTGAAGGGCGGCGTTCGTGGAGTCGTTGTCGCGCTGGCTCTCATCAATCTGTCGCTGGACACGCCGCAGGGTTCGGGTGGCCTCTGCGAGCTGTCGTTGGCGTGTGGCCTGTTCCGGCCCGGCAGCACCGAGGAAGTACGGCAGCGTGTCCTTCATCATCTGTGCCATGCCGGGTTCGGACTGGCGATGGAACAGTAGCTGCTGGTTGGCGATTTCGGTCTGCTTTTGCAGGCACATGTAAACGGCCTGGGCGATAGAGACATTGAAGGCGTAGCGTTCGGCGCCCGCCGGAGGTTCGAAGCGGAAGTCGTCGATGCCCAGACGAGCGCTGAGCTCTGCGCGCAGCGCGTCTGTGTCGGCATTCGCTCTCATGCGGTCGCCTGCCGGCAGCTCGAGTGTGTGGTCGCCGATGATCAGCATGGCTTTGTTGGTGGAGGCTCCCGCTGGCCGGGGCCGGCCCAGTAGCAGGCGGGTCGAACCGATCTGTACGAGCAGGGCGTACCAGCCGACCGTCTGAGTGATCACACCCTCTGGCAGAGAAATGTGTTGCCGTCCCAAGCAGTACTCGATGATGTCGAGGACCGCCGATTTTCCGGTCTCGGACTCTCCGGTGAGGATGTTCAAGGCTCCGGGTTTGAAGGTGATGGTGCGCGGTGCTTGCCTGCCATCACGGTGATACAGGGCCAGAGCGAGCAGATGCATGCTGAGGTGGCTTCCTTGGAGAGCTAGGGGCGGACCCCAAGCAGGGCGAATGCGGTTGCAGGCGTTGTCGCTGCAAGCCAGCGGCCGACGAGGGCCGCAGCGCGTGTGCAGTCGACGAGCTCCGCTCCGTGACTGTTCGCGTTGGGACGCCTGGGCTGTCTGGTCACTGCGAGGCCGCTGGAGTGCACCGTCAACACGTGGTGCCGGACGCCGAACCGCTGGGATGCACGGGTGTACTCAGTCAGCGAGGCGGCTCGGTGCGGGTATGACGCGCGCTGGATCGGATTGTCGGCCAGCCAGCTGGCCAGCGGCGTGCGGACGTCTCTCGGGAGAGCAGCGCGGGAGTCCGGGGGAGCACCAGGGGAAGGACCAGGAAGCCACTCGGCAAGGGGAGAGGAAGACTTGGGCCCGCGGCCATGTGGGCCGCTACGCAGTGCGCCAGTACATAAGCGCCGAAGGCGGGATTGAACAGCGCCGCAGTCTCGGGGAGTTGACGCGCGAGAGCCGACATAGCTATTCCTCCCCGTCAGCAGTATCGGACGACCGGGACAGCAGGTTCTCGAAATCGGGATGCCAGCCCACTGGGTCGTCGTCCTGCGTAGCCAGATCGGCCAGAGCGTGAAGCGTGCCGCGGGCGACCCACCTCTTCTCCACCTGCGGCCGCAGCCGCAGCGTCTCTACAGCAGCCATGGCCTTGTCCAGAATGTCCACACCGGCCTTGACCGCATCGGCTCCGTACTCGCCAGCGTCGAAGGCGTCAGCGCGTTTGGAGAACACCTGCTCCCATTCACGCCGGAGATCAGCCTCGAACTGGTCGAGTTCGCTCTGGGCGACGTAGTGTCGGTGGAGCCAGCGGGATCGGTGGGTCCATGCGTGGTGATACTCACCGAGATGGAAGCGGATACTCCGGCGCCCCAGTTTCAGGAGCTGGAGCTGGGCAACGAAGACGCGGTCCTGGTACCGGGCCACCTCATCCTCGGTGAGCCGTTCCAGCCGGTCGCTGATGGGCAACGAGGTCTGCGCGTATTTGCTCATCACGTAGTCGATCTTCGTGCGCAGTTCCTCGGCGGAAACGGTCGCCCTCCGGCTTGGGTTGGATCGGTCGAGCATCTCTTTGGAGACCCCCCACCACCAGCCCTTCAGCTCCTCCAGGATCTCCTGGCTCTGGCCCTGATCCGTTTTCCATACTCCGATCACTTCACGCAGCTTAGAGTCCACCTCTGACACCCGAGGCGCCAGATCGTCCACAACGATCTGGCCCACCAGAGCTTCCCGAACCACTGGGGTGCACCGGAGGAAGCGCTCCCGCCAAGGGCGGGTCGTCTTCGGCCCCTCGGCATTACCAGCGAGCTCCTCAAGAGCTGCCAAAGCTGCGGCTACATCGCGCGTCTGCGGATCGGCCCGCAGCTTTTCCAGAAGGCTTCCGGCAGCGACCTGCTGAGTGGTGACCAAACGGAGCAGCGGCAACGGCGCATCTCCGAGGATCTCCAAGGCATCGCACCAGGAATTGACTGAACGCCACAGATCGGCACTGGTCGAGCCGATCTCTCCATGGCCGCCATGATGCTTCGACTGCACAAGCTCGACAGGCACTGACCCGTGCAGCAGGTCAATGTCGTCCAGCATCTCCATGCGTAGTGCGGCCTCTGCGTCTTTAAACCACCGCTGCGCCAGCTCCACCAACGCCCACTCGCACTGGTAGAGGTAGCCCAGCATCTGGCCAGCCGCTGAGTGGGGCATCTTCTCTGTCACGATGCCGTCACTCTAGAGACAGCACCTAACAGGATCAATACATACTCATAAGATCGCACATCGGTGCGAATGCCGATTTGCTCGCTGATCGTAAGCGGGTGTCCCCGCTGCAGGAGCCCATAGGTTCCGGCACACAGTCATCGATCGCGATACCCGAGGTACTTCCGCCCCGAGACAGGCAAGGAACCCGACCGGCATTACAAGGGGCGTCGACCCGTCAGTTCCTGCCACACGTCGCATGCGTCGTCGAGAGCCGCCCGAGCCTTCGGTAGCTGCGGATCGCTGCCGTGCCGGGCGCGCATCTCTTCCATCAGTTCCCGCGCCGTCTCCACCGGTTCGGTCGCATCCTGAGCCTCACGCAGCTCGGCCTCAAGCTTTTGGATATCGACATCCCGAAGCGCCTGGAGCTGGTTCGCTGTCACGGCCGCATTCTGAAGCCGCACGCTGAACTGACGCACTGAGTCTTCGGGGAATTCATCCCCCGCAAAGCGCTCCAGACGCTCCTGCCCGTCAGGCTGGGGGTCAGGTACACGTACGACACGTGGGTGGAGCGGGCCAGATCGAACCGGACCTGCAAGCCGGCCAGCGGTACCTCGTCGTCCCCGACGAGGAGCGCGTGCTCGTGCAGAGCGATGTGGCCCAGCTGATCAACATGATCCCCGCGGTCCGGCGTGCGCAGTTGCTGCAGCTCAGCCTCCACACGGGAGATCCGGTTCCGGTACGCCTTCTCCGCCCGCCTCACGGCTGTCTGGGCCTGCCGCAGCTCTCGGCGAGCCGTGCCCTTCAGCTGCCGCACAGCACCGCGGGCAACGTCCAGGGCTTCCCGGTCCGCCCTGTACTGCTCATGGAAGGCGTAGGCCCAGCCGCCCGGGAACTGCGCGAGCCGCCAGAGCACCCAGCCTACGCCGAGAACCACTACGACGACGAGCCACCAGATCGCAGACATGTGACCTCCCCCGCTACGCCTCGCGGCCGCACGGCCACAGTCAACAACACCAATAGCGGCGGGAGTTGCTGCCGGTCAACCCGACCTTGCCTCGAACACGCGACGCGCCCGGCAGACCGGGCGTGGTCGCCTTCCGCAGCTTCGGATGCTGCAGGGCCCCGGGCAGCGGCTGAATATTCGGCGCCGGCGCCCAGGGCGCTGCTTTCCCGTGACGTCTCGAAAGTCTGATGACGTTGGCGGTGACGTGACCGTTGTGAGCGGATTCTCGGATTGCCTGCGGTGTGGTCCGGGACGGAGGAAGAATCGCTTCCGTATCTGTGACAAGGGGGCCGATATGATGACGTCTTTGCTCAAGGGCCAAAACGCTGCCCTCATGGCGGGGCAGGTTACCTTCACCGTTGCCGCGGCGAATCCTGAGGTGGACGTCTCGGCGCTGTTGCTGGGCAGCAACGGCAAGGTCCGCAGTGACAACGATCTCGTCTTCTACAACCGCCCGGCTCAGGACGGTGTGCAGGCTTCGGGCCACACGGTGACCGCTGACCTGGACCGGATTCCCTCCAGCGTGGCCACGGTGGTGCTCGTCGCGAGCGTCGACCCGCTTCAGCCCGGGGCAGTGTTCACGACCTCGCCGCAGGTGAGCATCACTCAGGCCGGCACAGCTTGCATGGCTTTCATGGCCCCCGACTTCACTGCCCGCGAGACAGTCGTCGTGCTCGCTGAGCTCTACCGCCGCGGTGACGGCTGGAAGGTCCGCGCCGTGGGCCAGGGCTACGCTTCCGGACTCGCGGGCCTCGCCACCGACTACGGCGTCGATATCGACGACGATGCTGCCACCACTACCCCGTCCGCCAGCGCGGTACCTGCACAAGCAGGGCCCGCTGCAGGAGCGACGGTCAACCTGTCCAAGATCCAGCGCCAAGCCCCTGCCTTACTCGAGCCGGCTCGGCAGGCCGGGCAGGCCCTTGTGAACGGAGGCATCGCCAACCGGCGCGCCGCGGTCTACCTGATCCTCGATCACGACTATCACATGGAAGAGACGTACGAGTCCTTCGCCGTTCAGGCCTTCGCCGAGCGAGTGCTGGCGCTCTCGGCCAACCTGGACGACGACGGCACGGTCCCGGTGGTCTTCTCCAGCGGGCGGGAACCGTTCCTCGAGGAGATCCGGCTGGACAACTACCGCGGCCGTATCGGGCAGCTGCACACCCAGGTCGACTGGGGCTGGGGCAACGTGGCAGACGCCATGCGTCGTACGGTCGTCCATTACCAGGAATCAGGTGCTTCCGACCCCGCCTTTGTGATCGTTCAGGTCGGCGACGAGCCCTGGGACAAGTCCGATGTGCGCTCCCTGCTGCAGAACACCGCCACTTTGGGGGTCTTCTGGCTCTTCGTAGGCTTCGGCCGCGGCAAGCTCGCCTTCTACAAGAACCTCAACGCCTCCGCCTCGGCGTCCTTCAACAATGTCGCTTTCTACGACGCCAGCAAGAACCCCGGGTCCGTCCCAGGCGACCGCTTCTACACTGGCCTGGTCGAAGCGTTCGGCAAATGGATGAAGCCGTAAGCCACGAACGGTATGAACTGTGCGGGGAGCCGCGAGGCCTCGGGTTTGGTGTCAGTCTGCGAGGATGCCCCGAGTGGCTCAAACAACGCAGCCCTCTGGTACGTCCTCTCTGCTGAGGTAGCCCTGCATGACGGTGGTCGAAGTTCCCCCACCCAATGGCCAGGACAAGCGGCCGTTGTTCCCTGACCAGGTGCAGGCGGTGCAGCACGCGGTCAAGCAGCTGCGCCGCCCCGGAACACGGGGGCTGTACGTGGCGGCGACAGGGACAGGCAAGACGCTGGTGTCCATCCGGGCCGCCGACGAACTCCATGCCCGCTTGGTACTGTTCGTCGTGCCCACGCTGGATCTGGCCGCGCAGACCGCGCTGGCGTGGCGGCGGGATGGCCACGGCGAGCACATGGTGATCGTCTCCTCGATGGACGCGGCCGGCCGGGAGGATCTGGCCGCGGCGCGGGTCGGCTCGACCATCGACGCGACCTCGCTGGCCGGGCTGATGTCGGTCGTGGGGGAGGGGGAGGACCAGATCCCGGCACTGACGGTGGTCTGCACCTACGACTCCCTCGACAAGATCGAACAGACGCAGAACACGCGGTATACGGTGCCGCCGTTCGACCTTGCGATCTTGGACGAGGCGCACCGGATCGCCGGCCGCGCGGACAAGAAGTGGGCCGTCGTCAACGACGCCACCCGGATCCATGCGGATCGCCGCCTCTACATGACCGCCACCCCGCGGACCTTCGGCTCGCCGGAGCTGGCGGAGTCCGCCGACATCACCCGCCCACGCCGCAGGCGCCCACAAGCCCCGGACCTCGACGCCTTCGCCAACTCCATGGACAACGAGGCCGTCTACGGCAAGAAGATCTTCGAATACCCTCTCGCAACCGCGGTGGCCGACGGCCGGGCAGCTGACTACCGCATCGTGGTGCCCACCCTCACCGACGCCGACCTGCGCACCACCCTCAACCTGCCCGCCCCCGGCACCACCAGCGAGAGCGACAACACGGCGCAAAGCGCACTGCGCACCACCGCCCTGCACCTGGCCGTCCTGCGCACCATGAGCGAGCACCGGCTGAAGAAGGTGCTGGTGTACTTCAACCTGGTCTCCGACGCCCGCCGCTTCGCCCGCGAGCTGCCCCACACCCTGCGCCTGCTGCGCCGCACCGCGCCCGAGCGGTGCCCGGACATCACCCCGGAGCTGTTCTTCGCCCACGGCGACCACACCCCCGCCGAGCGCGCCGACATCTTCGCCGACTTCGCTGCCGCTTCCTGCGCGGTCCTGGCCAACGCCCGCCTGATCGCCGAGGGCGTCGACATCCCCAGCGTGGATGCGGTGGCCTTCGCCGACCCCACCCGCAGTGTCATCCGCTGTACACAGGCTCTTGGCCGCGCCCTGCGCCTGGACGTCTCCGGCAAGACAGCCAGCCTGATCGTCCCCGTCTACGTTCCGCCCGGCGCCGTCCCCGAGGACATCCTCGGCACCGCGTATGAGCCGGTGTGGGCGATCGCCATGGCGCTGGCCAGCCACGACCACCGCATCTTGGAGAGGCTGCCCGACAAGGCCAACCGCCTCCCTCGCGAGACCAGCGACGTCATCGAGCGCCGCTGGCACTTCGACTTCACCGTCCGCCCCGAGCGCATCGCCCGCGCCATGGACCTGGCCAGCTTCGATCCTCGCGACCAGACCATCTCCCGCTCCCGCCGCCTCGGACTCGCCGCCGCCCAGGCTTTCCACGACGCCTTCGGCCACCTCGACGTCCCCGCCGACCACATCGACCCCACCGGCTACGAGCTCGGCCGCTTCATCACCACCATGCGCGACGCCGCGACGGCCGGCCGCCTCGAGGCGGACTTCATCGCCGAGCTCGACGCCCTGAACATGATCTGGGACAAGCACGACGCCGCCTGGCGCGCCCGCATCACCGCTGCCGCCGACTACCACGCCGCCCACGGCCACCTCGCCGCCCCCGCCACCACACCCGTCGGCGCCTGGCTCGCCGAACAACGCCACCTCGCCACCAAAGACCAGCTCGACCCTGCCCGGGCCGCCGACCTGGCCGCCCTCGATCCTCACTGGCGGCTGCCCCACGGCGCGGACTGGCACCGCAAATACCACCTCCTCCACGGCCACCTCGCAGCCGGCCACGACCCGGCCGCTCTCACCCGCGACACCCTCCTTGGCACGGTGAAGATCGGCTCCTGGCTGCACCGCCAGCTCACCACCTGGCACGCCCTCCACCCCAGCCAGCAGCAACTCCTGTCCGGCCTCGACCTGACCCCCGAGACAAACCCGCTCGCCCCAGCCCGTCGCACCCGCCGCAGCTTCGAGCAGACTGTCCAACTCCTGGAACTCTTCCTCCACCGCGAACGCCGCGCCCCCGCCGCCCGGGCGACGATCTGCGTCGACGGCGAGACGGTCAAGATCGGCGCCTGGCTCGCCAAGACCCGTACCAAGCACCGCGCCGGCCAACTCCCCGACGCCCACGCCCGCCTGATCGCCGCCCTGTTCGACGGCGACTGGACCGATGACACCGCCACGCCTGCCACCCTGGCCTGAGGCAGGCCACACCTGCGCTCCAGGCCCGCGCGGGCTCAGGGTGGGGGTGGCGGTCCCGCACAACGTGCGAGGGAGCGCGGGACCGCCCGGCCGCGCTGTCCTGTCACAAGCGGCTGTGTGCCGACCGGAGTGTTCACGAGAGTGCCTGGCCTGGGGCTTCTGGCGGCCTTGAAGATCGTTTCCCGGTTGTTGAGTGATCGTTCTCCATTACCTGTGCCCGGCAACTATGCTCTGCGAGCAGGCGAGGTACGGGGGAGGGGCAACGCGTGCGCCGCAAGGAGTTAGTGACAGGTGTGTGGGCGTCGGTGGCGGTGATCGCCGTACTGCTGTCGGCGGTGGGATGCGGAAGCAGCGGAGCGACGCCTGGCAACAAGAACCACGGCACACACGCCACCACTCCGGACCTGGCGACGGCCCTCGACTCTTCGAAGCTCAAGCGGGCCCTTCCGGATTTGCAGAGCATGCCCACCGGTTGGAAGGTCGGAGCAACACCTCTCGGTGCCCGCGACTATCCCAAGGACGCGCCATGCCGCAAGCCCCCCGCCACCTGTGCGGGGATGGCAAGCCACGGGGTAGTGCAATACGACAACGCGGACAGCACAGGCAATGTCTACATTGAACTCACTGCGTACGAGGACAGGGAGGCTGCTCGGGCCGGGTACAAGAGCCGCAGTGCCTCTTACGCCGACGACAAGGACCGTGAGATCTCCATGCCCAGGGTCGGCAATGCCAGCGTGGCACGCGCAGGAGGCGGGTTCCCCGGGAAGCCGTATGCATCGATGGTGATGCGGGTCGGCACGGTGGTGGTCGCGATGGCCTATACCCATGAGCCGAAAGCTGATCCACAGGCCCTGCTGTCCGTGGCCCGGATGCAGGCCAAACGGATCGAGCAAGCTCAACAGGGCGAAACTCCCACCGCAACCGCTCGCCACTGAGCAGAACGCCCAGAGGCTGAGTCGGCGAGTCCTCGACCGCACGGCGGGGGATGCCGCCGCGCACACCACCGGCTCCGAGAAACCGCCGGCCGAGTGACGACAGAGTGCCGGAGACAGCGCTGGGTAAGTCTGGCGAGGCTGCGTAGCCTCTATCGAACGTGCATCGAGTGCGGGCGCTTCAATTGAAGCGGTTGCTGCCAAGGTTCTGGCGGACGAGGCGCTCGCGCCGCCTTGCACAAGCCGCGGGCCATACTGTCCTGCAGCGAACCGGTTGGCTGTGCTCCTGCGTGGCGGCATCATCGGGAGATGGACGACGTCGACGACTCAGCCCCGCCGCCTGATCTCACGCACGCCGAGGCCGCGGCGACCCGTCCGGTCCAGGCCGTCCTGCGCTTGGCGGCGCGGCGCCGGCGCGCCCTGGACGACCACATGTTTCGCCCACCCGGTATGTCGCCAGGCCAGGAGACCACTTTCCGGCTGCAGTTGTTCACCGCGCCCGGCACACGGCCGGTTGCGGTGGCCACGCAGACCCGGGGCGAGGGCATGGCTCTGACCAATGGCGCGGAAGGGTTCGCTGCGGCGGTGTGGCAACGCCACTGCCCCGATGAGGCGTTGCCGCCGGTGTGGATCCAGCGGCAGCTGACCAATGAGCCGGACCCGTGGCCTAAGGAGCGGTTCGAGCTCGTCACTTTCGCCGAGGCGCAGCCCTATCGGCTGCGCACGCCTGGCTGGCGGACGATCACGCCTGAGCAGGTGGAGGCCCTCGTCGGCTCGGAGGTAGCGACCGACCGCGGCAGCGGCTACGTGCCGCGGCCGGCCGAGCCGGAGCCGGAGGTGAGGTTCGAGGTGATGGCGGTCTCCCGCCTGGCGCGGCCGATGCCGTTTAGGGCACCTGAGTGCATGCCGGTCGGAATCGGATGGTGGCGGCGTGGGGTGCGTCAGCTCTGGCCGCGGCGCGGCGGGCGCGGGTGCTGCTGGTACCACGGCGGTGACTGGCACCAGGTCTGCACGATGGCGCGGCAGGTCCTGGCACAGGCCCTGGAGACCGGCGTGGGGGGCGAGGAGATGGAGGAGTTCGCCCGGAAGCATGCCCAGGCGGCCGGGGCTGGCCGTTGGCAGGTTCAGGCGCTGGCCACCTTGTTCAGCACGGCATGGGCGATCCAGCCCTATGAGGGCGGCTACGTCAACGGACAGCACCGGGCACAGGCGCTGATGGACGCAGGCGTGCGCCGCACGGTCGTGCTGCAAGACGTGGGGACACCTACCAGCTGAGGCCTGCGCAGCCATGGCCGCCGGACAGCTAGGGGGAGACGGGCGGCTATTGCGATCAGCGCAATTTTTTGCGACCATCGCAATATGAACTTGATCGGTGACATCGCAGCGATCCGTTACCCACTGCCCGTGCCGGGCTCGGTCACGCCGGCGGACCTGTACTTCGACGCCTGTGAGCAGGCCGAACACCTCCGAACCGAGGAAGCAGAGAGGCTGGAAGCCGCGAGCGACGGCCTCGACACCGACCCACTGCTCCTGGCCCTCGAAGACGCCAAAGCCCGGAAGGCGGAGGCGGATGCCGAGATTCGCCGACTCCTTGCCTACGGCCGGGAGTTCCACGGCCCCCGGGGCTATCCCCTGGAGACGCTGGCCCAGGCCAGCGGCCTGACGATCTCCGGCGTCCGCACCGCCTACGGAACAGACCAGATCCAACAGGTGGAGCATGCGGTCCGCCGAGAACCGAACCGGCGCACCGCCAAATCGTCCACCAAGGAGGCCCATGACGGATAGCCAGGACACCTGCCTCTGGGCGCGGCGCCGAACTCACCGCCCGCCGCCCGGACCTGGCCGTCCAGGCGCCGGGTATCACCGGGCCGGCCGCTCAGGTCGGCGTCCCCCACGATGTGGGAGAGGCCCGCGCCGCCGAGGCGGCGGGCACGGCGACTCAGCACAAGCTGGAGCTGGTCGAGCACAACGTGGTCTAGGCCCAGCGTCGCGAGCGGCCCAGGTGCGGTAAGCGCGGGGCGGGCCGCACTCACCCAGGCCGGGAAGGGCCTCGTTGCCGTCCGGCAGCTCGGTCATCCGTCGCTGTGGGTAGGGCGCGGAGCGCGACGTCGTACGCCATCGTGCCGAGGGCGAGGACCACGAGCGGCCACACGAGCGGGGATGCTGCCGGGATGGTGCCGTGGACCAGGGCCGCGCCGACGCTGCCGGTACCGAGTACCGCGGTGCAGGACGGGATGCTCGGCAGGGCGATCCGCAACACCACCTCCCGACGCCGGGCCGGGCGGGCTGAGACGGGGTTGAGGGCGCTCATCGGTCGCTCACCGTGATCCCCTCGGCCACGGCAGAGCGGTCGGTGATGCGCGCAGCGAGCCGCTTCACCTTCCGGCGGACCTTCTCGCCCTGGATCTCCGGCTGCGCAGCACCAGCGGCCATGGCCGCTTCAGACCAAGTGGTGACCCCAGGGGTGCCGAGGGCGAGAGTCACCTCTCGCTCGGCCGGAGAGAGGGCCTCCAAGATCGTGTTCAGGCGCGGGTCCTCGAAGCCGACCTCGACTCCGGTGCCGGAGGCGGCCTGCCCGGAGACCAAGTCGTACAGGGTCAGCCCGTCGCCGAGCGGGGTGTCGAGCAGCAGCAGCAGCCGCGAGTGGTTGACCTTGCGGCGCCAGACCGGGGTGAGCTGCCGGTGGATGACACTGGCCTCTGACCTCAGCTTCTCCAAGGCATCAGGGGTCAGGTGACCTTGGTCGTAGAGAGGGTCCGCCCAGTTGCCGAGCAAGGCGGTGGAGACCGGCTCATTCCATCCGCTCCACCTCCCCAGCACCTCCGACGTGAAGGAACGAATCGTGGCTCCGTCGCCGACGAGCGCGGCCTCGCGGGCGCTCAACGCCTGGATCACGTCGGGGACCGGGATGTTCAGAGACCGGAACCCGGACTCGATGGTCTGGTTGGCCGGGTGGTCGGCCCTGAGTACCGCCATACCGGTCGTGGTGGTGATCAACGTGGGAGGAACGGCACGGTCGAACGGCTCCGGAAGATCGAACGTGCCATCCATGTCGAAGGCGACACTCCCGTCCTCCCGAAGGGTCACGAGATCGCCTGTGTTCCCGGTCCAGCGGACCGGGAACAACGCCGTGACCGCCGCGCCGCTATCCGGATCCCAGTTGAACTCGTTGATCCGCTCCGCCAAGTCGGCGTGAACAGAACAGTCATCCTCGACCATGGTGTAACTGGGCGTCGGGTCCTCGGTGGCCATGGGTGCCTCCTTGTCGGGAAAATCCTTCTCCTCTCGGTCCCGGCACGGACCCCATCCGACAACGCATCCCCCGAATCTTCCTGTGATCCGCATCACAGGTGCTCCCGGGGCTTCCAGAACTCGTCGGAGCCGGCCGGCAGCCCTTCGAGGCGTAAGAACCGACCGATGCCATCCTGGCTTTGTTCACGGGAACCGGTTCTGGTCCAACTTCTGTGGTGTGCCTACTCACTGTGACTGTTGGTCTTACTGTTGGTCTCGCGAGATCGTCCGGAAACTGAGGGCGTCGACGCGTACGGGCAGATGGTTCTGGACTGTGCGCGAGGTACTGCTCCGGCTGGAAGAGATGCTCTTCCTGGCGGATCCGGAGATCAGGGTGGTGTCGGTGCAGGACGATGGTGAGGTGATCCGAGTCGGCGTCAGATGCCGGACGGATGGTGCTCGGTGCCCAGGCTGCGGAAGCTGGTCCGGGCGGGTACACGGTTCCTACCTGCGGTTTCCAGCAGATCTGCCTGTGGCGGGACGGCAGGTGGTGCTGCGACTCCGCGTCCGGCGCTTCACGTGTGAAGTCGTCTCCTGCGGGCGGCGGACGTTCGTCGAACAGGTCGCGGGCCTGACCCGGCGGTACAGCCAACGGACCGAGCGAATGCGGTCGGTGCTGGCCGAGATCGGCCTCGCCTTGGCCGGTCGCGCCGGTGCCCAGCTGGCCGACATCCTCGGGGTGAGAGCCAGCCGGAACACGGTCCTTCGTCTGGTCGACGCTCTCCCGGAGCCCCAGCCACAGGCCCCGCGCGTGGTCGGGGTCGACGAGTACGCGATGCGCAAGGGCCGTGTCTACGGGACCGTGCTGGTCGATGTCGAGACCCGCAGGCCGGTGGACCTACTGCCGGATCGCGAGTCAGGCACTGTCGCGGCTTGGCTGGCCGGTCACCCGGGGATCGAGGTCGTCTGCCGCGATCGCGCCCCGTTCTTCGCCGAGGGCGCCAGCATCGGGGCACCCACCGCGGTCCAGGTCGCCGACCGGTTCCATCTCTGGCGCAACCTCGGCGAAGCGGCCGAGCGGTGTGTCTCTCGCCATCGCTCGTGCCTCCGGGCGACCTTCGCCGAGCCGGTGCCGGAGCCTTCTCCGGCACCGGCACCGGCCGAGAGCGGGTCGCCATGGCCCACCGGGCACCGGTTCGCAGACCGCACCCGCGCCAATCACCCCACCGTCCACGCGCTGCTGGCAGCCGGCCACAGTCGACGCTCGATCCAGCGACAGCTCGGCATGACCTACCGCACTGTCCAACGGCTGGCGGACGCTGCGAGGCCGGAAGACTTGTTCCAGGGGCAGTGGCAGAGCCGCAGGATCAAGCTCGACGACTTCAAGCCCTACCTGCACGAGCGATGGACCGGGGGCTGCACGAACGCCTGGACCCTCTGGAAAGAGATCAAGACGCAGGGCTACACCGGCGGTTACGGAGCTGTCCGCGCCTACCTCCAGCCATTTCGCACAACCCCCGACCGCGCCGGCAGCCCGTCCGCCGTCCCCACGCACGGTCACCGGATGGATCCTCACCCACCCCGACACCCTGCCGGAGAGCGAGCACCTGAAGCTCAAAGCCGTCCTCGCCGGCTGCTCCGAACTGGATTCCCTCACCGGGCACGTCCGCGCGTTCGGGAAGATGCTCACCCAGCTCCAGGGCGACCGGCTCCCGCAGTGGATCAAGGCGGTCCGCGCCGACGACCTGCCCAGCCTCCATACTTTCGCCAACGGGCTCGAACGCGATCTCGCCGCCGTCACCGCCGGCCTGACACTGCCCTGGAGCTCCGGAGTCGTCGAAGGCCACGTCAACCGGATCAAAATGATCAAACGTCAGATGTACGGCCGGGCCGGCTTCGGCCTCTTGCGGAAACGAGTCCTGCTGGCATCCTGACCACCGCCTTTGTCGCCGATGTCGCCCTCAGGAGTCTTGTGCAGAGTGCTCAGAAGATTTCTGGAGCAAGTCGGCCGGGATCCGGCCCACGGCGATGGTGATCGCTTCGGCAGCTGTGGTGACGTGGTGCAGTGCGGGGCCGTTCCACCACTCTCTGATGGTGTATTCGCCAGTTCCCCGGGGTGAGCCGATCGAGACGAAGGGCGGGGAGAACGGGTAGTCGGGCGTCTTGGAGAAGCTCAGTGCCCAATGGCTCGTGAAGGGGTAGAGCTTGCGAAGCTTCGGTTCGGCGTGGGCGGACTCGATGAGCGCCTGGTACTGCGGCCAGTCGGCGTGATCAGCATCCTTCAGCAGCCACTGCCACTCTGAGGCGATGACGTCTGCGGGGTTGTTGTCGGGGACCTCGAAACGTCCGGTCAGGAGGTCAAAGGTCGCGGCCTGCCTGATCTCGTCGAGGCTGGCCCCCTCCGCCCAGCCGCGGATCACTTGGGGAAGTTCACGTATGTCCTTGGTGTCGCCGCAGATCATGAGCCTGTCGTTAGACGAGCCCCAGACGGTCCAGTTTCGCTCGTGATGCGCCGCCGCGATGTAGGACGAATGGCGATGTGGGACGACACTGGTGATCGTGGCATGACGCAGTGGATCGGACGGGGTGACTGACAGGGGAAGAGACATGCCTTGGTCAGCGGCTGCGGCTTGGAGTGCTGCGGCAAGGCTGCCGTGGGCGGCCACATCGGGGTAGAGGACGGCTGGGTCTGGTTCGCGACTCATGATGTTCCGATCCTCATGCCGGTGTTGCGCGCCGGGTCGGCCATCATAGAGGGCTGAAAGAGGAGGCGGACCTCGGGATCGGCCTGTCCTGAGAATTTACGGAGCGTCACCGTTTCACAGAAGTTGGACCAGAGCCGAAAAATAGCAGCAGTCCATGGGGCGGCCCGCCGCCCTCCGGGCGGCGGGCCGCCGAAAACCTGCATCCTCGGCGGGCTAACACGGGTCTGGGTCCGTGCAGCTCAGCTGTGGTTGATGCTGGATGCGACCTCGCGGGTCATACGTAGGTTGGGCAGCCTTCCTTGCCAAAGCTCTTTCTCGCCCGTGATCTTGAATCCGTGGCGTTGGTAGAAGCGGACCGCGCTGTCGTTGTAGTCAGTGACCCAGAGGCATATGGGTGCGGCTCCGGCCCAGGCGAGGAACTCGGTCATCATGCGGGCACCGAGTCCCTGGCTCTGGACGTGGTTCAGCAAATACATCGGTCCGAGGGTGACCACCTCGTCGCGGCGCCCACAGAGGACGCCGACAATTTCGGTGTCGGAACGGACAACACGGCAGAACAGCAGGTCCGGTTGCTGGTTCGCTGCCTCAATGAACTCCCGCCACTGGGTGATGCCTTCCACGGTGGCTGACGAGCCGCGATGCTCACGGATCCAGTCCTCGTCGATCCCTACCTCCGGGTTGGGGTATGTCTGCAGCCAGGCCCTCAGCACCAACGGCCCCAACCTCGCGGAGTCGTTCGGACGAGCGGCTTCGATCACGTAGGTCATGGCGACGATCCTCGTCGATCATCCACCGCCTCAGACCGCCCAGACGGACATCAACCGACCCTGGCTGGCTGCTCCGTTCGCGCCCTGGTACTGGCGAGCCGGTAGGAGCCGGTGCCGGTCTCGATGATCGCGCCGTTGAAGGTGAGCCGGTCGACGATGGCCGCGCAGAGATGGGGATCGGTGAAGGTCTTCGTCCACCCCCGAACGACTCGTTGGAGGCGATCGCGACGCTGTTCAGAAGCAGGGGATCCTGAGCCACAGCCCCTAGGGTTGCTCACGGCTCGCATCCACCGGCTCCCGGGCCCTTGCGGTTTGCTCACGCAGGGCGCGGGTCCACGTTTCCATGAAGCCAGCCGCGCCGGCCTCGTTTCCGGGGATCTGGAAGAGGCCCGGGTCCTCCGCGAGCTGCTCCATGAGCGTCTCGTACAGCCCGTCGAAGAGCGGCTCGAGGCAGACGGCCAGGCCCTCGGCGAAGTGCCTGACGGAGGCGCTCAAGGAGATGACGTGATCCAGGATGGGGAACATGCCCCCCTCGTCGATCTTCGCCCGCAGCGCGGCCAGCGCCGGAGTATCCGGCATGAACAGGGCGTGCATCGCGTACAGCCCGTAGAACATCCGCAGCCCGCCCAGCACCGTCCGGGCCCGCAGCAACTGCTCATCGCTAGCCTGCTGAACCGGTCTCAGCACGTCCGCGCGCTGCTGGAGCAGTCCCCAGTCCACCGGCGGACTCTCACCGCGTTCAACCGCCCCCAGCATCTGCGCCCAGTCCTCGGCAGTCAGCCCGAACCAGCCGTAGGCGGCAAAGGCCTCGGCCAGCGCATCCGCCCCCACCTCCTGCGCTCCCAGACCGATCGCCGCGACCAGGTGCACCAACCCCTTGAAGTCCGGGCCCTCCGGCACGTCCTCATCGGCCTCAAGCGCCGCGCGCACCAGGGCAGGATTCGCAGCACCGCGGTACGGTCGTGCCGCCAGAAGCCGGCCGGCGACCTCATACAGCGCATCGGCTGCCTCTTCACCCGCCCCCGCCGCACCGCGTGCGACTTCCAGCAGCCGATGCGACATCGTCCCCCGCAGCACCCACACCACGGCCTCACGCACAGCCGCCAGCGGCGGCTCCGGCACCGCTCCCGGCTGCGCAGCCGCGCCCGCCTCGGCGAACCACTCCAGCACGGCCAACCGCCGATCCCGCCCCTGGCGAAGATGCCGCGCCAGCACCGCCGCGCTCTCCACCACCACCGGATCAACCACGTCCACCACCGCCCCCCGGCCCCGCCCCAGCCCCCGCCGCCGATGCCGCGGCAACAGCCCCGCCCGCCGCCAGCTCTCCAACTGGCTGGCCGTCACCACCAGGCCACACGCAGCCAGTTCACGGATCACCTGCAGATCAGCCGGACTCGGCTCTCCTCGTGCCATGGCCACCATTACAACCCCGAGAGGTGCAATTTTCTGCGGACCCGCGGCTCTGGCTCACTGGTCTCGGCACCACCCAGACATCCACCCACTCCAAGAAGACAAAAGGCCCGCCCATGACCCCAGAGCACCGAAACCGCATCCGAACCAGGACCGCCGCCGGCCTCGCCACCGCGCTCCTCACCCTCCTCATCGCCAGCGCACTCCACCACCCCGGCCACCTGAAGAGCATCCTGCTCATCCTCACGGCCGCACTCGGCGCAACAACCGCCACCCTCGCCCTCGCCGCAGCCTTCGCCCCCACCACCGCCACCCGCACAGCGGCCCGCCACACCCTCGACCTCCTGCTGCGCCTCGTACCCTGGTACACACCCCGAAACTGACAACACGAGCGGTAGCAACAACCTGGATACCTGCGCAGCGAAGCGGAACTGACATCACCACACCTGCCCGGGACACCCACAGCGCAACGACCGTGATCTCCAAGCCGTCAGGCACCACCCCCGAATCCGGATCCACCAAAATTTTCACTCGAAGGAAACGGCTGATCCCACCCCGCCCACCCGCCCCTCTGTAGCCAGCCGCCCGCGAATGCGGGCCGGGTCCGGGAGCGCAGCGAACGGACCCTCAAGGCTTCTTCCAGGAGCGCAGCGACGAAGAAGCCGCCGGCTCGAAGCGCAAGCGGAGAGCCGGAAGGGCACTCACCCAACCTCCGGATTCAGCAAAAGTTCTGACAGAAGGAAACACAGGCTCGGAGCGCAGCGCAGAGCCAACTCCTCGCAACGCGAGGAGTTTCACTCCGTCACCCGCGCGTAGCGCGGGGCTTCGCTTCAACTCTCGTGCGCAGCACGAGAGTTCTCTGGAAGCCTGCGCAGCAGGCTTTTACCCGCTCCGCGGG
>NZ_JBVKBL010000017.1:0-176759 GCF_055657085.1 Streptomyces sp. NPDC107765 | reverse complement strand
AACAACCTCGCCCGCCGCAGGCGCAACGGCGAACAAGCCCCGCGGCGGGGGAGACGGGTACGTGCGGGGGCGCCGCGAAGCGCAACGGCGAGCGAGCCCCGCGGCGGGACGGCCAGCCACGTACGCGGCGCCGCAAAGCGCAACGGCGAGCCCCGCGGCGGGACAGACGGCTACGTGCGGGGGCGCCGCAAAGCGCAACGGTGAGCAACCCCGACGGCGGGACGGCCAGGTACGTGGGGCTACCCGAGCAGCGCCAGACCTAGTGGCGTCTGCTCATATAGGACCTCGTGGCCGTGGCGGCGGGACGTCAGGAGGCCGGCGGCGCGGAGGACGGAGAGGTGGGCCGAGACGGAGGACGGTGCGAGGCCGAGGCGGCGGGCGAGCGCCGTTGTGGAGGACGGCGTGTCGAGCGCGGCCAGTACGGCCGCCCGCTTCGGTCCCAGCAGCCGGGCCAGTGCCGGCCCGGCGTCCGGTTCGGCCCACAGCCCGCCGATTCCGCGCGCCGGGTAGATGACGGTGGGCTGCCACGGCGGATCGAAACCGCTCACCACGTCCGGCCAGGCGAAGACGCTGGGCAGCAGCAGCACCCCGCGGCCGTCCAGGTCCTGGGTCTGCAGGAAGTCGGTGCGGGTCCGGACCGTGAGGGTGTCGCCCGACCACGTGAGCCGCGGATGCAGATCGGCGAACAGTCGCCGCAGCCCGCCGTCCGCCAACTGGCGTGAACGGTAGGCGATTTCGGCCTCCAGCAGGGCCCGCAGCCGGGGCCAGTCCGGGGCGAGCAGCGCATGCCAGGCCCGTTCGGTGGCGTCGGCCAGCACCTGCACGGCACGGGCCGGATCCGCCAGTGCCGCCCGGCCGCGCGCGGAGTCGGCCCCACCGGGCGTACCGGCCAGTGACTTGGCCATCTCGGCCCGGGCCAGCTCCGGGTCGGTGGCCCGCAGCCGTGCCAGTTCCTCGTCGAAGCCGGTCGTCGGGGTGTCCGGGGGCCGGCCCAGGAAGTCCGGGGTGTAGCCCGGTGGCGAGGCCGGCATGAACAGCCACAGCGGTGTCAGGTCCAGCCCGGCCAGCGTCGTGCGCATCCGCCGTAACCACGGCGCGTGGTAGCCGTGCCGGTCGGTGCGGCGCAGGGTCCGTACCGCCTCGTGTGTCTCGCACAGCGGCGAGATGGCGAACCGGATGCGCAGCAGGTCGTCGGCGCCGAAGTGCAGATGTAGCGGCATGACCGCGCGACCTCCCCCGGGATTCGGCTGGGGCCGAAAGATTACGGGACGGGGGCGGCGCGCGGCAGTCTGCTGCCATGTCCGCGACCACCGGGCCCGTTCCGCCGGGCCGTACTCCCGAACGCCCCGAGGAGGACCAGGGCCCCGAGGACGGCAGCGGCCGCGTCCCTCCCGGACGCCCGGCCCGTTACCGTGCCGTCTTCGCCGTCGCGGAATTCCGCGCGGTCTTCGCCGCGCACCTGCTGTCCTCCCTCGGCGTGGTCGTCTGCGAGATCGCGCTGTCCGTGCTGGTCTTCCGGCGTACCGGCTCCCCGCTGCTGAGCGCGTCGACCTTCGCGCTCGGGCTGCTGCCGTACGTTCTCGGCGGGACGCTGCTGTCCGCCGTCGCCGACCGGTACCCGGCCCGCCGGGTGCTGGTGGTCTGCGATCTGCTGTGCGCGCCGGCGGCGGCCGGGATGGTCCTGCCGGGCACACCGGTGGCCGTGCTGCTCGTCCTGCGCTGCCTGGTCGCCGCCATCGCCCCGGTCTTCGCCGGGACCCGCGCCGCCACGCTCGGCGACATCCTCGGCGAGGGCGATCTGTTCGTCCTGGGCCGGTCGGTGATCCGCATCGTGAACCAGAGTGCCCAACTGGTGGGCTTCGGCGTCGGAGGGCTGCTGGTGGCCGTGGTGACGCCCCGGGCGGTGCTCGCCCTCACGGTCCTCACCTTCCTCGGTTCGGCGCTGCTGCTGCGCCTCGGCACCCGGGCCCGCCCGGCCCGGACCGGCGGTGCCCCGGCGGCCGGGCGCGGGGCCCTGCTGGGCGCGTCCCTGGGTGGCATACGGCGGCTGCTGGCGGACCGCAGGGTGCGCGCGCTGCTGCTCCTGACCTGGCTGCCGCCGGCTTTCGTGGTCATCCCCGAGGCGCTGCTCGTCCCCTACGCCGACGAGCTCGGTGCCGGCCCGGGCGGTGCGGGTCTGCTGATGTGCAGCATGCCGATCGGCGCCGTGGTGGCGGAGAGCCTGGTCGGCTCGCTCCTGGGGCCGCGGGCCCGGTCCCGGCTCACCTTCCCCATGGGCGTCTTCGCCGTCCTGCCGTCGCTCGGCTTCGCCGCGCAGCCCTCGCTCGGCTGGGCGGTGCTGCTCCTCGTACTGACCGGCACCGGCATCTCGTACAACTTCGGGGTGGACCGGTGGTTCGTCGCCGCGGTCCCTGAGGAGTTGCTGGGGCAGGGGATGACGGTGGTGCAGGCGGGACGGATGACGGCGATGGGCCTGGCGATGGGGGCGGCTGGTCTCGCGGCGGAGTACGCGCCGTTGCGGGCCGTCATGCCGGCGGCGGGGGCGCTCGGCGTGCTCTGCGTCCTCGCCGTGATCCGCGAGGTCCGGCGGACCGCCCCGGACCCCCCGGATCCCTCGGACCCCACCCCGGACCGCCCGGGCCGCCCGGGATCGCCCAGGGCCGCCCGGACCGACCACCGGCGGCGAGCGGGACGCCCTCCCGCGACCGCTGAGTGAGACCGAAAACTGAGACAAGGCTGACCACAATATGACCGCCGGGTAGGGTCGGAGACGTGCCGAAGCCGCTCAGCCTTGCTTTCGATCCCATCGCGCGCGCCGACGAACTGTGGCGCCAGAGGTGGGGAGCCGTGCCGTCGATGGGCGCGATCACGTCGATCATGCGCGCCCATCAGATCCTGCTGTCCGAGGTGGACGCGGTGGTCAAGCCGTACGGGCTGACCTTCGCCCGTTATGAGGCGCTGGTGCTGCTGACCTTCTCCAAGGCCGGTGAGCTGCCGATGTCCAAGATCGGCGAGCGGCTCATGGTGCATCCCACCTCGGTGACGAACACCGTCGACCGGCTGGTGAAGTCCGGCCTGGTCGCCAAGCGGCCCAACCCGAACGACGGGCGGGGCACCCTCGCCTCCATCACGGACAAGGGCCGCGAGGTCTGCGACGCCGCGACCCGGGACCTGATGGCCATGGATTTCGGACTCGGCGCGTACGACGACGAGGAGTGCGGGGAGATCTTTGCGATGCTGCGGCCGCTGCGGGTGGCGGCGGGGGATTTCAAGGACGGGAGCTGAGCCTGCGGGGCAGGTCCCTGTAGGTCCTTGCAGGTCCTTGCAGGTCAGCGCGTTTGTGCCCCGTATCCGCGGGGAGGGTCCGCGAAAGACGCTCACCCGGTCCGGGCAATTGCGTGCTCCCCGCGTCCGCGGGGATTTTCCGGGCGGTTACGCTCGTATCCATGAAATCCAGCGTGCTGACCCGCTACCGGGTAATGGCCTACGTCACGGCCGTGATGCTGCTGGCGCTCTGCGCCTGCATGATCGCCAAGTACGGCTTCGGAATCGGCAAGGACCTCACCCTGGTCGTCGCCCAGGTCCACGGCGTGCTCTACATCATCTACCTGATCTTCGCCTTCGACCTGGGCTCCAAGGCCAGGTGGCCGTTCGGCAAGCTCCTGTGGCTGCTGGTCTCCGGCACGATCCCGACCGCGGCGTTCTTCGTCGAGCGCCATGTGGTGCGCGAGGTCGAGCCGCTGCTCGCCGACAGCGCGCCGGAGCCGGTCAAGGCCTGACCCGCTCCGTCCACCGTCACGCGCCCGTCCCTCACCGGCACGGGCGCGTTTTCGCGTTCCCGCTTCCCCGCGCCGGACCGGCGCCAGTCGTCGCCCCCGCCCGCCAGTCCTCGCCCCGCCCGCCAGTCCTAGGCCCCGCCCCGCCCCGCTACGGCGTGTGAGCACCGCGACTCGAAGGCCACTCCCGTCGACAAGTACTAGGACGTCCTAGTAAATTCGATCGTATGGACGCTGACGCGATCGAGGAAGGCCGCCGTCGCTGGCAGGCCCGGTATGACGCCGCACGCAAGCGGGACGCGGACTTCACCACGCTCTCGGGCGATCCCGTCGAGCCGGTGTACGGGCCCCGGCCCGGGGATTCCGTCGAGGGCTTCGAGCGGATCGGATGGCCGGGCGAGTACCCCTTCACCCGGGGCCTGTACCCGACCGGCTACCGCGGCCGCACCTGGACCATCCGCCAGTTCGCGGGCTTCGGCAACGCCGAGCAGACGAACGAGCGCTACAAGATGATCCTCGGCAACGGCGGGGGCGGGCTCTCGGTCGCCTTCGACATGCCGACGCTCATGGGCCGGGACTCCGACGACCCGCGCTCGCTCGGAGAGGTCGGCCACTGCGGCGTGGCCATCGACTCCGCCGCCGACATGGAGGTCCTCTTCAAGGACATCCCGCTCGGCGACGTCACGACGTCGATGACGATCAGCGGCCCGGCCGTGCCGGTCTTCTGCATGTACCTCGTCGCCGCCGAGCGGCAGGGCGTCGATCCGGGGGTGCTCAACGGGACCCTCCAGACCGACATCTTCAAGGAGTACATCGCCCAGAAGGAATGGCTCTTCCAGCCGGAGCCGCATCTGCGCCTCATCGGCGACCTGATGGAGCACTGCGCGCACGGCATTCCCGCGTACAAGCCGCTCTCGGTGTCCGGGTACCACATCCGTGAAGCCGGGGCGACGGCCGCGCAGGAGTTGGCGTACACCCTCGCGGACGGTTTCGGGTACGTCGAGCTGGGGCTCAGCCGCGGTCTGGACGTCAACACCTTCGCGCCGGGGCTTTCGTTCTTCTTCGACGCCCATCTCGATTTCTTCGAGGAGATCGCCAAATTCCGTGCGGCCCGCCGGATCTGGGCCCGCTGGATGCGCGATGTCTACGGCGCGACGAGCGAAAAGGCGCAGTGGCTCCGCTTCCACACCCAGACGGCCGGTGTTTCGCTGACCGCTCAGCAGCCGTACAACAACGTCGTACGGACCGCGGTCGAGGCGCTGGCGGCGGTGCTCGGCGGCACCAACTCCCTGCACACCAACGCCCTGGACGAAACCCTCGCGCTGCCGAGTGAGCAGGCCGCGGAAATCGCGCTGCGGACGCAGCAGGTGCTGATGGAGGAGACCGGGGTCGCCAATGTGGCGGATCCGCTGGGCGGTTCGTGGTTCATCGAGCAGCTGACGGACCGCATCGAGGCGGACGCGGAGAAGATCTTCGACCAGATCAAGGAACGGGGCCTGCGGGCGCATCCCGACGGGCAGCACCCCATCGGTCCGATGACCTCCGGAATTCTGCGCGGCATCGAGGACGGCTGGTTCACCGGCGAAATCGCCGAATCCGCCTTCCGTTACCAGCAGGCGCTGGAAAAGGGCGACAAGAAGGTCGTGGGCGTCAATTGCCACGAGGGTTCGGTCACCGGCGACCTGGAAATTCTCCGGGTCAGCCACGAAGTCGAACGCGAGCAGGTACGGGTCCTCGCCGCCCGCAAGGCCGCCCGCGACGACGCCCGGGTGAAGGCATCACTGGAGGGCATGCTCGCCGCCGCCCGCAACGGCGACAACATGATCGAGCCGATGCTGGAGGCCGTACGGGCCGAGGCGACACTCGGCGAGATCTGTGGGGTGCTGCGGGACGAATGGGGGGTCTATACGGAGCCTGCCGGGTTCTGAGGCTTCCTGCCGGGCCCGACGAACGCCGCGGGCCCGGCCCTGTCCCGGCTCAGCCGGGAAGTGCGAACGCGAGAAGCGGGCCGGCGGCGAGGCCGATGACGCCGATTACCGCGATGCCGACCACGACGACGCGGCCGACCGTGCCCTTGGTGCTCCGCCACGAATCCGTCAGGCTCATGCCGTTCTTGTCGAGCTTCGTGACGAACCAGAAGACGGCGAACGCCTCGATGAGCAGCAGCCCGGAAGCGATCAGGAACATCTTCAGCGCACCGTGGGGGTCATCCGGCAAGACCTCGTTGCCGCTGCGCTGGGTCGACAGCGTATGTCCCTTGGGGTACTCGGCCGCGAGGCCGCTCACGTGGGCGTTGTCGGCCACGACTTTCCCGTCGTCCGCCCGGAACATGCCGTTGCAGGTGAAGGTGTCGGGGGATCGGCTCGTGTGCCGTTTCCCGCTGACGGGATGCTCCATATAGCAGTAGTCGACCGTGAGCTTCCCATGCGTCCCCGCGATTCCCGCCTGGATCAGCCCCATCCAGGCGACAACGACACTGGCCACCAGGACGCCCAGAATGGCGAACAGATGGACGCAGCGCCACCAAATACGCTTGAGGTCTTTTAGGTGAAATGTCTGGGGCATGGGGACATTCTCTTCTCTGGTCACATACGAGGGACGGCACCGGTGTGTGAAGTTGATCTTCACTGCCCACTCGCTCTGTCGCCGTATGTCGTCGGATACCGTACGACACAGGATTTGCGCGGTACTTAAGCGCTTCGGTCAGAGGCTGTTCCAACAGTTCGGGGTGCAGGGCATCCCGGCCGTCGAGGAGACCGGCGTCGCCAATGTGACGGATCCGCTGGGTGGTTCGTGGTTCATCGAGCAGCTGACGGACCGCATCGAGGCGGACGCGGAGAAGATCTTCGACCAGATCAAGGAACGGGGTCTGCGGGTTCACCCCGACGGGCAGCACCCCATCGTCCCGATGACCTCAGGAATTCTGTGCGGTATCGAGGACGGCTGGTTCACCGGCGAAATCGCCGAATCCGCCTTCCGTTACCAGCAAGCGCTGGAAAAGGGTGACAAGAAGGTCGACATGACGAGCGTGGCCCTTCGGGGGCAGAGCGGTGTGCAGGTGAGGGAATGGTTCAGCGCGGAAGCAGGAGGGCCAGGAGCGGGCTGACCGCGATGCCGACGGCCGACAGCGCCACGACGCCGAGGACGACCGCACGGGTCGCGGTGCCCTTGGTGGCGCGCCAGGTCTCCCGGAGTCCGCGGCCGCTGTTGATGAGGTTGGTGAACAGCGCGAACAGGGAGGCGGCCACGGGGAGCAGGCAGGCGAACGCTCCGACGAACGACCGCAGAGCCAGGGCGGTATTGACCAGTTCGACGTGGTGGCCGCCGGTCAGTTGGGCTGGGAGTTCGGCACCCGCAGGTACGGAATCGTCCAGGGCGGTCATTTCCGCTCGGGGGTCGTTCGCTTTTCCGGCGTCCGGGCGAAAGGTCCCGGTGCAGGTGTAGTCGGTGTAGGAATGGCCGTGACGGGAGTGGTGATAGACCGACTGGCAATTCGCGACGCGGAAATGCCCGGACGTTCCGGTGGCGCCGGCGGAAGCCAAGGCCGACCGGCCGGACGAAAAACCGATGGCCAGGAAGGCAAGGGCCGCGAGCACGGGAACGCACTGCCATAGAAAGTGCTTTACGGCAGGTGGGGCCTGAAATCGGAACATTACGGATATTCCCTTTCATGGTCGTCGCCGGAGTTGCGGCGGCTGCTGTAACTCTTCGATGGGCGGCGGCGGTTGCACCGGACGTGAAAGGGATCTCCACCGTTCCCTCACATGGGTGGCCGCGGGCCCCGGATACCGTACGTTACGGTTGGCGCGTTCTTTGCATTCGCCATTCGTACGTCGAGGCCATTTCGAGGGGGAGACATGGCAGGTGCCGGTTATGACGTCGATCCGGGAGTTCTGAAGACGCAGGGTGGCGTCTTCCGAGAAATTGGCTCCGGATTCGGTGAGGCCGCCAAGAAGCTGAAAGCCGCGTGCGGCGGCGATCCTGCGGAGGCGTGGGGGAAGGACGACTTCCTCGACATGTTCAACAATTTCTACGCGCCGGTGGCCGAGGGGCTCTGCGACTCCATGCCGCACCTCGGTGAGGAGATCACCAAGATCGGCGAAAAGCTGGAAGCGATGGGCGCGCACTACGACTCCACCGAGCAGGACCAGCACGACCACATGGCCACATACGCGGCCCAGCGACCGCACTTCGCCGGCTGACGCCCTTTCGATACGCCTCTTTCTCGCTCGTCCGCATCAACAAGACCGTTTTCCGGGGGAAACCTCACGTGGCCGTTACGCTGCCTACCGAGCTCGACTGGATCCTCGATCTGCTGGGTTTCCAATGGCCCAATGTCGACGAGGACAAGATGCGGGACGCCGCGGAGGGCTGGAGCAACTTCGCTGCCGCAGCCCGCCAGTACCAGTCGCAGGGTGTCACCGCCTCCAACGCCGTGCACGGCGCCAACTCCGGTGAGGCGGTCGAGGCGTTCGACAAGACCTGGAAGAAGTACGGCGGCGACGGCGGCTTCCTGGAAGAGGCCGCCGACGCGGCGGACGCCCTCGCCATCGTGTTGCAGGTGGTCGCCACGATCGTCCTGGTGATGAAGCTCGCGGTGATTGCCCAACTCATCGCCCTGGCCATCGAGTTCGCCGTCGCCCAGGCGGCGGCTCCGGTCACCCTCGGCGCCTCCGAGGCCGGCGCGGCCGCGGCCACGGTGACGACCCGGGTCCTCCTCCGCCGGATCATCACCGAGGCGAAGCAGAAGATCGTCCAAGCCGTCAAGGACGCGCTCGCCCAGAAGGTGGAGAAGAAGGTCGGCGAGATGCTGAAGGAGCTCGCCATGGACTTCGTCAAGGACGCGGCCAAGGGGCTCGGGGGGAACATCGCGACCCAGGGCATCAAGAGCCATTTCGGGGCGCAGGACGGGTTCGACTGGGCGGAAGCCGGCAAGGCGGGGCTGAAGCCCCTGGTGAACCTCGACGGCAAGGGGCTCGGTCTCGCCGGGGACAAGGTCAAGGACCTCAGTCAGGCCGGTACGGGCCTGTACCACATGGGTCAGGGCGTCGGCGAAGTCGCGCAGGGCGACTTCGCCGAGGGCGGTAAGCAGATCTGGGACGGACGCGAGGAGACGGCCAAGGGGGTCCGGGAACTCCACGGTGTCCGCTACAAGGACAAGGAACCGGCGGCCGAGGGCGAGAGCTCGACCGAGGGTGGTGCGTCCGAGGGCGGTTCCGGCTCCTCGTCCGGCGAAGGGGCCGGGTCTTCCGGGTCCGGCAGCTCCACCGCCTCCTCCGGGGCGGGTAGCTCCACGGCCTCCTCCGGGACGGGTAGCTCCACGGCCTCCTCCGAGGGTGACGGCGCCGCGTCGACCCGTACCGCCACCGCCGCCCCCACCCCTCCCCCCGCCCCCACCACCGAGAGCGGCCGAGCCGAGGCCGACCGTGCCCGCGACGCCTTCGGGTGAGAGGAACCAGATCCATGAGCAGCAACCACGTCCGCTTCAGCGCCCCCGGCGAGCGGGACGACCCCATCGAGGACCGGGATCTCGCCGAGGAGCAGAACGAGCACCTCACCCGGTCCCTGCGGGCCGTACGGGACAACGCGTCGGCTCCGCCCGAGGCCCAGGACCTCGCACGCAAGCTGCTCGGCGGACGCCTTGAGCTCAAGGACGTGCTCGACGACCCGTCCGGCTACCGGGCGCTGACCGATGGGCTCGCCGGGATGCGGGAGAGCTGGCGGTCGATGGCGCCGGAGGACCGGCAGGCGGTGCGGGCACGGGTCGAGGAGAAGGCCGTGGAGGCGGAGGCCGATGGGGTCGGCGCCGGATACCAGCCTCGGTAACCGCTCTCGGTAATCGGCCTCGGTGACCGCCCTCAGGGGGACGGCACCGGCATCCGCAGCCGGAACAGTGCGCCGCCGCCCGGGGCCTGTTCCGCCGTGAGGTCGGCGGAGTGGGCGTGGGCGATCTGGCGGGCCATGGCGAGGCCCAGGCCCGAGCCGGGGAGGGCGCGGGCGGCGTGGGCGCGGTAGAAGCGGTCGAAGACGTGGGGGAGGTCTTCGGGGGCGATGCCCGGGCCGTGGTCGCGGACCGTCAGGTTCAACTCACCGGCAGCGCAGTCGAGTTCGGCCTCCACCGGTCCGCCCGGTGGGGAGAACTTGGCCGCGTTGTCGAGGAGGTTGGAGAGCAGGCGGGTCAGGCGGGAGGGGACGCCGGGGGTGGTGACCGGGGCCGCTTCGGGGGTGATGCGGAGGGTGAAGGTGGTCTCCGGCCAGTGTTCGCGGGCGGTGGCCACCGCGTGTTCCAGGAGGGCGGCCGGGCGGACCTGTTCGACCAGGGGCCGGGGCTCCTCGTCCCGGGCGAGTTCGATGAGGTCGTTGACGAGGGTGGTGACCTCGCGCAGCTGCCGGTTCAGGGCCGCCGAGGCGCGGTCGCGCTGGGCGTCGGTCAGGCGGTCGGCGCGGGCGAGCAGTTCGGCGTTGGTACGGAGTGCGGTCAGTGGCGTCCGTAGTTCGTGGGAGGCGTCGGCGACCAGGCGGCGCTGGGCGGTGACGGACTGCTCCAGAGCCGCGAGCATGGTGTTGAAGGTGGCGGCGAGGCGGGTGAGTTCGTCCTCGTGGGCGGTCGGGCCGGCCGGCAGCGCGATGCGGTGGCGGGGGTCGCGGGTGGCGGCGATGCGTTCCGCGGTCGCGGTGAGGCGGGCGACCGGCGCCAGGCCCGCCCGGGAGACCGCGTAGCCGAGCGCGGCGGCGAGCAGGATGCCGGCGCCGCCGACCGCGGACAGCGCCCAGGCGGCGTGCCGTACGCCGCGTTCGACGGTGTCCGAGCGGAGCGCCACCTGGATCGCCTCATGGCCGCCGGGGCGCGGCGCGGTGTACATCCGGACGGGCTGCCCGTCGACCGTCAGGTCGCGGTAGTACGGCGCGTGCCGGCCGGCCGCGACCTGGCGGGTGGCGTCCGAGACCGGCAGCACGCGGTAGCCGCCGCGTGGGTCCTTCGCCGGGTCGGCGGGGACGATCTGGAAGCAGGGCACGGCCTGGTAGCGGCAGGAGGCGTCGCTCACGGTCGGGCCCCAGCCGCGGGTCTCGTGGATCTTCTGGGTGGCCGTCTGGGCGAGGTTGAGTTCGAGCTGGCGGGTCATCTGGTAGCTGATGATCACGAAGGCGGCGGCGCAGACACCGACCGCCACCAGGGCGACCGCGGCCGAGGCGGCCAGGGCGAGCCGGGTGCGGAGGGGGTGGTGATGGCGCCGCCAGGGGGCCGTCTCCGGAGCACCCGCCCCCTGGGTGCCGTCGGCATCCCCCGGCCCCTGCGCCCCTGTTCCGCTCCTCCCGGCACCGTGCATCCCCGCACCGTGCGTCCGCGCACCGTTCGCCCGCGCCCCGTGCTCCCCGCCCATCGATCCGCCCGTCGGTCCGCCCATCGATCCGCTCATCGGTTCTCCGCGAGGCCCAGGCGGTAGCCGATGCCGTGCACGGTGTGGACCAGGCGGGGCTCGCCGCCGGCCTCCAGTTTGCGGCGGAGGTAACCGACGTACACCGCCAGGGAGTTGGAGTCCGGCCCGAAGTCGCGGCCCCAGACGCGCTCCAGGATCATCTCGCGGGGCAGTACCTGGCCCGGGTGCAGCAGGAGCAGCTCCAGCAGCGCCCATTCGGTACGGCTGAACTCCAGGGGGCGGCCGGCGCGGTGGCCGGTGCGGGTGACCGGATCGACGACCAGGTCGTCGAAGGAGAGCCGGGTGTCCTCCGTGGCGGGGGCCGCGGCCCGGCGCAGCAGGGCCCGTAGCCGGGCCAGCAGTTCGTCCAGGGCGAAGGGCTTGACCAGGTAGTCGTCGGCGCCGGCGTCCAGTCCGTCGACGCGTTCGCTGACCGAGTCCAGTGCGGTCAGTACGAGGATGGGCGTGCGGTCGTCCAGTGCGCGCAGCCGGCGGCAGACCGCGAGCCCGTCCAGCACCGGCATCATCACGTCCAGGACGATGGCGTCCGGCTGCCAGGCGGCGACCTCCGAGAGCGCGGCCAGGCCGTCGGCGGCGCCGCGGACCGCGTAGCCCTCCACGGACAGGCCGTCCTCCACGGCGGCACGCACCTCCGGTTCGTCGTCGACGACCAGGATCTTGGGGGCCGGGGCGTACCCGGGAGTGGACGGCGGCATGGACATAGGCTGCCAAACACCTCTCTTAGAAGCTTCTTAGGGCACATGGCGAGCGTGGCGGCCATGCGCACACCACTCTCTGTCGTGATCGGGGCGGGTGGCACCGGCGGTCACATCTACCCCGGCCTCGCCCTCGCCGACGCGCTCCGCAGGGCCGTGCCCGATGCCGTGATCTCGTTCGTCGGGACCGAACGCGGGCTGGAAACCCGGCTGATCCCGCAGGCCGGGTACCGGCTGCACACCGTCGACATGATCCCCTTCGACCGCTCGCTCGGCGCCCGACGTTATCTGCTGCCGGCCGCGCTGCTGCGCTCGGGCGCCCAGGTCCGGACGATCCTCAAGGAGCAGGGCGCCCAGGTGGCGGTCGGGATGGGCGGCTATCCGAGCGCCCCGGTGATCGTCGGGGCGCGGCTGGCCGGACTGCCCAGCCTGATCCACGAATCCAACGCGGTGCCCGGCCGGGCGAACCGGTTCGCGGCCCGCCTGACCCCGCACCTCGCCCTCGCCTTCGACCGCAGCCGGCCGCATCTGGCGGGCGGGGAGCGCGCCGAGACGGTCGGGATGCCACTGGTGGGCCCGCTCGCCGGGCTGGACCGTACGGCGCTGCGGCCGGCCGCCCGGCGGGCGCTGGGTGTCCCGGACGGGGCCCGGCTGTTGCTCGTCAACGGCGGCAGCCTGGGCGCGGCCCGGCTGACCGATGCGGCGGTGGGGCTCGCCGCCCGGTACCGGGCGCACACCGATCTGCGGATGCTGATCAAGACCGGCCCCGCGGCCCTGGAGGAGACCCGGGCCCTGCTGGCGGCCAACGGCGGGGCGGCGGTCGCCGAGGCCGTGCCCTACCTGGACCGGATGGACCTCGCGTACGCCGCGGCGGACCTCGTGGTGTGCCGGGCCGGTTCGGCGACCGTCGCCGAGCTGGCCACGATCGGCATGCCGGCGGTGCTCGTGCCGTATCCGCATGCGCCCGGCGACCACCAGACGCACAACGCGCGGGTGCTCTCCGACGACGGCGCCGCGGTGCTGCTGCCCGACGCCGAGACCACCGCGGAGCGGCTGGACGCGCTGGTCACCCCGCTGCTGACGGACCCCGCCCGACTGGCCGCGATGGGTGCGGCCGCCGACCCCGGCACCCATGCGCGCGCCGCGGACCTGCTGGCCGCCAAGGCCCTGGCGCTGGCCGGCCACCACCCCCACCACCTGAGCACCCACCTGAACACCCACCTGAAGGAGTCAGCATGACCAACAGCACGCAGAACTGGGCCGGCCGCCGGGTCCTGGTCACCGGGGCCGAGGGGTTCATCGGTTCCGCCCTGGTCGATCTGCTCGTCGACGCCGGCGCCGAGGTAAGGGCGTTCGTCCATTACAAGCCGTACGCGGAGAAGGGCAATCTGGCGCACCATCTGACGCCGGGCGGGCGGGTGGAGATGGTCGCGGGGGACGTACGGGACGCGGGCCGGGTGGCGGACGCGGTCGCCGGCTGCGACACGGTCTTCCATCTGGCCGCGCTGATCGGGATCCCGTACAGCTACGACTCGCCGGGCGCGTACGTGCAGACCAATGTGGTGGGCACGGAGAACGTGGCGGAGGCCTGCCGTCGGCACGCGGTACGGCGGCTGGTGCACACCTCCACGAGCGAGGTCTACGGGACCGCGCGGACCGCGCCGATCGCCGAGGACCACCCGCTGCAGCCGCAGTCGCCGTACTCCGCCTCGAAGATCGGGGCGGACATGATGGCGCTGTCGCACTGGCACGCCTTCGAGCTGCCGGTGACGGTGGTGCGGCCGTTCAACACCTACGGGCCCCGGCAGTCCGCGCGGGCCGTGATCCCCACGATCCTGGCCCAACTGCACGCCGGCGCCCGGGAGATCAAGCTCGGTTCGCTCACCCCGACCCGGGACTTCACCTACGTCACGGACACCGCGGCCGGGTTCCTGGCGCTGGCCGACTGCGACCGGGCGCTGGGGCAGGTGGTCAACCTCGGCACCGGGCAGGAGATCGCGATCGGCGCGCTCGCCGAGGCGCTGATCGCCGCGTCGGGGCGGGACGCGGAGGTGGTGGTCGATCCGGCGCGGCTGCGGCCCTCCGGCAGCGAGGTGGAGCGGCTGCTGTCGGACAACTCCCGGGCGCGCGAGTGGTCCGGGTGGCAGCCGGAGGTCTCCCTGGAGGAGGGGCTGAAGCGGACCTCGGCATGGGTCGCCGAGCATCTGCACCTCTTCGCGGCCGACCGTTACCAGGTCTGATCCGCGCCCCTCTGCTCCTCCGCGTCTCCGTCTCCGACCCCGCGTCTCCGGCTTCGCGTCTCCCGGCTCCGCGTCCCTTCGTTGCACGTCCGCCTGCTACGGGTCCCGCTGCCGCTCCGCGTTCTCCGCGTCCCGCTGTTCCGCGGTCGCGGCGGTCCGGCCGGTCTGACCGTCCAGGCCGGCCAGTCCGCCGAGGAAGAGGGCGGTGAAGTCCCGTCCCCAGTCGGCGTCCACCGGTTCGCCGCTGACCAGGGTGCGGTGCACGATCGCGCCGGCGATCACGTCGAAGATCAGGTCCATGGTGCGGGCGGCGGTCCGCGCGCCGTCCTCGCCGGGGGTGTCGGCCGGCAGTTCGCCGCGTTCCTGGGCCCGCGCCCGGCCCAGCAGGACCAGGCGCTTCTGGCGGTCGACGATGGCCGAGCGGATCCGTTCGTGCAGCGCCTCGTCGGTGGTGGACTCGGCGACCACGGCCATCAGGGCCGTCTTGGTCTCGGGCCGGGCCAGCAGCGCGCCGAACTGCAGCACCACGCCCTCGATGTCGGCCCGCAGGGAGCCCCGGTCGGGGAGTTCGAGCTCGTCGAAGAGGACCGCCACGGCGTCCACGACGAGCTCGTTCTTGTTGGCCCAGCGGCGGTAGAGCGTCGTCTTGGCGACTCCGGCGCGGGCCGCCACCGCGCTCATGGTCAGTCCTCCCCAGCCGAGGTCGACGAGTGCGGCACGGGTGGCGCTGAGGATCGCGTGGCCGGTCTCGGCGCTGCGCGGGCGGCCCGTGCGGCCCTTCCTCGGGCTGGCGGAGTGGTGCATGCGGGCGACCATACCGGCCAGTACGGGCCGGGGCGGGGCGGCTCGTGAGGGAGATCACGGAGCGCGGGGCCGGAACCGGTTGTCGCGCAGGGGCGACGGCGAGTTACGCTACGACCCGTAGCGTAAGACTGGTATCCCTCCTTCGGGTGCGGATCCGTCATGGGCGACAACCACCGGCCTGGGTGGGGACCCGAGGCCATGTGTACGGCCCTTGAGGCCGACCGCACCACCGAGTACCACCCCGGCTGTCCGGCAGCCGGAAACGCTGACCACGTCGACCGACCGCACCGCTTTCCGGATCGCTTTCCGGAACGGGCCGCCCAGGGGGGAGGATGGACCCATGCAGCCACGCAACATGTCCATGAGTGGAGTCGTCGACCTCGCAGCGGTGAAGGCGGCCGGGGAAGCGAAGCAGAAGGCCGAGCAGGCGCGCGCCGAGGCCGCCCGTACGGGCCGGGCGCCGGCCGGCGGGGCCCGCCTGGTGTACGACGTCGACGAGGCCGGGTTCCAGCAGGACGTCCTGCAGCGCTCCACCGAGGTCCCGGTGGTCATCGACTTCTGGGCCGAGTGGTGCGAGCCGTGCAAGCAGCTGGGTCCGCTGCTGGAGCGCCTCGCGAACGAGTACGCCGGTGCGTTCGTCCTGGCGAAGATCGACGTCGACGCCAACCAGATGCTGTTCCAGCAGTTCGGGGTGCAGGGCATCCCGGCGGTCTTCGCGGTGGTCGCCGGGCAGCCGATCCCGCTGTTCCAGGGCGCGGCCCCGGAGGCGCAGATCCGGCAGGTGCTGGACCAGCTGGTGCAGGCCGCCGAGCAGCAGTTCGGCATCGTCGGCGGTCCGGTCGACGCGCAGGCCGCGGCCGAACAGCCGGCCCCCGCGCCCGCGCCGGGTCCGTACGACGCGCTGCTGGAGGCCGCCAGCCAGGCGCTGGACGCCGGTGATCTGGGCGGCGCCGTCCAGGCGTACAAGAACGTCCTCTCCGACGACCCGGCCAACCCGGAGGCCAAGCTCGGCCTCGCGCAGGCCGAACTCCTGCAGCGGGTGCAGGACCTGGATCCGCAGGCGGTGCGCAAGGAGGCCGCGGAAAACCCGGCCGACGTGCCGGCGCAGATCCGCGCCGCGGACCTGGACCTGGTCGGCGGGCATGTCGAGGACGCCTTCGGCCGGCTGGTCGAGACGGTGCGGCGGACCGCCGGGGACGACCGGGAGGCCGCGCGGCTCCGGCTGTTGGAGCTGTTCGAGGTCATCGGTGCGGAGGATCCGCGGGTGACGGCGGCGCGTACCGCGCTCGCCCGGGTGCTGTTCTGACCCGCTGTCCTACGAGGCGTCCGCTTCTGACCAGGCGTCCGCTTCTGACCTGTACGCCCTACGCGAGTTGACCAAACAAACGAAGCAGCGGCCACGTTTTACCTAAACTTGGTAAACGTGGCCGCTGTTACTTGGAGTAAGTCAAAGCGACCCCCTTGCGGCAGTGTGTCCGCAATTGCGCGATGTCTCTTCGCGGTGAGTGGCGACCGTCCGTGGCGAGCTGATGCCGGTCGGTCGTCACGTGGTTATCAGCCCGTTACCCGCAAGTAACGAGCCCCTTGTGTACGGGCCGTGAATGGACCACGATCGGCCACGCTCGGTCCATTCCCCCAGCCCGGCATCCGGTCGGCGCGACGGGGCACTTGGGTCCCCACCGAGTGGTCGGCGGCAGTGGCGCCGGCCGTGGACAGGGGGGTCTCTGCCCCTTCGGTAGAGCCTGTCCAAGGAGGTTGCGCGAGAGCGTGGCCAGTGGTTGTCGCTCGGGGGTGATCGCCGGTATTCGGAACACGATGTGCCTCCGAGACGGGCGCTCTCCTTCCCGAGGACGTAGCACTTCTCCCATCCCAGGTACCGCCGTCCCAACTCGGGCGGCAGGCACCGGAGATGTACGTCCGAGAAGGAGGAAAGTCATGGAGTCCCTGGCTCGTGGCGGGACCAGATGGAAGCGGTTCGCCGTTGTCATGGTGCCGAGCGTGGCGGCGACCGCCGCGATCGGTGTCGCCCTGTCGCAGGGTGCCCTTGCGGCGTCGTTCAGTGTGTCCGGCCAGCAGTTCAAGGTCACTACGGACCGGCTGGACGGCACCGGCTTCGTCCAGTACGGAGCCATTGACGCCCAGAAGGGCGGCAAGGCTGTCCCGGTGGCGGTCTCGGCGTTCTCCAACGCCAAGATCAAGAACCTGTGCCAGTCGGTGGTCGTTCCGGTCCCGGTCTTCGGCGATGTGTCGCTGAAGCTGTCGGCCGGTGGCGGCAGCACGCCGGTGGAGGCGAAGAACCTCTACATCGACCTCGATCAGCTGGACGCGGACGCGACCTTCAACAACATCAACATCGGTGTTGCTGCGGGATCGACGTCCAAGGGCCCCGGCATTCAGAAGGGCGACAAGACCGACCCGGGCTCGTTCGCCCAGGAGGCCGACTCGGCCGTACTCACCCACGTCAAGCAGACGGCGTGGGCCACGACGGCCGGCACCTTCAAGCTCAGCGGCCTGAAGATGAGTGTCGCCAAGGGCAAGAACGAGTGCTACTGACGCACTGAGCGTACGGGCGCGGGGCCTCACGCCAGTGCGGTGGCCCACGCCGTTCCCCGTGCCCGTACGCCGGGTAGCGCTTGGTAGACATCTCAGCTCAGAACCACCGATTTGCCAGTCCCGAGGAGCTGTACGACATGAGCGCCGAAACGCGACCAAGGCTGATCGAGTCCGTCGGCCGGAAGCGGATTTCGTTCCGGGAGTGGCGCGGACACCGCCCGTTCTGGGGCGGGTTGCTGACTCTGCTGGCCGGCCTCCCGATCATGTACCTCCCCTACGCGAACCTCACGCTCGGTTCCCTGACCGTCCGCATGTCCACCACCGCCGGCGCCGGCTCGCTGATCATCGGCGTTCTGCTGGTCGTGCTCGGGCTGACCATGTGGTTCCAGCCGGCCTCGCGGGTCTTCGCCGGTGTGGCGGCGATCCTGCTGGCCCTGGTCTCCATCGTCGTCTCGAACTTCGGCGGTCTCGTGGTCGGCTTCCTGATGGGGCTGATCGGCGGTGGCCTGGGCGTCGCCTGGGCACCGGGCACGCCGGAGAAGAACGGGGACGACGCGGGTGAGCCGGTCCGCAACGTCGCCGGGCCGGTGGTCGCGACGGACCCCGCCCGCGGGTCGGGCAACGGACTGGACGACCTGTCAGGAACGAGCCCGATCAACGGAATGAACGGGAGGCACCGTGCCGGGTGACGAGCTGCATGAGGAGAACGCAGCCGCCGGGGCGAGAACCGGGCCGAGGCACGCGGCGCCGAAAAAGCCGCTGCTGACTCGGCTCCACGTGCCCGCGGGCAAGGCGATCGCGATCGCCGCCATGCCGTCCGCCGTCCTCATGGGCATGGGGCTGACGCCCCAGATGGCGATCGCCAAGCCGGCGCCGCCCAAGAGCCCCTTCAAGGACGGGCCGTGCGTCACTGCTCCGGACAAGGTGGACGGGCAGGACGGCAAGAAGGCCAAGGGCGGCGCGAAGGACAAGAAGGCCGACGGACCGGCGAAGGACGACAGCACGCCGTCCGCCAAGCCCTCCGCCTCGCCGTCGCCCTCGGCCGGCAAGCAGGCGGACACGACACCCGAGGCCACGCCGTCCGGCTCCGCCTCGAAGACCGGCGAGCCCTCGGGCTCCGCGACCCCGTCGCCGTCGGCCTCCGAGGAGAAGAAGGACGACGGGGGTCTGCTGGGCGGGATCGGCGACGCGCTCGGCGGTCTCCTCGGCGGGGGCTCGTCGGACGACGACAAGGCGTCCGCCTCGCCGAGCACGACTCCGTCCCCCTCGGCCTCGGCGTCGAAGGAGTCCACGTCCGGCGACGCGGCCAAGGACACCGCGTCCGGCGACAACAAGGCCACCGACCCGGTCAAGGAGACCGTCGACGGCCTCACGGACGGCGCCAAGCGGGCCGGTGACCTCAAGAACGGGTCGAAGACGGTCAACGACACCGTGCACGGCGCGGTGGGCACGGCCGACAACGCCCTGCCCGGCGGCGGTCTGGACGGCAAGGACGCCGACGGCAAGAAGTCGTACCCCTGCGTCGTCGAGAACAAGCAGAAGGGCAAGGACGAGCAGACGCCCGTCACACTGCCCGACGACCCCTGGCACCTGGAGTCCAGCGGTCTGACCCTGCGCGGTCTCAACTACGAGGGCGTCGTCAACGTCACCACGCAGAGCGGCCACACCAAGCAGGCCCTGAAGTTCACCGCGGACAGCGTGGACATCGGCGACCTGCACCAGATCGTGGACGACAAGGCGTCCGGCAAGCACTACCACGTCCGGTCGACGCCCCACTCCAAGTCCACGATCACCGGCGGCAAGGTGACCATGTACACCGAGCGGCTGCAGGCCAACCTCTTCGGGCTGATCCCGATCGTCTTCGATCCGGAGCACCCGCCGCCGCTCAACATCTCCTACGCGTACTTCACCAAGGTGAAGCTCGACCAGGCGGGCCAGTTCGGCGGCAACCTCACCGTCCCGGGCATGAACGTGTCCATCGAGGACTGACCGGGAACACCACCCGGCCGGAACGTTCCGGGAGCCGCGGAAACGGCGGTGGGCCGCCCCTCCCAAGAGGGGCGGCCCACCGCCGTTTCGTCGTACGGGAGCGTCAGCCGCGTCCGCCGCCGAGGTGGTGCACCCGGACCATGTTGGTGGTGCCGGGGACGCCGGGGGGCGAACCGGCGGTGATGATCATGGTGTCGCCCTCGCTGTAGCGCTGGAGCTTGAGCAGCTCGGCGTCCACCAGGTCGACCATGGCATCGGTGTTGTCGACGTGCTCCACCACGAAGCTGTCCACGCCCCAGCTGAGCGTGAGCTGGTTGCGGGTGGAGACGTCGGTGGTGAAGGCCAGGATCGGCTGGACCGCGCGGTAGCGGGACAGCCGGCGGGCGGTGTCACCGGACTTGGTGAAGGCCACCAGCGCCTTGCCGTTGAGGAAGTCGGCCATCTCGGCGGCCGCACGGGCCACCGAACCACCCTGCGTACGCGGCTTCTTGCCGGGCACCAGCGGCTGCAGGCCCTTGGAGAGCAGCTCCTCCTCGGCCGCCTCGACGATCTTCGACATCGTCTTGACGGTCTCGATCGGGTACTGGCCGACCGAGGACTCCGCGGAGAGCATGACCGCGTCGGCGCCGTCAAGGATGGCGTTGGCGACGTCGGACGCCTCGGCGCGGGTCGGCCGGGAGTTGGTGATCATCGACTCCATCATCTGGGTCGCGACGATCACCGGCTTGGCGTTCCGGCGGCACAGCTCCACCAGGCGCTTCTGCACCATCGGGACCTTCTCCAGCGGGTACTCCACCGCCAGGTCGCCACGGGCGACCATGACGGCGTCGAAGGCCATCACGACCTCCTCCATGTTGGCCACCGCCTGCGGCTTCTCCACCTTGGCGATGACCGGCACCCGGCGGCCCACCTGGTCCATGACGCGGTGCACGTCCTGCACGTCCTTGGCGTCCCGGACGAAGGACAGCGCGACCATGTCGCAGCCCATCTTCAGGGCGAACTTCAGGTCCTCGATGTCCTTCTCGGACAGCGCGGGGACGTTCACCGCGGCGCCGGGCAGGTTGATGCCCTTGTGGTCGGAGATGACCCCGCCCTCGATGACGATGGTGCGCACCTGCGGGCCGTCGACCTCGACGACCTGGAGCGCGACGTTGCCGTCGTTGATCAGGACCGGGTCGCCCTTGGAGACGTCACCGGGCAGGCCCTTGTAGGTCGTGCCGCAGATGGTCTTGTCGCCGGGGACGTCCTCGGTGGTGATGACGAACTCGTCGCCGCGCACCAGCTCCACCGGGCCGTCGGCGAAGGTCTCCAGACGGATCTTGGGGCCCTGGAGGTCGGCCAGCACGCCGATGGCGCGGCCGGTCTCCTCCTGGGCCTTGCGGAGTCGGTGGTACCGCTCCTCGTGCTCCGAGTGGGTCCCGTGGCTCATGTTGAAACGGGCCACATTCATACCGGCCTCGATCAGCGTCTTCAGCTGCTCGAAGGAGTCGACGGCGGGGCCCAGGGTGCAGACGATTTTGGAACGGCGCATGGCTTGGATCCTATCGGTTTGTTTCAGAGCGGAATATTCCGGTAGGCGAAAACACCAACGTCTAGGCGTTGACCAGGGCGTATGTCTGCTGGGCGATCTCCAGTTCCTCGTCGGTGGGCACCACGGCGACCGCGACCCGGGCGTACTCGGGCGAGATCAGCCGCGGCTCGCCGGAGCGTACGGCGTTCAGCGAGGCGTCCACGGCCAGCCCCATCTCTTCCAGGCCGGCGACGGCGGCCTCGCGCACCGGGGCGGCGTTCTCGCCGACGCCCGCGGTGAAGGCCACCGCGTCGACCTTGCCGAGCACCGCGCTGTAGGCGCCGATGTACTTCTTCAGCCGGTGGATGTAGATGTCGAAGGCGAGCCGGGCCCGCTCGTCGCCCTCGTCGATCCGGCGGCGGATCTCCCGCATGTCGTTGTCGCCGCAGAGCCCGACCAGCCCGCTCTTCTTGTTGAGCAGCGCGTCGATCTCGTCCGTCGACATCCCCGCCACCCGCTTGAGGTGGAAGGTCACCGCCGGGTCGATGTCGCCGGACCGGGTGCCCATGACCAGCCCCTCCAGCGGCGTCAGGCCCATCGAGGTGTCCACGCAGCGGCCGCCGGCCACCGCCGAGGCGGAGGCGCCGTTGCCCAGGTGCAGCACGATGACGTTGACCTCGGAGGGGTCCTTGCCCAGCAGCTCGGCGGTCTTGCGGGAGACGTACGCGTGCGAGGTGCCGTGGAAGCCGTACCGGCGGATGCGGTGGGCGTCGGCGGTCGCCACGTCGATGGCGTAACGGGCCGCGTGCTCCGGCATCGTGGTGTGGAAGGCGGTGTCGAAGACGGCGACCTGCGGCAGGTCGGGGCGGAGCGCCCGGGCGGTCCGGATGCCGGTGATGTTCGCCGGGTTGTGCAGCGGGGCGACCGGCACCAGCCGTTCGATCTCCGCCAGCACCGCGTCGTCGATCACGGTCGGCGCGGTGAACTTCAGCCCGCCGTGCACCACCCGGTGCCCGATCGCGGCCAGTTCGGGGGAGTCCAGGCCGAGGCCGTCGGCGGCCAGCTCCGCGGCGACGGCCTTCAGCGCGGCGTCGTGGTCGGCTATCGCGCCCTCGGTCTCCCGCTTCTCGCCGCCGGCCGCCAGCGGGGTGTGCACCAGGCGCGAGCTCTCTTCACCGATCCGCTCGACGAGCCCGACGGCGAGCCGGGTGCCCGCGGCGGAGCCGCTGTCCGGCTCCGCGGCCATGTCGAGCAGCTGGTACTTCACCGACGAGGAGCCGGAGTTGAGGACGAGGACGCGGGTGGCAGTGGCAGACATCTGGTGCTTTCCGGTGGGTTGCGGGAAGGGTTCGGCGGGTTCAGGCGGTGGGTCCGGCGCCGGGCCGGGCACCCTGCGCCTGGATGGCGGTGATCGCGACGGTGTTGACGATGTCCTGGACCAGCGCACCGCGCGAGAGGTCGTTGACCGGCTTGCGCAGGCCCTGCAGGACCGGGCCGACGGCGACCGCACCGGCCGAGCGCTGCACGGCCTTGTAGGTGTTGTTGCCGGTGTTGAGGTCCGGGAAGATCAGCACGGTCGCCTTGCCGGCCACGTCGGATTCCGGCAGCTTGGTCCGCGCGACCGCCGCGTCCACCGCCGCGTCGTACTGGATCGGGCCCTCGACCTTGAGGTCGGGACGGAGCTCCCGGACCAGCTCGGTGGCCTTGCGGACCTTGTCGACGTCCGCGCCGGAGCCGGAGGTGCCGGTGGAGTACGACAGCATCGCGATCCGCGGCTCGACGCCGAACTGGGCCGCGGTGGTGGCCGACTGGATGGCGATGTCGGCCAGCTGCTCGGCGTTCGGGTCCGGGTTGACCGCGCAGTCGCCGTAGACCAGCACCCGGTCGGCCAGGCACATGAAGAACACCGACGAGACGATCTGCGCGTTCGGCTTGGTCTTGATGATCTCGAAGGCCGGGCGGATGGTCGCCGCGGTGGAGTGCACCGCACCGGAGACCATACCGTCGGCCAGGCCCTCCTGGACCATCAGCGTGCCGAAGTAGGAGACGTCGGCGACCACGTCGTAGGCCAGCTCATAACTGACGCCCTTGTGGGCGCGCGCCTTCGCGTACAGCTCGGCGAACCGCTCGCGCAGCTCGGAGGTCTGCGGGTCGATGATCTGGGCGTCCGCCAGGTCGATGGCCAGGTCGGCGGCGCGCTTGCGGATCGCCTCCTCCTCGCCCAGCAGCGTCAGGTCGCACACGTCGCGGCGCAGCAGCACGTCGGCGGCGCGCAGCACCCGCTCCTCGGTGCCCTCGGGGAGGACGACCCGGCGGCGGGCGGACCGGGAGCGCTCGATCAGCTCGTGCTCGAACATCATCGGGGTGACCCGGCCGGAGCGGGCCACCGAGATCCGGTCGGTCAGCTCGACGGTGTCCACGTGCCGCTCGAAGAGGCCCAGCGCGGTCTCCGCCTTGCGCGGCGAGGCGGCGTTGAGCTTGCCCTCGATGGCGAACAGCTCGGCGGCGGTCGGGAAGGAGCCGCCCGGTACGGAGACCACCGGGGTGCCGGGGGCGAGCCGGCCGGCCAGCGCCATGATGTCGGGGCCGGGCCGTTCGTCGAGGGTGAGCAGCACGCCGGCGATCGGCGGGGCCCCGGCGCTGTGCGCGGCGAGCGAGCCGATGACCAGGTCGGCCCGGTCCCCGGGGGTCACCACGAGGCAGCCGGGGGTGAGGGCCGGCAGGAAGGTCGGCAGCATGGCGCCGCCGAAGACGAAGTCGCGGGCGTCCCGGGCCAGGCCGGAGTCGTCGCCCAGGAGTATCTCGGCACCGAGGGTGTGCACGATCTGGCCGACGGTCGGCGCGGAGAGCGAGCCGTCCTCGGGGAGCGCGTAGCAGGGCACCGGCAGCCGGGCGGCGAGCCGCTCGACGACCGCCTCGCGCAGTTCGGGGGCCACCCGGTTGACGATCACGGAGACCACGTCGCAGCCCAGTGACTGGAAGGCGCGGTAGGCGTTGCGGGCCTCGGCGCGGACCGACTCGGCCTCCTGGCCCTGGCCGCCGACGACGGCGATCAGCGAGGCGCCGAATTCGTTGGCCAGCCGGGCGTTCAGGCTCAGCTCGTCGGGCAGGCTGGTGTCGGCGTAGTCGGAGCCGAGGACCAGGACGTACTCGTAGTCGCGGGCCACCGCGTGGAAGCGGTCGACGAGGTGGGAGACCAGCTCGTCGGTGCCGCGCTCGGCCTGGAGCGCGGCGGCCTCGTCGTAGCCCATGCCGTATACGGTCTCGGGGGACTGGGCGAGCCGGTAGCGGGCCCGCAGCAGGTCGAAGAGGCGGTCCGGTCCGTCGTGGACCAGCGGGCGGAAGACCCCCACCCGGTCGACATGGCGGGTCAGGAGTTCCATGACTCCCAGCTCGACGACCTGGCGGCCGTCGCCGCGGTCGATACCGGTCACGTATACGCTGCGCGTCACGCGTGCTCTCCGTCCATTCCGTGGGGCGCAAGGTCAAAATTGGCCGTTATGGTGGGCTTGCCCCTCTTGACAATACCTGCGCGTGTGGCTAGGTCGCCCCTCCAGTTTCCCTTGAGGGGGCCGGGCGGGGACAGTAGGGGTGGGGTCGATGTGTGCGGCCGGGACCCGTCGGGCCCGTGAAACAATCGGACCGGCTCAGGAACCCACAGCGAGCACAGGAGACACAGCACGATGCGTATCGGAGTCCTCACCGCAGGCGGCGACTGCCCCGGCCTGAACGCTGTGATCCGGTCCGTCGTCCACCGCGCCCTCACCGGCCACGGCGACGAGGTCATAGGTTTCGAGGACGGCTTCGCCGGCCTGCTCGACGGCCGCTTCCGCAAGCTGGACCTGGAGGCGGTCAGCGGCATCCTCGCCCGCGGCGGCACCATCCTCGGCTCTTCCCGGCTGGAGCGCGCCCGGCTGCAAGAGGCCTGCGAGGACGCCAAGGACCACTCCAAGGACTACGGCATCGACGTCCTGATCCCGATCGGCGGCGAGGGCACCCTCACCGCGGCCCGGATGCTGTCGGACGCCGGACTGCCCGTCGTCGGCGTCCCCAAGACCATCGACAACGACATCTCCTCCACCGACCGCACCTTCGGCTTCGACACCGCCGTCGGCGTGGCCACCGAGGCCATCGACCGCCTCAAGACCACCGCGGAGTCCCACCAGCGGGTCATGGTCGTCGAGGTGATGGGCCGGCACGCCGGCTGGATCGCGCTGGAGTCCGGGATGGCCGGCGGCGCGCACGCCATCTGCCTGCCCGAGCGCCCCTTCGACCCGGCCGACCTGTGCGCGATGGTCGAGGAGCGGTTCGCCCGCGGCAAGAAGTTCGCGGTCATCTGCGTCGCCGAGGGCGCACACCCGGCGCCGGGAACCATGGACTACGGCAAGGGCGCCATCGACCAGTTCGGCCACGAGCGCTTCCAGGGCATCGGCACCGCCCTCGCCCGCGAGCTGGAGCACCGCCTCGGCAAGGAGGCCCGGCCGGTCATCCTCGGTCACGTCCAGCGCGGCGGCACCCCGACCGCCTACGACCGGGTGCTCGCCACCCGCTTCGGCTGGCACGCCGTCGAGGCCGCGCACCGCGGTGACTTCGGCAGGATGACCGCACTGCGCGGCACGGACATCACGATGGTGCCGCTGGCCGACGCGATCACCGAGCTCAAGACCGTGCCGGGCTGGCGGATGGACGAGGCCGAGTCGGTCTTCTGATCCCCGAGCCGTACCGCGTACGACGGCGGCGCGCCTCCCCTCGGTCGAGGGAAGGCGCGCCGCCGTTCGTCCGCGCGGTCACTCCGCGCCGATCGCCTCCAGCATGTTCAGCCGGGCGGCCCGGCGGGCCGGCCACACCGCCGCCAGCACGCCCACGACCAGCGCGATCAGCAGGAACAGCCCGAGCCTGCCCCAGGGCAGCAGCAGCTGGTAGGTGGGGAGACCGTGGCCGAGCATGGTGCCGGCGGCCCAGGAGAGGAAGACCCCCAGGCCGATTCCCAGGCCCGCGCCGAACAGCGCGATGACCACCGACTCCAGCCGGACCATCTGCTTGATGCCGCTGCGGGCCAGTCCGATCGCCCGCAGCATCCCGATCTCACGGGTCCGCTCGAAGACCGACATGGCGAGGGTGTTGACGACACCCACCACCGCGATGACGACGGACATGCCCAGCAGCCCGTAGGAGATGTAGAGCACCGTGTTGACGTTCCCGGCGCTCTCCTTGCGCAGGTCGGCGCGGTCCTGGACCTTCAGCAGCGGGCTGTCGCCGAGCGCGTGCCGGATCGGCGCCGAAAGCCCGTCCGTGCGGCCGTCCTCGGCCTTGACCAGCAGCTCGTCGTTCAGCGGCCGGTCCAGGTGCGGATCGACCACCGAGGTGGCGCCGATCGAGTCGCCGAGCACCTCGTTGTCCGCGTAGATTCCGGTGATCCGCAGCTTGGTCCTCTTGTCGTCGGGGAACGTGGCATCGAGGGTGTCGCCGGGGTGCCAGCCCTTCTTCTTGGCCATGTCCTGGGAGACCGCGATGCCGTCGGTTCCGGCGTGCGGCAACGAGCCGCCGACGAAGTCCAGTTGGGCGACCTTGCCGATCGTGGTGAGGTCGGTGCCGATCAGACTCATGGAGTAGGTGGCCGACCGGATGCCCGTGCGGCGCAGCGGGGCCATCGCCTCGACGCCGGGGATGTCCGCCACCTTCTGCGACCGCGCGGTGTCCAGGCCGGTGTACGTCGAGGTGGTGATCTTGAGGTCGGCGGTCAGCCCCTTGGCCGCCATCTCGTCCATGGCCTGCTGCGTGGAGATCCCGACGACCGTCATGCCGGTCATCAGGGTGAGGCCGATCATCAGCGCCGAGGCGGTCGCCGCCGTGCGGCGGGGGTTGCGCAGCGCGTTCTCCTTGGCCAGCTTGCCGCTGACGCCGAAGAGCCGGGTGGTGACGACGCCCGCCAGCGAGACCAGGGGCCGCGACAGCAGCGGCGCGAGGATGATGACGCCGGTCAGCGTCACCAGCGAGCCCGCCATCGCGGTCGTCAGGTCGTCGACGGACGTCAGGGTGCGGACGTAGAACATGATCGCGACACCGACGCCGGTGATGACCGCGCCGAGGGAGTTGCGGATCACCAGGCTGCGCGGTGCCGGCGGCGCCTCGACGGTGTTGAGCGCCTCCACCGGGGCGATCTTCGCGGCCTTGCGGGACGGCAGCCAGGCGGCCAGTACGGTCACCACGACGCCCACGCCGAGTGCGGAGAGCACCGCGGTCGGGCTGATGACGACCGGTCCGTTCGGGAAGCCCGCGCCGTTGGCGTTGAGCACCGCCCGCAGGCTCACCGCGAGCCCCAGGCCCAGCGCGAGACCGATGGCCGAGGAGATCAGCCCCAGCAGGGCCGCCTCGGCGAGGACCGAACGGACCACCTGCCGGCGGGAGGCGCCGACCGCGCGCAGCAGGGCGATCTCCCGGCTGCGCTGGGAGATCAGCATGGTGAAGGTGTTGGCGATGATGAAGACGCCGATGAACAGCGCGATCCCGGCGAAGGCCAGCAGCGTCTGGGACAGGGAATTGTTCTTCTCGGCGATCATCGTGGACTGCTCGCTGGCGAGCGTGGCACCGCTGGTCGCCTCGGCGCGGTCCTTGGGCAGGATCTCGCGGACCTTCGCGGTCAGTGCCTGCTGATCGGCGCCGGGCGCGGCGCCCACCACCAGCTCGCCGAACTGACCGGGGTGCAGATACAGCTTCTGCGCGGTGGCGGTGTCGAAGAGGGCGAGGCTGCCGCCCGCGGTCACCTGCGGATCGTCGGTGGTCACGATGCCGACCAGCTTCTTGGTCAGCGCCGGGCCGTCGATGGCGAACTTCACGGAGTCGCCGAGCTTGTGGCCGGACGCCTTCGCGGTGGCCTCGTCCAGCGCGATCTCGTTCGCGGCGGCCGGTCCGCGGCCCTGCTTCAGCGGGTAGCGGGGGTCGTGGCCGTCCTTGTCCGGCTGGAAGTTGGCGGCGAGGTTCTGCCAGCTGTCGCCGATCGGTGCGCCGTCCGGGCCGGCGACGGTGGCCGTGCCGGTGACGTTGCGCCGCACGGACGTCACGCCGGGCAGGGCGCGGATGCGGTCCGCCAGCTTGTCGTCGAGGAGGGTGGTCCGTTTGCCGTCCTTGCCGGTGACCGGCGCCTTGGGGTCGGGGACGTCCTGGACGGAGACGGCCACCCCGTCGAGGTTTCTGGCGGAGGCCTTCTTGATGGCCTCGCCGACGGTGTCGCTGAAGATGAGGGTGCCGGCGACGAAGGCGACGCCGAGCAGCACCGCGAGCGCGGTCATCATCAATCGGGCTTTGTGCGCAAGGAGGTTGCGCAGGGCGGTACGCAGCATGGTGGTGGTGTCAGTCCTGGTCCGGTGGCGGGGGAGGAAGGGCTGCGCCCGGAGGCGCGGCAGGGGCGGGACGGGCCCGCGTCGGCTCGTCCGGCCCTCGGTCAGCTCGTCCGGCCCTTGGCGTCGAACAGCCGCATCCGGTCGAGCACCGAGTCCGCGGTCGGTTCGTGCAGCTCCTCGACGACCCGGCCGTCGGCCAGGAAGACCACCCGGTCCGCATAGCCGGCCGCGACCGGGTCGTGGGTGACCATCACCACGGTCTGTTCCATCGCCCGCACCGACTCGCGCAGGAAGCCCAGCACCTCGGCGCCGGAGCGGGAGTCGAGGTTGCCGGTCGGCTCGTCGGCGAAGATGATCTCCGGCCGGGCGGCCAGCGCCCGGGCCACCGCGACCCGCTGCTGCTGGCCGCCGGAGAGCTGGGCCGGCCGGTGCGCCAGCCGCCCGCCCAGCCCGACGGTCTCGATGACCGCGCTGACCCACTCCTGGTCGGGCTTGCGGCCCGCGATGTCCATGGGGAGGGTGATGTTCTCCAGCGCGGTGAGGGTGGGCAGCAGGTTGAACGCCTGGAAGATGAAGCCGATCTTGTCGCGGCGCAGCCGGGTCAGCTGCTTGTCGTTGAGCGAGCCCAGCTCGACGTCCCCGATCCGGGCCGAACCGTCGGAGATCTTGTCCAGGCCGGCCATGCAGTGCATCAGCGTGGACTTGCCGGAGCCGGACGGGCCCATGATCGCGGTGAACCGGGCCTTGCCGAACTCCACGGAGACGGAGTCCAGCGCCACCACCCGGGTCTCCCCCTGGCCGTAGACCTTGCTCAGGTCGGTGGCGCGGGCGGCGACGGCGCCGGTGGTGCGGGTGGGTGCGAACGAGCCGGGAAGGCCCGGGACGGCGGCCGGGTGGGACACGGGGACTCCTGGGAGAGGATGGAAAATTCGACCTCCCCATCCTCGACGGCGCAGGTCAGCGCGGTCGTCGGCCCCAGGGACCGAAAGCCGGGCCGATCGGAAGAGTGACGGCGGGGTCCGGCGTCCTCCTCTGGGGGGACGGCCCTACGACCTGGGACCGACGGGATCCCTCGGGGTTGCCCGGCCGCCGCCGTGCCGCGGCCGTGCGCCTCACCTCCCCCTCGGCCGTGCGAGGTCAGGGCAGATCGCCGACCCGGGCCCAGAACTCGGCCAGGATCTCGTCGAGGAAGGCGCGCCCCGCCCTGCCCGACTCCCCGGTCCCGTCGCCGCCGCCCCAGTTGAGCGTGGCCGCCATCGATGCCTGGTAGTCGGTGTGCAGCGCTTGCAGGACCTCCTGGATCCGCTGCTTGGGCAGCGGGACGAGCTTGCCGACCGGCCGGACGTACGCCTGCCAGCGGGTGGTGGCGGCGCTGGTCAGCAGCCCGGCGAGCCTGGCGTCCTGGCCGGTGAAGCGGAGCAGCGCGGGCAGCGGCAGGTCCAGCGCCTCGGCCAGCGCGGCGGCCTGCCGCTCGGTGCCGCCCCACTTCCCGCCCGCCTCCAGGCGTGCGTACGCGGCCGGGTCCATGCCGATCCGCAGGGCGAGCGCGTCCGGTGCCAGGCCGGCGGCGAGGCGGTACTCGCGCAAGGTGCCGGGGGCGCCCAGCAGTTCGCCCGGCGCACACCACAGGGCGCCGGCGAGTGCGGTCAGTTCGGATTCCGTAGGGGCGCTTTCCCCCAATTCCCAGGACGCCACCGTGGCCGGGGACACCGGAATTCCATAAGCGGCGCGAATTCCGTAGGCGACATGGGCAGGGGTCATGCCGAGGGCCTCGCGGAGCCGGCGTGCGGCGGTGGCGTCGAAAGGGGGCCTGCGCGGCTCCCCGGCGTGCGTGTTCACCGGTACACGGTAAGTGACGAGGTGACTTCGCACCTATCGTGTGGAAATCCAAGGATGAAAGTCGTAGGAACCTCCTAGCCGGTCGGTTTTTCCCGGCAGGGGCGTGAAGATTTCCGGCCGATCGGTCGCTCACCAGCGCCGACCCGGCCCACCGCTCCTTCACTACCCCTTCACGGCGCCGCCCAGTGCGAAACCCCCGCCGAGTCGGCGGGAAATGAGGACGTACAGCAGCACCACGGGTGTCGAGTAAAGGAGAGAGAATGCCGCGAGTTCGCCGAACGCGATGGCCCCGTAATTGCCGAAGAAATTGAAAATGCTGACCGAGGCGGGCAGTTGCTCCGGGGAGAGTAGCAGCATGAACGGCACGAAGAAATTGCCCCACATCATGATGAAGGTGTAGATGGCGACCACCGCGAGTCCGGGGCCCATCAGCGGCAGGATCACCCGCAGCAGGGTCTGCCGCCACGACGCGCCGTCCGTCCATGCCGCCTCCTCCAGCGCCCGCGGCACCCCGTCCATGAAGTTCTTCATCAGCCAGACGGCGAACGGGAGTTGGGCCGCGGCCAGGAACAGTGCGGTGCCGTAGCGGGTGTCGATCAGATTGATCTGCACGAACAGCCCGTACACCGGCACCATCACCGCGGTGATCGGCAGACACGTCGAGAACAGGATGGTCAGCAGGTACGGGCGGGCGAAGCGGGAGCGGAAGCGGGACAGCGGATAGGCGGCCAGCGCCGCGCAGACCACGGTGAGCAGGGTGGCGCCGCCGCAGATCAGCAGGCTGTTGAGCATCGGCGTGAAGGTGATCTCGTCGGTCAGCACCGCCGAGAAGTTCCCCAGCGTGGGCGGCGTGGGCGGCCGCACCCGCAGCGTGGCGTGCGCGTCCAGCGATGCCAGTACCAGCCACAGCAGCGGCACGGCGAACGCCACCGCGACGGCCAGCAGCCCGGCGTCGGCGGCCAGCCGGCGGACGGCCCGCCGGGGCAGGGGCAGCGGCACGGCCTCAGACCTCCTCGCGCATCAGGCGCAGCCAGCCGGCCGCGAACACCGCGCCCACCAGCAGCAACAGCAGCGCCACCGCGGTGCCGTAGCCGATCAGCGACTTCAGGAACGCCTGGTCGTACATGAACACCGGCAGCGTCTGGCTGCGGTTGCCCGGGCCGCCCCGGGTCATCGCCCAGATCAGCCCGAAGACGGAGAGCGTCTGCAGGGTGTTGAGCATCAGGTTCGTGCCGATGGAGCGGCGGATCATCGGCAGCGTGATGTGCCACAGCCGGCGCAGCCCGCCCGCGCCGTCCACCTCGGCGGACTCGGTGACCTCCGGCGGGATCCCGGACAGCGCCGCGGAGTAGATCAGCATCGAGAACGCCGTACCGCGCCAGACGTTGGCGAACGACACCGCCAGGATCGGCAGCGTGAACAGCCAGTTCTGGGTGGGCAGCTGGAGCCAGGACAGCACCGCGTTCAGGGTGCCGCGCCGCTCGAAGAACGTGTACAACAGGAAGCCGGCGACGATCTCCGGGAGCACCCAGGCGGTGATCACCACGGCGCCGGTCAGCACCCGTACGGGACGTGAGGCGCGCCGCATCAGACCGGCCAGCGCCAGGCCGAGGGTGTTCTGCCCGAGGATCGAGGAGACCACCGTGAACACCAGCGTCAGCACCACCGCGTTGCGGAACCCCGGATCGCCGAACGCCCGCCGGAAGTTGGCCAGGCCCACGAAGGACGCCGACTCCTGGCCGGTCAGCTGGGTGTCGGTGAAGGCGAGGTAGACGCAGTAGGCGATCGGGCCGGCCAGGAAGAGCAGCAGCAGGACGGTGGCCGGGAGCAGCGGGGACCAGCGCAGCAGCCGGGTGCGGACCGGGACGGCCCGCGGCGTACGGGCGGGGGCGGCGGTCCGGGCGCCGGCGACGGTGCCGGTCACGGCCGGGCGACGGTCCGGCCGTCCACGAGCGCACCGAGGCCCTCGTCGTAGTCCTTGGCGGCCTCGGCCGGGGAGGCGTCGTCGGCGGTGACCGCCTCCATCGCCTCCCCGATCGCCGCCGCGACCTTCGGGTACTCGGGCAGCGCGGGACGGAAGTGGCTGACCTTCACCAGCGAGGTGAAGAAGCCGATGCCGGGGACGGACCTCAGATAGCGCGGATCGGCCGCGACGTCCTTCCGCACGGAGATCTGCGCACCCCGTACGCACCACTCCAGGGCGTTCGCCCTCGACTGGAAGGTCTGGATCAACTTCCAGGCAAGATCGGGCTGTTGGGCCCGCCGCGGTATCGACCAGGTCCAGCCGCCGGCCAGGCTCACCGTGCCCGGCGGGTCACCGTGCCGGGTGGGGAACGGCGCCTGGCCCAGCGTCGTCGACCACTGCGGCCAGGGATTGCCGCCGCCGGTCTTCTGCCACTGCTGGCCCAGCCACGAGCCGTCCAGATCGATCGCCAGCTTCTCCTCGGGGAGCAGCTCGGCGGCCACATTGGTCTGGATGTTGGGGCTGAGGGCGTCGGAGACGTCGGGGCCGAGCTTCTCCTTGTAGACGGTGTCGATGAAGGACAGGCTGTCCCGGAAGCCCTTGCTGCCGGTGACCCACTTCTTGGCCCGCGGGTCGTACAGCGGGTCCTGCCCCGTGCCGTACAGCAGCATCTCGAAGCCCTGCATCACGGCCGCCTCGCCCGCGCCCTTGCCGGTGAAGACGTTCAGCGGGATCACCCCGGGGACCTTCTTCTTGATCGTCCGGGCCGCGGCCAGCACCTCGTCCCAGGTCCTCGGCCGCCAGTTCGCCGGCAGCCCGGCCCGGCGGAAGATCTTCTTGTTGAACCACAGCCCGCGGGTGTCCGTACCGTCCGGGACGCCGTACGTCTTCCCGTCCTGCCCCCGGGCCGCGGCCTTCGCGGCCGGCTCGAACTGCCGCCAGTCGGCCCAGCCCTTCACCTGCGCGTCCAGCGGCCGCAGCAGCCCCGCCTTGATGTCGGAGTTGACCAGGAAGGTGTCCTCGTAGACCAGGTCCGGGGCGGTCCTGGGGGAGCGCATCATCTGCTGGATCTTGGTGTAGTAGTCGTTCTCCGACGCCTGGATCGGGATCAGCCGGACCTTCTTGCCCGGGTTGTCCTTCTCGAACTGCCGGGCCACCAGGCGGACGTAGTCGTCCCGGACCGTGACCTTGGCGTTGGTGTCCTTGATGAAGGCGACCTTGACGGTGTCCTTGTCGCTCCCGGACCCACTGCCGCAGCCGGTGAGCGTCCCGGCGGCGACGACGGCGGCGGCGAGCAGAATCAGCGGAGCGGTGGGGCGCACGGCAGACCTCCTGCGGGACCACGGTCAACTCACGGTCAACTCACCATGGTGTGCTGCCCGCTGAACGTAAGTCACCGGTCACAGCGGGTCAATGGCCCGACCAGCGGTAGCGCAATTCGGGCCGGCCGACCTGGCCGTACTGCGGGGCGCGGACCGCCCGGCCGCCGTCCACCAGATGCTCCAGATAGCGGCGCGCGGTGATCCGGGAAATGCCCACGTCGGCGGCGGCCTCGGCCGCGGTCAGCCCGCGCTCGGCGGCCCGCAGCACATCGGTCACCGCCCGCAGGGTGGCCGCGGTCAGCCCCTTGGGCAGCGCGGCCGGCCGCGGGGCGCGCAGCGCGGCGATCGCCCGGTCCACCTCGTCCTGCCCGCTGGCCTCCCCGCTCGTGGCGCGGAACTCGGCGTACCGGGTGAGCCGGTCCCGCAGCGTGGCGAAGGTGAACGGCTTCAGCACGTACTGCACCACCCCCAGCGAGACGCCCTCCCGGACCATCGTCAGATCGCGGGCCGAGGTGACCGCGATGATGTCGGCGCCGTGCCCGGCCGCGCGCAGCGTCCGCACCAGCTGCAGCCCGTGCCCGTCGGGCAGATACAGGTCCAGCAGCAGCAGATCGACCGGGTGCTGGTCGAGGTGGCGGCGGGCGTCGCCCATGGAGTGCGCGGTGCCGGACACGGTGAAGCCGGGCACCCGCCCGACGTACAGCGCGTGCGCGTCGGCGGCCACCGGATCGTCCTCGACGACCAGCACCCGGATGTCGGAGGGTCTCACCACCGCCCACCTCCCTCGGCCGGGCCGGCCGGCCCGCATACCCGGATCATGCCGTCGCCCCGGTCCGCAGCGGCAGCCGTACGGTGAACCGCGCGCCGCCCTCCGCCGCCCGCTCCAGGGTCACGGTGCCGCCGTTGCGCCGCACCGCCTGCCGCACCAGGGCCAGCCCCAGCCCGCGGCCGGCCGCCCCCTGCTTGGTGCTCCAGCCCCGCCGGAAGATCTCCTCGGCGGCCTCCGCGGCCACCCCCGGCCCGTTGTCCGCCACCCGCAGCAGCAGCTCGCCGCCGTCCGCGCGGGCGCTGACCCGCACCTGCGGCGGCTCGGCCGGGGCGTGCTCCGGGCCCGGGGCCGCGGCGTCGATGGCGTTGTCGAGGAGGTTGCCCAGCACGGTCACCAGGTCCCGGGCCGGCAGCCCGGGCGGCAGCACCCCGTCGTCGATCCGGCTGTCCGGCGTCAGCGTCAGCTCCACCCCGCGCTCGTTGGCCTGGGCGGCCTTGCCCAGCAGCAGTGCGGCCAGCACCGGCTCGGCGACCGCCCCGACGACCTGGTCGGTCAGCGCCTGCGCCAGTTCCAGCTCGGCGGTGGCGAACGTCACCGCCTCCTCGGCCCGGCCCAGCTCGATCAGCGAGACCACGGTGTGCAGCCGGTTGGCGGCCTCGTGCGCCTGCGAACGCAGTGCTTCCGCGAAGCCCCGCACCGAGTCCAACTCGCCGGAGAGCGCCTGCAGTTCGGTGTGGTCCCGCAGGGTGACGACGCTGCCGCGCTGCTCGCCGCCGGAGACCGGCGCGGAGTTGACCACCAGCACCCGGTCGCGGGTCAGATGCAGCTCGTCGACCCGCGGCCCGGACGCCAGCAGCGCCTCGGTCAGCGGCTCCGGCAGCCCCAGCTCGGTCACCGCCCGGCCCACCGCGTCCCCGGAAAGGCCCAGCAGCTCCCGCCCGCCGTCGTTGATGAGCGCGACCCGGCGCCGCCCGTCCAGCATCAGCAGCCCCTCGCGCACGGCGTGCAGCGCCGCCTGGTGGTAGTCGTGCATCCGGCCGAGTTCCTGGGCGTTCATGCCGTGGGTGTGCCGGCGCAGCCGGGCGTTGATCACGTACGTGCCCGCACCGCCCAGCACCAGCGCCGCCGCGGCCACCCCGACCACCGCGAGCACCTGCTCGCGCAGCTGCCGGCTGATCGTCTTGATCGTGATCCCCGAGCTGACCAGCGCGGTGATCCGGCCGCCGGCCTGCGGATCGCGGACCGGGGCGACCACCCGCACGGACGGGCCGAGCACGCCCAGGTGCGTCTCCGGGAAGATCCGGCCGTGCAGCGCCGGGCCGATGTGCCCCAGGTACTTCCCGCCGATCGCGGACGGCTGCGGATGCGTCCAGCGCGTCCCGTCCGGAGCCATCACCACCACGAAGTCCACCCCCGCGTCCCGCCGCAGCCGCTCGGCGTACGGCTGCAGCGTGGCCGTGGGGTTCTTGGTGCGGGCCGCCGCCACCACGGCCGGGGAGTCGGCCACGGCGGTGGCCGCCGCGGTCGCCTGCCGCCGCGCCGTCTCCTCCGCCTGCCGCCCGGCACTGAGGTACGCGAACACGGCGCAGCCCACCACGACCACCGCGACCAGCACCACCTGCATGGCGAAGAGCTGGCCGGCCAGACTGCGCGGACCGCGCAGCCGGCCGGGCCACCGGGGCCCGCGGTATCGGGGGAGTCGCATACGGAACAGTCTGCCGGGTCACTTTTGCGTGAACGAAATGCACGTAAGGGTGACGGGCGCCACACCGGCCCTGCATAGTCACCGGGACTCGTTGAGCGCCGGAGCCGCAGATCGGGCGCAGGACCGTAGACCGTCAGGAGGCAGCCGTGGCTGCACAGACCCCACCGTCCGGGGTGACCACCGAGGAAGCCGCGCCGGTGAAGCGGGACCGGACCCACTTCCTCTACATCGCCGTGATCGGGGCGGTGCTCCTCGGCATCATCGTGGGCTTCGCCGCCCCCGGTGTCGCCGTCGAGCTCAAGCCGCTCGGTACCGGGTTCGTGAACCTGATCAAGATGATGATCTCGCCCGTCATCTTCTGCACCATCGTGCTGGGCGTCGGCTCGGTCCGTAAGGCCGCCAAGGTCGGCGCGGTGGGCGGACTGGCCCTCGGCTACTTCATGGTGATGTCCACCGTCGCGCTGGCCATCGGCCTGGTCGTCGGGAACGTCCTGGAGCCCGGCTCCGGGCTGCACCTGACCGAGTCCGTACGGCACGCGGGCCACGCGCAGACCTCCGGCAGCGCCGAATCGCTGCCCGACTTCCTGCTCGGCATGATCCCCAAGACGCTGGTCTCGGCCTTCACCCAGGGCGAGGTGCTGCAGACCCTGCTGGTGGCGCTGCTGGTCGGCTTCGCCCTGCAGGCACTGGGCTCGGCGGGCGAGCCGGTGCTGCGCGGTGTCGGGCACCTGCAGAAGCTGGTCTTCCGGGTCCTGGCCATGATCATGTGGGCGGCGCCGGTGGGTGCCTTCGGCGCGATGGCGGCGGTGGTCGGCGAGACCGGCCTGGACGCGCTGAAGTCGCTGGCCATCATCATGGCCGGCTTCTACCTCACCTGCCTGGTCTTCGTGATCGTGGTGCTCGGCGCGTTGCTCCGGCTGGTCGCCGGGATCAACATCTTCCTGCTGCTGAAGTACCTCGCCCGGGAGTTCCTGCTGATCCTGTCGACGTCCTCCTCGGAGTCGGCGCTGCCCCGGCTGATCGCGAAGATGGAGCACCTGGGCGTCAGCAAGCCGGTGGTCGGCATCACCGTCCCGACCGGCTACAGCTTCAACCTCGACGGCACCGCGATCTACCTGACGATGTCCTCGCTGTTCGTGGCCGAGGCGATGGGCAAGCCGCTCTCGCTCGGACAGCAGGTCTCCCTGCTGGTCTTCATGATCATCGCGTCCAAGGGGGCCGCCGGCGTCACCGGCGCGGGGCTGGCCACGCTGGCCGGCGGGCTGCAGTCGCACCGCCCCGAACTGGTCGACGGCGTCGGCCTGATCGTCGGCATCGACCGCTTCATGAGCGAGGCCCGGGCGCTGACCAACTTCGCGGGCAACGCGGTCGCCACCGTGCTCATCGGGACCTGGACCAAGGAGATCGACACGGGCCGGGCGGCCGAGGTGCTGGCCGGCCGGATCCCGTTCGACGAGAAGACGCTGTCCGTCGACGCGCACGGCCCGGCCGCGGAACCGGCGCCGCCCGCCGTGGTCGCCGGCCCCCGGGACGGCGGTTCGAAGGAGTCCGCCACGGTCTGAGCACCCGGCCGCGGGAGACGCCCGGCCGCGAGGAGGGGAGAAGGGGCGGGACGCCGGTCGCGGCGCCCGCCCCTTCGGTGGCCGGCCGGAACGCCTACGCCGGCCGGAGCCAGATCGTGGCCAGCGGCGGCAGCACCAGCGAGACGGAACTGGTCCGCCCGTTCCAGGGGACCGTTTCCGTCTTCAGCGGATCGGGGTTGCCCACACCGCTGCCGCCGTAGCGCGGTGCGTCGGTGTTGAGCACCTCGCGCCAGGCCGGGACGTCGTCCGGGACGCCGGTCCGGTACGCGTGCCGGACGACCGGCGAGAAGTTGCTGACCGACACCAGCGGCGCACCGTCGGCGGCGAAACGGAGGAACGAGAAGACGTTGTCCTCGCGCGCGTCCCCGTCGATCCACTGGAAACCGGCCGGTTCGGTGTCCCGCTCCCACAGCGCCGGGGTCGCGACGTAGTGCCGGTTCAGGTCCCGGACCAGATCGCGCACGCCCCGGTGGTCCGGCTCGGCCTCGTACGACGGGTCGAGCAGCCACCAGTCCGGGCCGTGGCTCTCCGCCCACTCCGCGCCCTGCGCGAACTCCTGCCCCATGAAGAGGAGTTGCTTGCCCGGGTGGGCCCACATGAAGCCCAGGTACGCCCGGTGGTTGGCGCGCTGCTGCCACCAGTCCCCGGGCATCTTCGACACCAGCGCCTGCTTGCCGTGCACCACCTCGTCGTGCGAGATCGGCAGCACGTAGTTCTCGGAGTAGGCGTAGATCATCGAGAAGGTCATCTCGCCGTGGTGGTACTTGCGGTGCACCGGCTCCTTGGAGACGTAGCCGAGCGAGTCGTGCATCCAGCCCATGTTCCACTTCAGGCCGAAGCCCAGACCGCCGAAGCCGCCGGGCCCGACGTGGTGGGTGGCCCGGGTGACGCCGTCCCAGGCGGTGGACTCCTCGGCGATGGTGACGACACCGGGGCAGCGCCGGTAGACCGTGGCGTTCATCTCCTGGAGGAAGGCGACCGCGTCGAGGTTCTCCCGGCCGCCGTTGACGTTCGGGGTCCAGCCGCCGTCCTCGCGGGAGTAGTCGAGGTAGAGCATCGAGGCGACCGCGTCCACCCGCAGCCCGTCGATGTGGAACTCCTCGCACCAGTACACCGCGTTGGCCACCAGGAAGTTGCGGACCTCCGTGCGGCCGTAGTCGAATTCCAGGGTGCCCCAGTCGGGGTGCGCGGCCCGGGACGGGTCCTGCGGCTCGTACAGCGGCCGCCCGTCGAACTCCGCCAGCGCCCAGTCGTCGCGCGGGAAGTGCGCCGGCACCCAGTCCATCAGCACGCCGATGCCTGCCCGGTGCAGGGCGTCGATCAGGAACTTGAAGTCGTCGGGCGTGCCCATCCTGGCCGTGGGCGCGTAGAAGCCGGTCACCTGGTAGCCCCAGGACCCGCCGAAGGGGTGCTCGGCGACCGGCATGAACTCGACGTGGGTGAAGCCCAGGTCCTTGACGTAGGCGGGCAGCTGCGCGGCGAGCTGCCGGTAGGTGAGGCCGGGGCGCCAGGACGCCAGGTGCACCTCGTAGACCGAGAACGGTGCCTGATGGACCGGCCGTCGGCCGCGGTGCGCCATCCAGTCGTCGTCCTGCCAGCGGTGGTGCGAGGTGTGCACGACCGAGGCGGTGGCGGGCGGGCACTCGGTCCGCCGGGCCATCGGGTCGGCGCGTACCGTCCGCGAGCCGTCCGGCCGGGTGATCTCGAACTTGTACAGCTCACCCTCGCCGAGACCCGGCAGGAACAGCTCCCAGACACCGGAGGATCCCAGCGACCGCATCGGGTGGCCGGCGCCGTCCCAGTAGTTGAAGTTGCCGACGACCCGGACGCCCTGCGCGTTGGGCGCCCACACGGTGAAGCGGGTGCCGGTCACGCCCTGGTGGTCCATGACGTGGGCGCCCAGCGCCTGCCAGAGCTGCTCGTGCCGGCCCTCGCCGAACAGGTGCAGGTCGAGTTCGCCCAGCGCGGGCAGGAAGCGGTACGGGTCGTGCACGGTCGCGGAGCTCTCGCCGTAGTCGACCAGCAGCCGGTACTCCGGGACGGTGCGCAGCGGCAGCACACCGGCGAACAGCCCGTCGCCCTCGGAGTGCAGTTCGGCGCGCAGCCCGTCCGCCAGGACGGTGACGCCGCGCGCGAGGGGCCGCAGCGTACGGACGAGCAGTCCGCCGCGCACCGGGTGGGCGCCGAGCAGCGCGTGCGGGTCGTGGTGCGCGCCGGCCAGCAGCCGGCCGCGGTCCTCGTCCGACAGCGGGGTGGCGGGCCGTACGCCGCGGCTGCCGCTGCCCGGCCGGGCAGCGGCGGGCTGCCGCGCCGTACCGGCCGTGGTCCCGGCCGCCCGGTCGGGCCCGGCGGCCGCCTCCCGGGGCGCGGGCGGACGGGTGCCGGACGCCGGGGCGCCGGGGCTGCCGGGGGCCGCGGTCCCGGTGCCGGGGGCGGCGGCCCCGGTCGCGCTCTCGGCGGCCCTGTCCGGCGTGGATGCGGGGTCGGGAGGGGTGGGGCGGGACGGCGGTGGGGCGGCGGTCACGGGCGGGGCCTCCTCGGGGCGGGGCGGGCGTCGGCGGTGCGTCGGTGCGTCGGCGGGCGGGGCGGGAGCGCGTCGTCGGGTCAGGGAGGTCGGTCAGGGCGGGCCGGTCCCGTCCACGCCCACCGCCGGTTCGCCGCCCGCCGCCAGCCGCCGGACGGCGGCCATCGGGACGGACAGCCAGTCGGGCCGGTGCCGGGCCTCGTAGAGCACCTCGTAGACCGCCTTGTCGGTCTCGTAGGCCCGCATCAGCTCGGGCGCGGAGCGCGGATCGAGCCCGCCGGCCTCGGCGTAGCCCAGGCAGTACGCGGCCCGGGTGCGCCGGGCCCACTCCAGCGCCCAGGGGTCCGCGCCGGCCGGCCCGCTGCGCGCCGCGTAGTCGAAGGACCGCAGCATCGCCGCGACGTCCCGCACCGCGGGCTGCAGCTTGCGCCGCTCGGCCAGCGGACGGGCCGGTTCGCCCTCGAAGTCGATCAGCGACCAGCGGCCCTCGTCGGCCGAGCGCAGCGTCTGGCCCAGGTGCAGATCGCCGTGGATGCGCTGGGCGGCCCAGCTGCGGCCGTCGTGCCCGACGGCGGCCAGCGCGTCGAAGGCGGTGCGCAGCCGTGCGCGGTAGGGCTGGAGCACGGGTACGGCCCGGGCGGTGGCCTCCAGCCGCTCGATCATCTGCGCCGCGATCAGGTCCAGCTGCGGGCGGCGCAGCTCGGTGGTCGGCAGCGTCTGGGCCAGCGCGGTGTGTACCTCAGCGGTGGCGTGCCCGAGAGCCCGGGCCGAGCCGGTGAAGTCGGCGCGGACGGCCAGCGCGTTGAGGGCCAGCTGCCAGCCGTCCGCCGAGCCGGGCAGGAACGGCTGGAGCACGCCCAGCGTGGTCGCCTCGCCGTTCTCCTCGGCGACCGCCGACTCGAACCACGCGGCCGGTGCCGGGACCCGGGCGCACTTGGCGTCCGCCAGTGCCCGGGGCAGTTCCAGATCGGGGTTGATGCCCGGCTCGACCCGCCGGAAGACCTTCAGGATGAACGTATCCCCGTACACGATCGAGGAGTTGGACTGCTCGACGGCGATCGGCCGGGCCGGCAGGCCGGAGGGGATGTCCGCGCCGGGTTCGCGGCAGAAGCGCAGGCCCCCGAGCCGCCCGGGGATCCGCAGCCGTTCCAGCAGCAGCCCGCAGAGCCGGTTGTCCAGCAGGGCGTCGTAGACCACCCGGCCGCGCAGCGGGCCGCCGCCGGGCCGGCCGATCACCGCCGGTGCCAGCTGGGGCGGCGGCGCCGGATGCACCCCGAGCAGCAGCTGGTAGCGGTCCCCGCCGGCCGGGGTGCGGCTCGGCGGGGAGCTCTGCTGGGCCCGGACCAGAAGCTGGAGCAGGCCGGGCGAGGTCCCGTCGCCGGTGCACGGCAGCAGCTCGGTCGCGGACAGCAGGGAGAAGCCGGTGAGCAGCCGCCCCTTGCCGGCGAACCAGCGTTGGCGGGGAACCCATTCGGCGAGCAGCGGTGCCAGCGAGGAGAGCAGATCGGGGGCGGTGACGAGCTGACGGTGGTCAGGGGTGTTACGGGTGGCACGGGTCGGGGCGGTGTCCGACATGGCGTCGCGTCCTTTCCCCGGGCACACGAAGGTAGGGCAAAGTGTCCCGGAATACGGCCTTCACTGTGCGGTGGCGCGGTGGCGGTACCCCCGGACGGAGGGTGTGAAGATCCTCCCGGCGGGGGTGTCGGGATCGTCCGTACGGCAGCGGTCTTCCGGTGCACGTGTCCGCTGCGCGGCGGTCCCCCTCGAACCGGGGACCACCGAGGGCTCACCCGGCCCGTGCGGTAGTAAGGAGACTGCCCGAGCGAAAGGTCGAAAAACGCCCGTACGCGGTATGCGGCCGCGTACGGGCGGGATGCTCGGTGCCCGTGCCCGGTCAGGGCCGGGGCACTAGGTGGTGTTTTTGCGCAGCCGGAACCAGTAGAAGCCGTGACCCGCGAGGGTGAGCAGGTACGGCAGTTCCCCGATGGCCGGGAAGCGGACGCCGCCGATGAGTTCCACCGGATGGCGGCCGCTGAACGCCCGCAGGTCCAGCTCGGTCGGCTGGGCGAAGCGGGAGAAGTTGTGGACGCACAGCACCAGGTCGTCGTCCGCGCCGCCGGTGCCCGGCGAGGCCCGCAGGAAGGCCAGCACCGCCGGATTGGTGGAGGACAGCTCGGTGTAGCTGCCGAGGCCGAAGGCCGGGTTCTGCTTGCGGATCTCGATCATCCGGCGGGTCCAGTGCAGCAGCGAGGACGGCGAACTCATCGCGGCCTCGACGTTGGTGACCTGGTAGCCGTAGACCGGGTCCATGATGGTCGGCAGGAACAGCCGGCCCGGGTCGCAGGAGGAGAATCCGGCGTTGCGGTCCGGGGTCCACTGCATCGGGGTGCGCACCGCGTCCCGGTCGCCGAGCCAGATGTTGTCGCCCATGCCGATCTCGTCGCCGTAGTAGAGGATCGGCGAACCGGGCAGCGACAGCAGCAGGGCGGTGAACAGCTCGATCTGGTTGCGGTCGTTGTCGAGCAGCGGGGCCAGCCGGCGGCGGATGCCGATGTTGGCCCGCATCCGCGGGTCCTTGGCGTACTCCGCGTACATGTAGTCCCGCTCTTCGTCCGTGACCATTTCGAGGGTCAGCTCGTCGTGGTTGCGGAGGAAGATGCCCCACTGGCAGCCGGACGGGATCGCCGGGGTCTTGGCGAGGATTTCCGAGACCGGATAGCGCGATTCGCGGCGCACCGCCATGAAGATGCGCGGCATGACCGGGAAATGGAATGCCATATGGCATTCGTCGCCGCCGACCCCGTAGTCACCGAAGTAGTCGACGACGTCCTCCGGCCATTGATTGGCCTCGGCCAGCAGCACGGTGTCCGGGTAGTGCTTGTCGATCTCGGTCCGGACCCGCTTGAGGAAGGCGTGCGAGGCGGGCAGGTTCTCGCAGTTGGTGCCCTCCTCGGCGTAGAGGTAGGGCACCGCGTCGAGCCGGAAGCCGTCGATGCCCAGGTCCAGCCAGAAGCGCAGGGCGGAGATCATCTCCTCCTGGACCGCCGGGTTCTCGTAATTGAGGTCCGGCTGGTGGGAGAAGAAACGGTGCCAGTAGTACTGCTTGCGGACCGGATCGAAGGTCCAGTTGGAGGCCTCGGTGTCGACGAAGATGATCCGGGCGTCGGCGTACTGCTTGTCGTCGTCCGCCCAGACGTAATAGTCGCCGTAGGGGCCGTTCGGGTCGCTGCGGGATTCCTGGAACCACGGGTGCTGGTCGCTGGTGTGGTTCATCACCATGTCGATGATGACCCGCATGCCGCGGTGGTGTGCGGCGTCCACGAATTCCACGAAATCCGCGAGATCGCCGAATTCGGGGAGTACCGCGGTGTAGTCGGCGACGTCGTAACCACCGTCCCGCAGCGGCGATTTGAAGAACGGGGGCAGCCAGAGGCAGTCCACCCCCAGCCACTGCAGGTAGTCGAGCTTCGCGGTGAGGCCCTTGAGGTCACCGATGCCGTCGCCGTTGCTGTCCTGGAACGAGCGCACCAGGACTTCGTAGAAGACGGCCCGTTTGAACCAGTCGGGATCGCGGTCCTTGGCCGGGGTGTCCTCGAACGTGTCGGGGACAGGCTCATTGACGATCAATTGGGTGACCCTCCGATCGGTGAGGACGGTCGCAGCGACAGCACATGGGCGGGCGCGAGTGAGCGGCCCGGCTCCAGGCGCACATAGTTGTCCCTGCCCCAGTGGTAGGTATCGCCGGTGAGCTCGTCGCGCACCGGGAAGGACTCGTGCCGGCCGAGGCCGAGTTCCGGCATGTCCAACGACACCGTCGCCTCGTGGGTGTGGTGCGGGTCGAGGTTGACCACCGTGAGCACCGTGTCGGTCCCGTCGCCGTGCCCCGCGCGCTTGGAGAACGCGAGCACGGCGTCGTTGTCCACGGGATGGAAGTGCAGGTTGCGGAGCTGCTGCAGGGCAGGGTGCCGGCGGCGGATGCGGTTCAGGGCGGTGATCAGCGGGGCGATGGTACGCCCCTCCTTCGCCGCCGCATCCCAGTCGCGCGGCCTGAGTTGGTACTTCTCCGAGTCGAGGTACTCCTCGCTGCCGGGGCGTACCGCGGTCGACTCGCAGAGCTCGTATCCGGCGTAGACGCCCCAGGTGGGGGACAGGGTGGCGGCCAGCACGGCACGGATCTCGAAGGCGGGGCGGCCGCCCTCCTGGAGGTAGGCGTGGAGGATGTCCGGGGTGTTGACGAAGAAGTTGGGCCGCAGATAGGCGGCGGATGCGCCGGACAGCTCGGTGAGGTACTCGGTCAGCTCCTGCTTGGTGTTGCGCCAGGTGAAGTACGTGTACGACTGCTGGAAGCCGATCTGGGCGAGGGTGTGCACCATCGCGGGGCGGGTGAACGCCTCGGCGAGGAAGAGCACGTCCGGGTCGGTGCGGTTGATGTCGCCGATGACCTTCTCCCAGAAGGCCACCGGTTTGGTGTGCGGATTGTCCACCCGGAAGATCCGTACGCCCTTGCCCATCCAGAAGCGCAGCAGCCGCTCGGTCTCGCGGACCAGCCCGCGGAAGTCGGCGTCGAAGGCGAGCGGATAGATGTCCTGGTACTTCTTCGGCGGGTTCTCGGCGTACGCGATCGAGCCGTCGGAGCGGTGGTGGAACCACTGCGGGTGCAGGGTGACCCAGGGGTGGTCCGGCGAGCACTGCAGCGCGAAGTCCAGGGCGACCTCCATCCGCAGGTCACGGGCGGTGCGCACGAAATGCTCGAAGTCCTCGAAGGTGCCCAGGTCGGGGTGGAGCGCGTCGTGCCCGCCGGCCGCCGAGCCGATCGCCCAGGGGGAGCCGACGTCGTCCGGGCCGGCCGACAGGGAATTGTTGGGGCCTTTGCGGAAGGACGTGCCGATGGGGTGGACGGGCGGGAGGTAGACGACGTCGAAGCCCATGGCGGCCACGGCCGGGAGGCGTTCGGCGGCGGTGCGCAGGGTGCCGCTGACGGCCGTGCCGTCCGGGGTGACCACCGCGCCCTCGGAGCGCGGGAAGAGTTCGTACCACGAGCCGTACAGCGCCCGGCGGCGCTCGACGACCAGTGGCATCGGGCGCGAGACGGTGAGCAGTTCGCGCAGCGGGTGGCGGCCCAGGGCCTCGATGACCTGCGGGGCGAGCGCCGCGGCGAGCCGGGTGGCGGCGGGCAGCTTCGGATCGCGCAGGGCGTCCACGGCGGCCAGCACCGCCTCCCGGCCGTCGCTCTTGGGGACGTCGGCGGCCGCCCGCTCGTGCAGCTCGGCGCCCTCGGCGAGGACCAGCTCGGTGTCGATGCCCGCCGGGATCTTGACCGCGGCGTGCTTGCGCCAGGTGGCCAGTGGGTCCGACCAGGCCTCGACGGTGAAGGTCCAGCGGCCCTCGATGTCCGGGGTGACCTCGGCGCTCCAGCGGTCGGTGCCGGGCGCCCGTTCCTGCATCGGTGTCCAGGGTCCGCAGCGGCCGGCGGGATTGCGCAGCACCACATTGGCCGCGACCGCGTCATGGCCTTCGCGGAAGACCGTGGCCGAGACCTCGAAGGTCTCGCCCACCACGGCCTTCGCCGGGCGGCGGCCGCAATCGATCTGCGGGCGGATGTCCAGAACAGGGATGCGACCGATCATGGGCTCACCTGGGGGCTTGTGACGCTTTGCGGGGTTTTGTCCTTTGTATCCGCTCCACGGGAGGGGGACCGGGTGCGGGCGTGGGGCTCCTGTCCGCTTCACCCGGCTGGCGGAGAACACGGCCGGCCGGGGCGTACTCGATGAGCCTTCCCTCGACCGGCGGACATGAACTCGGGTGGAAGGTGCACCACTGGTAGTGCGCCAGGGGCCCGGTGCGGCCTCGCGGACACGCGGCCCGCTCGGTGCGGACGGCTCGGGAGCTGGGCGGACACGATCGGCGTTCGCCTCCTCAACTCAGGTGTGATCACAGCGGAGTTGCGGTGTGCGGAAGTACCGGTGTCGCGCCGCGGCCGGTCGGCGCCACACCGCAGCCTCTCTCCAGGAGGGATCTCGTACAAGGGCGCATGAGGGGGTGGAATCGGCCATATCGGGAAACGCGCGGGTAGGGAGGTGTGTGTGGCCCGCGATGCCCGCCAACTTCCTTGCTCCTGGAGCTGGTTGGCGTGCCTCCCGGAGGCGTGGTCGCCGCCCGGGCCACCCGGATGGGGGAGTGGCGGGCTGCCGGGCGTCAGCGGTCCCGGCGGTGGGCGACGGCCTTCCTGACCAGACGGCCCTCGGCGAAGCACAGCTCGTAGGCGGCGTCGGTGTCGGGGCCGATGCCGTAGTACGTGCAGGACCAGCCGCGGGGCGGCGCGGGGGTGCCTTCCGGGGGCACGTCCAGGTGGAAGAACGGCACCAGGCCGTCCACCTGTGTGCGCGGCATGCCCGGGTGCAGCCGGTCGTAGTCCGCCCGGTCCAGGATCGTCCACTCGGTGCCGACCAGGGCGAAGACGCCCATCAGCACCAGCAGCGCGGCGGTCACCGCGAGCGGGACGGTCACCGTCTGGCGCAGCCGCCGCCGCACCTGGCGCCGGGCCCGGTCCAACTCCCGGGCGGCGGCGGTCGGTTGGCGCTGGGCATCGGAACCGGTGAGCGGGCCGCCGGTGAGGGGGAGCCGGGCGGCGACCGTGAAGCCGCCGTCGGGGGCCGGGCCGCTGTGCAGGGCGCCGCCCGCCAGCCGTACCCGTTCGTCCAGGCCGACCAGTCCGCTGCCGCCGGAGACCGCCGCCGGGGCGGGGCCGGGCGGCGGCGCGGCATTGGTGACGGTGACCCGAAGCTGCCCCTGTGCCTGCTCGATCCGCACCCGGACGGCCGCGCCCGGGGCGTGCTTGGCGGCGTTGGTGAGCGCCTCCTGGACGAGCCGGTGCACGGCGGGCCCGGTCATGCCGGGCAGGCCGGCCGCCCCGGCCTGGTCCGTCCCGCCCGGCTGCTCCAGCGTCACCGTCATCCCCGACGCCCGGGCGCGCGCCACCAGCTCCGTCACGCTCTCGTCCGCGGGCCGCCGGGGCGCGCCCTCGTCGTCCGTCCGCAGCACGCCGATGATCTCCCGCAGCCGCTCGGTCGCCGCACCGGCCGCCGCCCGCAGCTCACCGGCCGCCGCCCGGCGGTCCGCGGCCAGCTCCGGATCCAGTTCCAGCGCGCCGGCCCGCAGCGCGATCAGCGCCAGCTCGTGGCCGAGCGAGTCGTGCATGTCGCCGGCGATCCGGGCCCGTTCGCGCAGCCGGGTGCGGTCGGCCACCGCCTGCTGCTCGCGCTCCATCCGGTCGGCCAACTGCCAGCCGGTGCGGACGAGTTCGGCGTACTGGCGGCGGTAGCGGCCCAGCAGCCAGGGCAGCACCACGTTCAGCAGCAGCGTCATCAGGAAGGTGAACCACGGCCACAGGGTGCGGGCGGCCAGCGCGCACACCGGTACGCCGGCCAGCGCGACGCCGGTGAAGAACCACAGCGCGGGCCGGGCCCGGGCCACCCGCACCCCGGCGAGATAACCCAGCACGGCCAGGGCGAGGACGTACGCACCGGTGAACAGCTGCACCGACAGCACCAGGCTCGGCACGACCGGCACCGCGACCGCCACCAGCGGTGCCCGCCGGCGGACGAGCACGGCCAGCGCGAGCAGCGGGAAGCCGGCCAGGGTCGCCCAGCGCTCGGGTCCTGCGGGGTCTTCGAGGGCGTAGAGCAGCGGCGGTACGCACAGCAGCAGCCACAGCGCGAGGCCGGGCAGCCGGGCGCGCAGCCGTTCCGCGTCCGTGCGCCGCGTCCAGGACCACAGTGCGGTCCGGGACGGCAGACGTCTCACGAGGCGGGGACCAGGCCGGCCTCGTGGGCGAGGACCGCGGCCTGGACGCGGTTCTTGACGCCCAGCCGGGCGAGGGCCGCGCTGACGTACGCCTTGACGGTGCCCTCGACCAGGAAGAGCCGCCGGGCGATCTCCGCGTTGGACAGTCCGGCGCCGACCAGGCCGAGCACCTCGCGTTCGCGCGGGGTCAGCTCGGCGACCCGGGCCCGGGCGGCCGCGCTCCGGCCCAACTGCCCCGGTGCCATATGGGAGATGACCCGCCGGGCGACCGACGGGGCCAGGCAGGCGCCGCCCTCCGCGACGGCCCGGACCCCGGCGATGAGCTCCCGCGGATCGCCGGTCTTGAGCAGGAAGCCGGCGGCGCCCGCGCCGAGCGCGCCGGCGATGTGCTCGTCCTCGGAGAAGGTGGTCAGCATGACCACCGCGGTCTCCGGGAGGGCGGTGGCGAGTTCGGCGGCCGCGGCCAGGCCGTCCAGGCGCGGCATGCGGATGTCCAGGAGGCAGACGTCGGGGCGGTGCCGCAGCGCGAGGTCGACCGCCGCGCGGCCGTCCCCGGCCTCCGCGACCACCTCGATGCCGGGCGCGGTGGCGAGGATCGCGCGCACCCCGGCCCGCAGCAGGGCCTCGTCGTCGGCCAGCAGCACCCTGATCGTCTCGTCCATCCGGACCCCCCGTTCCGCCCCGCCCGCGCGTCCACCGCCCCGGGACGCGCGAAGGCGGTGTCCGGAGGGTCTCCGGACACCGCCCGCTTGGGGGTCACGTTACCCCGGGCCGATCAGTGCGCATCGGCCGTTCGCGTCACTTGACGGCGACGCCGGTCCAGGCCGCCTCGACGCCCTTGACCTCGGCGCTGTCCTTGCCGTAGAGGTCGGTCGCGGCCTTGACGGTGGCCTCACGGGCCGCCTTGTAGTCGGTGTTCGAGGTCATGTACTCGGTCAGGGCCTTGAACCAGATCTTCTCGGCCTTGTCCCGGCCGATGCCCTCGACCTTCTTGCCGTCCGCCGTCGGGCTGTCGTACTTGACGCCACCGATCTCCTTCGCGCCGCTGCCCTCGGACAGCAGGTAGAAGAAGTGGTTGGCGACGCCCGAGGAGTAGTGCGGGTCGAGGCCACCGGTGCTGGAGTCCCAGAAGTCCTTCGACTGGCCGTCCTTGCTGGGCTTGTCCATGTAGCGCAGCGGCTTGCCGTCACCGTTGATGTCGATCTTCTCGCCGATGAGGTAGTCGCCCGGGTCCTTGGCGTTCTTGGCGTAGAACTCGACCGAGGTGCCGAAGATGTCCGAGGTGCCCTCGTTGAGGCCGCCGGACTCACCGCTGTAGGTGAGGTTGGCGGTGGCGGAGGTGACACCGTGCGACATCTCGTGCGCCGCGACGTCGATGGCGGTGAGCGGCTTCTTGTTGCCCTCGCCGTCGCCGTACGTCATGCAGAAGCAGCTGTCGTCCCAGAAGGCGTTGACGTAGCTGTTGCCGTAGTGGACGCGGGACGAGGCACCCTTGCCGTCGCCCTTGATGCCGCTGCGGCCGTGCACGGTCTTGTAGTAGTCCCAGGTCTCGGCCGCGCCGTAGTGGGCGTCGACGGCCGCGGTCTGCGGGTCGTCGGCCTTGCCGGTGCCCCAGGCGTCGTCGTCGTCCGAGAAGGGCTTGCCGTCACCGGACTCGCTGTTGCCCAGGTCGGTGGTCTTGTGGCCACCGCGCCCGTCGTCGGTCAGCGTGAACTTGCCGCCGTCCTTCTTGGTGCTCAGCTCGACGCTGCCGCTGTACTCGCTCTCGCCCTTGCCGGTGTGGATCTCGTCGTACTGGAAGAGCTTCTTGCCGGTGTTGGCGTCGGTGATGACGTGCAGCCGGCTGGGGGTGCCGTCCTTCTGGACGCCCTTGACGACGGTGTCGTAGGCCAGGACCGGCGTACCGGAGGCGGCCCAGACGACCTTCTTCGGGGTCTGCGCGGTGGCGGCCCCCTTGGCGGCGAGCGACTTCACCGCGGTGCCGTGGGCCGACTTCGCGGCGGCCTGGGGGGCGATCTTCGCGGTGGTGGAGGCCACCGTGATGCTCTTCTGCGTCGACTTGGTGGTCGACTTGATCGCGCCGCCCTTGGCGGTGTGCACGACCAGGTCGCCGCCCAGCACCGGAAGTCCGGCGAAGGTGCGGTCGTAACGGGTGTGCGTGGTGCCGTCGGCGTCCTTGATGACGTCCTTGACGACCAGCTTCTCCTGACCGCCGAGGCCGAGGGCCTTCGCGGTCATCGCCTTGGTGCCGTCCGCGTCGCGCAGGAGTTCCGCGCGGTGCGAGGCGCTGAGCTGGAGGGGGGAGGCGTCCTTGTGGGGGGCCGGGGCCGGCGAGGCGCCGGCCGTACCGGCGGTGATGCCCGCTGCCAGCAGGGCGGCGGCCGCCAGGCCGCCACCGATCACACGGGTCTTACGGGATATGTGGGGGGCCACGGGTGCTCCTTCAACTTTGCCAAGTGGTGGGGGTGCAAAGCGATGCGGGTGTGACTCGCGTTCCGGAACACTGCCAGCTGAACGCGTGCATGTCAGGGGCCTGTTCACAGGTTGGCCGAAAGTCGTCCGTACTGAGGTGAGCGGTGTCCGCATAACGGAGGAGGGCGCCGCCCCCGGAGTTCCGGGGACGACGCCCAATTTCCCTGCTCACCAGGTGAGTTGCCCGTCTTCCCGGCAACCGGCCCGGCCATGTCACAGCAAGATGACGACTGAGTGGCCTCGCCGGATCAGAACGTCAGCTTCCAGCCGTTGATGTAACCGGAGTCCTGCGAGTAGACGTCCTGGACGCGCAGCTTCCAGGTGCCGCTCGCCGCCTTCGAGGAGGCGTTGACGGTGTACGTGGTGTTCACGTTCGCCGCGGAGTCGTACGGGTTGGAGTTCTTCAGCCGGTAGGCCGTGCCGTCCGGGGCGATCAGGTCGATGACCAGGTCACCGCGGTAGGTGTGGACGATGTCCACGCCGACCTTCAGCGTGCTGGAGGCGTTGCCGCTGCGGCTGACGCTGATCGGCGAGGTGACCGCCGCGCCCGCGTCCGGGATCGGCACGTCGTCGGAGTTCTCGAAGACGCTGCCGCCGCCGGTCGCGTTGACCGTCCAGGTGAACGAGGTGGTTCCGGTCTTCTTCGCGGAGTCGGTGACCGTCACCGTCACGTTGGACGTGCCGGCCGTGGTCGGCGTCCCGGAGATCAGACCGGTGCTCGCGTTGATGGACAGCCCGGAGGGCAGCCCGCTCGCCGCGTACGACAGCGCGCCCGCGGTGCCGCTGGTGGCCTTGATCTGCAGGCTCGCGGCCTGGCCGACGGTGCTGGTCTGGTTGCCCGGGTTGGTGACGGTGACCCCGCCGCCGTCCGGGACGCGGGAGCCGACGTTGACCGCCGCCCAGGTGTTGGCGACCGTGTTGTACGACGCGCTGCCCTGGCCGAACAGGTCCGCCGCCGCCTTCAGCGTGGCGGTGCGGGCGTCGGCGTAGTTGGTGGTGGCGGTCATGTACTGGCTGAGCGCCTTGAACCACACCTTCTCGGCGTTGGCCCGGCCGATGCCCGGCACCGGCAGGTTGTCGAAGGTCGGGCTGTCGTAGTGGACGCCGTTGATGTCCTTCGCGCCGCTGCCCTCGGACAGCAGGTAGAAGAAGTGGTTGGCGACACCGGACGAGTAGTGCACGTCCTTGTTGCCGACGCCGCTCGACCAGTAGTCCGCGGAGGCGCCGTCCTTGCTGGGCTTGTCCATGTAGCGCAGCGGGGTGCCGTCGCCGTTGATGTTGATCTTCTCGCCGATGAGGTAGTCACCGGGGTCGGACGGGTTGTTGGCGTAGAACTCCACGGCCGTGCCGAAGATGTCCGAGGTGGCCTCGTTCAGACCGCCGGACTCGCCGCTGTAGTTGAGGCCCGCGGTGTTCGCGGTGACACCGTGCGACATCTCGTGGCCTGCCACGTCCAGGGAGGTCAGCGGGTCCGTGTTGCCGCTGCCGTCGCCGTACGTCATGCAGAAGCAGCCGTCGTCCCAGAACGCGTTGACGTAGCTGTTGCCGTAGTGGACGCGGGAGTAGGCACCCACGCCGTCGCCCTTGATGCCGCTGCGGCCGTGCACGTTCTTGTAGTAGTCCCAGGTCTCCTGGGCGCCGTAGGCGGCGTCCACGCCCGCGGTCTGGGCGTTCTGCGGCGTACCGTCGCCCCAGGTGTCGTCCGCGTCGGTGAACAGCGAACCCGTGCCGGACGACCCGTGCTTGAGGTCGTAGGTCTTGTGGTTGCCGCGGGTGCCGTCGGTCATCGAGAAGTTCGGCGCCGAACCCGAGGTGCCGATGGTGACCTTGCCGCTGTACTCGCTGTTGCCGACACCGGTCTCGATGCCCTGGTAGCGGTAGATCTCGGCGCCGGTGGTGGCGTCGGTGACGACGTGCAGCTGGTTGGGCGTGCCGTCGTCCTGCAGCCCGCCGACCACGGTCTCGTAGGCCAGCCGCGGCTTGCCGTCGGCGACCCAGATCACCTTGCGGGGCGCCTTCGCCGGGGCGGTCTTCTTCGACCCGAGGGTCTTCGCCGCGGAGACGGCCTTCGCGGCGGCCGCGGCCGGGGTGATCCTGGCGGTGGTGCTCGCGACCTTGAGCTGCGAACGGACGGCCTTGGTGACGCCCTTGAGCGTGCCGCCCTTGCTCTCGTGCACGACGAGGTCGCCGCCGAGCACCGGCAGTCCGGCGTAGGTCCGCTCGTAGCGGGTGTGGACCGTGCCGTTGGCGTCCTTCGAGACGTCCTTGACGACCAGCTTCTCCTTGGCGCCGAGCTTGAGCTCGCGGGCCGTCTGCGCGGTGGTGGCGCCGGCCGCCCGTATCAGCTCCGCACGCTGGGACGGGGACAGCTTGGCCGGCAGTGCGCCGGGATCGGGTACGGCGTGCGCGGTGCCGGGCCGCGGGGCGGCCGCCGTGCCGGTGCCGGCCTGGACTCCGACGGCCAGCATCGCGGTGACGGCGACCATTGCGCCGGTCGCGACGGCGCGTCCATGGGGGGTGCGTCTCACACTGACTCCTTCTGCGGTGGCCGCTACGTGACGGCGCGGCCGAGGGGGACCGGGCGACCCAGCGGTCGTCCGGGCAGATCGAGGCAGAACACTTGGAGCGTGTGGGGGGAGACGTACGCAAGAGGTGCGACGTACTGGTGGAACGGATCGTGCAGGGGAAGCCCGCTGCCGCAGGGCGTGGTGCTGTGGGGACCGTGCGGCGGCTGCGGGGAAGAGTCCCACCGCGGCTGGCTGGTTGTCAGGGTCCGTTCAAGTAATTGGCCGGAAAACGTCCGTTGCGCGAAATCGACGTCCGGAATCCGGACGAGGAGTGATCGCCGTCACGGCCGCCCCCCGTGCCAGGACCGCCAGAGCGCCGCGTACGCACCGCCGGCCGCCACCAGCTCGTCGTGGGTGCCGAGTTCGGCCAGCCGGCCGGCCTCCATGACGGCGACCCGGTCCGCGTCGTGCGCGGTGTGCAGCCGGTGCGCGACGGCGATGACCGTACGGCCCGCGAGCACGGCGGCCAGCGCCCGCTCGGTGTGCCGCGCGGTACGCGGATCGAGCAGCGCCGTCGCCTCGTCCAGGACCACCGTGTGCGGGTCGGCCAACACCACCCGGGCCAGCGCGAGTTGCTGGGCCTGCGCGCCGTCGAGGCGGTGGCCGCCCGGGCCCAGCTCGGTGTCCAGACCGGCCGGCAGCTCCCCGGCCCAGCCGGCCCCGACGGCCGCCAACGCGGCCCGCAGCTCGCCGTCCCCGGCACCGGGCGCGGCCAGGCGGAGGTTGTCGCGGACGCTGCCCAGGAACACGTGATGCTCCTGGGTGACCAGGACCACATGCCGCCGCAGCACCTCCGGATCCAGCCCGGCGACCGGCACCCCGCCGACCGTCACCGACCCGCGGCGCGGCGCCTCGATGCCGGCCAGCAGCCGCCCCAGCGTGGACTTCCCGGCCCCGGAGGGACCCACCAGCGCCAGCCGCTCACCGGGGCGGACGGTGAGGGTGACGCCGTGCAGGACGTCCCCGGCACCCCCGTCCGCCGCCCCGGCCGGCCCGTCACCGCCGGTGGGGTAGGCGTAGTGCACGCCACGGACCTCGATCCGGTCACCGGCCGGGACCGGACCGGTGCCGGCGACCGCCTCCCGGGTCTGCGGGACCGACCCCAGCCCCTCGACGCGGGCGAACGCCGCGCCGCTGCTCTGCAGTTGCTCCATCCACAGCAGGACCGTGTCCAGCGGCTCGGACAGCTGCCGCAGATACAGCGCCGCGGCGACCACCGCGCCCAGACCGACACCGTCCCGCCCCATCAGCACCCCGCCGGCCAGCAGCACACCGGCCACCGGCAGGACATGGCCGACGTCCACGGCGGGCAGCAGCACACTGCGCAGGAACAGCGTCCGCAGCCGCGTGCGACGGCACTCCGCGACCGCTCGCTCGCTCGCCGCCCACCGGCGCTCCTGCAGGCCCAGCGCCTCCACCGTCCGGGCGCCCGCGGCGGTGGCGGCCAGCAACTCGGCCAGTTCCGAGGTCGCCGCGCCCTCCGCGAGATACGCCCGGTGCGCCCGGCGCAGATACCAGCGGACCGCCAGCAGTCCGCCGAGCAGCCCCAGCGCACACAGCCCGAGCAGCGGGGCGACCACCACCACGGCACCGAGCAGGAACAGCGCCTGCACGGCCGCGACCGAGACCTCCGGCGCGGCGTCCCGCAGCGTCCGCCCGACCGAGCTGACGTCCGTCGTGCCGCGGGCCGTCAGATCGCCGGTCCCGGCCCGCTCCACGACCGCGGCCGGCAGCGCCAGCGCCCGGTCGACATAACCCTCCCGGATCCGCGCCGCGGCGCGCTCCCCGAAGCGGTGGGCGACGTACCGGGCCTGCCGTGCCAGCAGCAACTGGGCCACCGCGCACACCAGGATGACCAGCGCCAGCCGGTCCACCGCCGCCACCCCGCCGCCGTCCCGGACCGTGTCCACGATCCGGCCCAGCAACCACGGACCGGCCAGCCCGGCACCGGCCGCCAGCGCGTTCAGCACCAGCATCAGCGCGAACGCCCGGCCGTCCCGGCGCACCAGCCGCAGCGCGGCCCGCCGGGTCGCGGCCGGCCCGGCCACGGGAAGCCCGTGCGAGCCGGGTGAGGTGGTCCGTGCCGCCGGTGACGTCATGACGCGGCCCCTCCGTTCCGGTACTCGCGCGCGTCCCCGCCGTCTTCCTCTCCCCCGTACGCTCCCTCGTCCTCGTCCTCGCCCTCGTCCTCGTTTTCGTCCATGTCCTCGTCGCGGGCCACCAGGCGGCGGTATGCCGGTACGTCGTCGAGGAGTTGGCGGTGCCGGCCGACCGCGCCGACCTTGCCGTCGACGAGGAAGCACACCACGTCGGCGTGGTCGAGCAGCAGCGGGGAGGTGGTGGTGACGACCGTCGTACGGCCCGTGCGGGCGGTGTGCAGCCGGGCCGCGACCGCCGCCTCGGTATGGGCGTCCACGGCCGAGGTCGGCTCGACCGCGAGCAGCACCTCCGGGTCGGCCAGCAGGGCCCGTACCAGGCGCAGCCGCTGCCGCTGCCCGCCGGAGAGGTTGCGGCCCTGCGCCGCGACCGGCGAGTCCAGCCCGTCCGGCAGCGCCCGGACGATGTCCTCGGCCAGGGCCGTGTGCAGGGCCCGGCCGATCGCCGCGTCGCTACGGTCCCGGCGTCCGTTCACCACCTCGCGCAGGGTGCCGGCGAACAGGTCCGCCTCGTTGTCCGCGACCAGGATGCGTGCGCGGACCCGGGACAGCGGGATCTCGTCCAGCCGGACCGCGCCCCAGGCCGCCGCGGAGTCCGCGAACCGGCCCAGGCGGTCGACCACCGCCGCCGATTCGGCCGGCCGGGCGGCGACCAGCGCGGTCAGCAGCCCGGGCACCACCTCGACGCCCGACTCCGGATCCCGCAGCACGGCCACCCGCTCGGGCCCGGCCGATCGCGGCGTCGGTACGGTCCCGGCGTCCGCCGCCACGGGACCGGTGGTGTCGGTGGCGTCGGTGACGTGCCCGGAATCCGCCGCGGCCGGCCGCAGTTGCAGGAACCGCACGACCCGGCGGGCGGCGACCAGGCCGCGGGTGAGGTCGTAGCCGCCCTCGATGAAGAACGACACCGGCACCACCAGGGCCGCCGTATAGCCGTAGACCGCCACCAACTCGCCGGTGGTGAGGTCGCCCTGGGCCGCCATCCGGGCCGCGAGCCAGGTGACGGCGGCCAGGAACAGGATCGGCAGACCCACCCCGAGCGCCTGGATCCAGCTCGTCACCGCACCGACCCGGTAGCCCTCGCGGCACAGCTCCTGCGACGCGCGTCGGTAGCGGCCGGCGAACACCTCCTTGCCGCCCAGCCCGCCGAGCACCCGCAACCCGCCGACCAGATCGCCCAGTTGGGCCGCCAGCCCGCTCTGCCGCTCGCGGTAGTGGGACTCCGCGCCCTGCAGCCGTCCCAGCAGTGGCCCGACCGCCACCGCCAGCAGCGGCACGCCCAGCAGCACCACCGCGGCGAGCAGCGGCGAGACGTCCAGCAGTAGCACCGCGACGACGCCGTACGCCAGCACCCCGCCGACGCCCGGCCCGGTCATCGTCAGGGTCTGGCTGATCACCGCGACGTCGCCGATCCCGATGGTGACGACCTCACCGGCCGTCACCTGCCGGGGCAGCGCCGCGCCCAGCCGCAGGGTGTGCGCCATGACCGCCCGGACCGTACGGAACGTGGCGTCCATCCGGATCCTGGTCATCGTGCGGTGCCGCATCATGCCCAGCCAGGCGTTCAGCCCGCCGACGGCCAGCAGCACCGCCGCCCAGCCCGCCAGCGCCGCGGTCCGTCCCGGCGCCAGCCCCTCGTCGATCGCCCGGGAGAGCACGTACGGCGGCACCATCAGCCCCGCGTTCCACAGGCTCCCGTACGCCGCGCCCGCCGCCACCCGCCCACGCTGGCTCGCCACCAGCCACCACAGATAGCGCCCGGCACTCCGCGGCGCGTCCACCGGCTGCTTCATCCCGTACGTCCCCCCGTTCCGTCCGCGCGCGGCCGCCCGGGCCGTGCCGCTCACCCCACGCTGTCCCGCCACGCCTGGTGCAGGGCGGCGAACCGGCCGCGGTCCTTGATGAGCCGGTCCGGTGGGCCGTCCTCGACGATCCGGCCGTCGGCCATGACCAGGACCCGGTCGGCGATCTCGACGGTGGACAGGCGGTGGGCGATGACCACGGCCGTACGGCCTTGCAGGACAGTGTCCATGGCGCGCTGGACCGCGCGTTCACCGGGGATGTCCAGCGAACTGGTCGCCTCGTCGAGGACGAGCACGGCCGGGTCGGCGAGCAGTGCCCGGGCGAAGCCGACGAGCTGGCGCTGGCCGGCGGATATCCGGCCGCCGCGCTTGCGCACGTCGGTGTCGTAGCCGTCCGGCAGGGCGGTGATGAAGTCATGGGCGCCGATGGCCTTCGCGGCGCTCTCGATCTCCGCGCGGGTGGCGTCCGGCCGGCCGAGGGCGATGTTGTCGGCGACCGTGCCGGAGAACAGGAACGCCTCCTGGGTGACCATCACGACGGCCCGGCGCAGCTCCGCCGCGGACAGCTCGCGCAGATCGACGCCGTCGAGCAGGACCCGGCCCTCGGTGGGGTCGTAGAAGCGGGCCAGCAGCTTGGCGAGGGTGGACTTGCCGGCGCCGGTGGCGCCCACCACGGCGACGGTCGAACCCGCCGCGAGGGTCAGGTCGAAGCGGGGCAGCACCTCGCCGCCGGTCCGGTAGGCGAAGCGGACCCCGCGGAACGCCACCTCGCGGCCCGGCCGGCCGGACACGACGGCCGGCAGCCCGGCCGGGGCGGACGGTTCCGGGACCGTCGGGCGCTGGGCGAGCAGACCGGCGATCTTCTGCAGCGAAGCGGCGGCGCTCTCATAGGCGTTGAGGAACATGCCGAGGCGGTCGATGGGGTCGTAGAGCCGGCGCAGATAGAGCACCGCGGCCGCCAGCACGCCCAGCGCCAGCCCGCCCGTGGCCACGCGGTACGCGCCCCACAGGACGATCGCGGCGACCGCGACGTTGGCGGCCAGGCGGGAGAGGACCACATAGCGGGCCATCTCCAGGAACGCGTCGCCGTTGACCCGCTCGTGGCGGTGGTTGAGCCGGGCGAAGGCCGCGTCGTTGGACCGCTCGCGGCGGAACGCCTGCACCGGGCGGATGCCGTTGAGGGTCTCGGTGAACTGCACGATGACGCCCGCCATCGCCGTCGACTTGGCGCTGTAGACCCGGTGGGAGCGGCGGCGGTACGAGCGCACCTGGAGCGCCAGCGGGGCGGCGGAGACCAGCGCGGCCACGCCGAAGCCCGGGTCCAGGAAGAGCAGGGTCACGGTGATGTAGACCGACGACAGGGCGATGGTGATCAGTTCCTGGATGCCCTCGTCGAGGAGTTCGCGCAGCGACTCGACGTCGGTGGTGGCCCGGGATATCAGCCGGCCGGACGTATAGCGCTCGTGGAAGTCCAGGCCGAGCGCCTGGCCGTGCCGGAAGATCCGGCCCCGCAGGTCCACCAGCACGTCCTGGCTGACCAGGGCGGACACCCGGATGAAGCCCCACTGCAGCCCGCCGGACGCCGCGGCGCACAGCCCGGCCGCGACCGCCACGGCGACCAGCGGCCCGTGGTCGCTTGCGCGCAGCGCCGGCACCGCCCGGTCCAGTGCGTAGGCGACCAGCAGCGGACCGGCCTGCACGGCGGCCTGCTGGAGGAGCAGCAGTACGGCGACCAGGCCGACGCGGCGGCGGTGCGGCGCCAGTAAGGAGGCGAGCAGTGCCCGGGCGGCGTTCCTGGGGGCGGGCAGCCGGTCCCGTTCGAAGGCGTCGTCGGCCTCCGGCGGCCGCTCCGGGGCGCGGTCCGCGTCGGCGGGGGGCTGCCGGTCCGTCCCGGGGCCGGGCTCGGGGGCGTCGGACGGACGGCCGGTCGTGGTGGTGGTCATCGGGCGGCCTCTTCCTCGCCGGACATCAGGGCGGCGTATTCGGCGTGGTCCCGGAGGAGTTCGTGGTGGGTGCCGACGGCGGTGATCCGGCCGCCGGAGAGCAGCGCCACCCGGTCGGCGAGCAGGACCGTGGACGGGCGGTGGGCGACGACCAGGGCCGTGGTCGTCGCCAGGACCTGGCGCAGCGCCGCCTCCACCAGGGCCTCGGTGTGCACGTCGAGGGCGGAGAGCGGATCGTCGAGGATCAGGAAGCGGGGCCGGCCGACCACCGCGCGGGCCAGCGCCAGCCGCTGCCGCTGCCCGCCGGACAGGCTCAGGCCCTGCTCGCCGACCGGGGTGGCGCCGCCCTGCGGCAGCGCGTCGACGAACCCGTCGGCCTGAGCGATCCGCAACGCCCGCCGCAGATCGGCCTGTTGGGCGTCGGCCGCGCCCATGAGGACGTTCTCCGCCGCGGTCGCGGAGAACAGCGTGGGCTCCTCGAAGGCCACCGCGACCAGCGAACGGACCTCGTCGCGGCCGATCGTCGCCAGATCGCGGCCGTCGAGGGTGATCCGGCCGGCGGTCGGGTCGTACAGCCGCGGCACCAGCGCCGTGAGCGTGGTCTTCCCGCTGCCGGTCGCGCCGACCAGGGCCATCGTCTCGCCGGGCCGGATGTGCAGGGTGACGTCCCGGAGGGTGGGCGGGGCGTCCGGCGGGGCATCGGGATAGCGGAACGCGACCCCGGAGAAGACCAGACCGCCGGGGGGTGCGTCGTCCACCTCCGGCCCGCCCGCCACCGGCGCGTCGCTCACCTCCGGCTCGTCCATCACCTCGAAGTACCGGTCGGTGGCCGTGGCCGCCTCGTTGCTCATGGCCAGCAGGAAGCCGATCGACTCCACCGGCCAGCGCAGCGCCAGCGCCGTCGACAGGAACGCGACGAGCGTGCCCGCGGACAGCGCGCCGTCGGCCACCTGGACCGCGCCGAGCACCAGGGCGGCGCCGAGCGCACATTCCGGGAGGGTGGTGTTCAGCCCCCATATCCAGGCCAGCAGCCGCGCCTTGCGCAGCTCGGAGGCGCGCAGCCGGCGGGTCAGCTCCTTGAAGGCCCGGGCCTGGCTGCGGTGGCGCCCGAAGCCCTTGATGATCCGGATGCCGAGCACCGACTCCTCGACGACGGTGGTCAGATCGCCGATCTGGTCCTGGACGACGCGGGCCGCCCGCCCGTACTTCACCTCGAAGACCGAGCACAGCACCAACAGCGGCAGCAGCGGCGACAGCAGCACCAGCCCCAGCGACCAGCGCTGGGCCACCAGAAGCACCCCGCCCACCAGGATGGTGACACCGTTGACCAGCAGGAACGTCAGGGGGAAGGTCAGGAACATGCGCAGCATCTGCAGATCCGTGGTGCCCCGCGACAGCAGCTGGCCCGACGGCCAGCGGTCGTGGAAGGCGACCGGCAGCCGCTGCAGCCGGCGGTACAGCGCCGCGCGCATCGCCGCCTCCACCCCGGACAGCGGGCGCGCCACCAGCCAGCGCCGGAAGCCGAACAGCAGCGCCTCGGCGAGCCCGAGCAGCAGCAGATATCCGCCGCCCAGCCACACCCCGCCCGGGTCACCCGCCGCGACCGGGCCGTCCACCAGCCACTTGAGCACCAGCGGGATGACGAGGCTGACGCAGGAGGCGACCACCGCCACGAACGCGGCCGTGAACAGCCGTGCCCGCACCGGGCGCACGAACGGCCACAGGCGCAACAGCGAGCGCACCGCGGAGGGTCGGGAGGAGTGGGATCGGGATAAGGACGTCGGGTCGGTCGGGTTCGTCGCGTACGTGGTATCGGCCATCACTCGCGAGCGTAAGGCGCACCACTGACAACGCTCAGCCGGATTTCGGCGGGCCGCGGCCGGCACCCGTCAGTTCGCGCCGCGCCGGCCCCGCACCGCCCGGCCTCAGCCCGGCACCGCCCGGAACAGCAGCACCGACCGCCCCTCCACCGTGACCGCGCCGCCCGCCGGGCAGGGCGGTTCGCCGGCGGTGGGTTGTTCCTCGCGGGCGGTGTCGACGAGGAGTTCGTAGGTCTGGGCCCAGGGCGGGCCGGGGAGGGTGATCCGGCGGGGGCGGGCGGCGGCGTGCAGGACGGCGAGGAAGCTGTCGTCGACGACGCGGACGCCCCGTTCGTCGCGCTGGGAGATGTCGTTGCCGGAGAGGTACATGCCGAGCGTCGCCCCCGGGGTGTACCAGTCCTGTTCGGTCATCTCCGTCCCGTCCGCGGTGAACCAGGCCAGATCGCGCAGCCCGCCCTGCTCGTGCGGCCGCCCGGAGAAGAACGCCCGGCGGCGCAGTACGGGGTGGGCGCGGCGCAGCGCGATCAGCCGGGCGGCGAGGTCGGCGAGCGGCCGCCAGCGGGGGTCGTCCAGGAGCGACCAGTCGAGCCAGCCGGTGGGGTTGTCCTGGCAGTAGGCGTTGTTGTTGCCGTGCTGGGTGCGGCCCATCTCGTCGCCGGCCACCAGCATCGGCACGCCGGTCGACAGCAGCAGGGTGGTCAGGAAGTTCCGCAGCTGGCGGTGGCGCAGCGCGGTGACCTCGGGGTCGTCGGTCTCGCCCTCGGCGCCGCAGTTCCAGGACCGGTTGTCGTTGTTGCCGTCCCGGTTGTTCTCGCCGTTGTCGCCGTTCCGTTTGTGCTCGTAGGTGACCAGGTCGCGCAGGGTGAAGCCGTCGTGCGCGGTGATGAAGTTGACCGACGCGTAGGGGCGGCGGCCGCCCCAGGCGTAGAGGTCACTGGAGCCGGAGAGCCGGTAGCCCAGGTCCCGCACGTCGTGCTGGGCGCCGCGCCAGAAGTCGCGGACGGTGTCGCGGTAGCGGTCGTTCCACTCCGTCCACAGCGGTGGGAAGGCGCCCACCTGATAGCCACCGGAGCCGACGTCCCACGGCTCGGCGATCAGCTTGACCCGGCGCAGCACGGGGTCCTGGGCGATCACGGCGAGGAACGGGGAGAGCATGTCGACGTCGTGCATCGAACGGGCCAGCGCGGCGGCGAGGTCGAAGCGGAAGCCGTCCACGCCCATCTCGGTGACCCAGTAGCGGAGGGAGTCCGTGATCAGCCGCAGCACGTGCGGCTGGACGACGTGCAGGGTGTTGCCGCAGCCGGTGTAATCGGCGTAGCGGCGGGGGTCGCCGGCCAGCCGGTAGTAGCCGCGGTTGTCGATGCCCCGCAGGGAGAGCGTCGGGCCGAGCTCGCCGGCCTCCGCGGTGTGGTTGTAGACCACGTCGAGGATCACCTCGATGCCCGCGTCGTGCAGCGCCCGCACCATCCGCTTGAACTCGCCGACCTGCTGCCCGCGGGTCCCGGTGGCGGCGTAGCCCGCGTGCGGCGCGAAGTAGCCGATGGAGTTGTAGCCCCAGTAGTTGCGCAGCCCCCGGCGCACCAGGTGGTCCTCGTGGGCGAACTGGTGGACCGGCAGCAGCTCGACGGCCGTGACACCGAGCCGGACCAGGTGGTCCAGCGCGGCGGGATGCGCCAGCCCCGCGTACGTGCCGCGCAGCCGCTCCGGAATGCCGGGATGACGCATCGTGAAACCGCGGACGTGCAGCTCGTAGAGGACCGAATCCGGCCAGGGGGTCTTCGGGCGGCGGTCGTCCCGCCACTCGTCGTCGCCCTCCTCGCCGGCGTCCCCGCCGACCACGACGCCCTTGGGGACGAACGGGGCGGAGTCCCGGTTGTCGCGGACCGTGTCGGCGAGGTGCTGGTCCGGCCAGTCGCGGACGTGCCCGTAGAGCTGGGCCGGCAGCGCGCCCCCGGGGCCGGCCGGCTCCGTACGGTGGCCGAAATCGCCGTCGACGGCCCTGGCGTACGGGTCGAGCAGCAGCTTCGCCGGATTCCAGCGGGCGCCGGACCAGGGGTCCCAGCGGCCGTGCACCCGGTAGCCGTACCGCTGGCCGGGGCGCACACCGGGCAGGAAGCCGTGCCAGATCTCGTGGGTCAGCTCGGTCAGCGGATGGCGGGTCTCCTGCTCCGCCTCGTCGAACAGGCACAGCTCCACGGCCTCGGCGCCACCGGCCCACAGGGCGAAGTTGGTGCCGGCGACCCCGTCGGGGCCGGTGCGGTGGCGCGCCCCCAGGGGGGTGGGGGCGCCGGGGCGGATGTCCGCGGGCGGGGCGAGGGGTTCGTCCGCCACCGCCTCTTGTTCGGGTGCGCTCGACACGTGCCGGCCTCCTGCGGCTCATGGCTCGGTCGGGCGGTGCCCCCGCACGGAGTCCCGGCCGCGCGTACGTCCCGCCCTCCCCGTTGTTCTTCCCGCAACCGGCCGTTGCCTCACGTTTCCGCGCGCGGGGGCTCGGCGCGCCGTCCCCCAGCCCCTCCGGGACGGGACAAACGGATGGATCCGCACGCGACATACCCCCGTCACTCCCCGCCATCCCGCACAATTCGGTATATGACCGGCCATCAGCAGGAACGTGCAGGGGGACGAGCGAAGAACCACCGGGACGTCCGCGTCCGCGTCGCCCGCGCCGTCGCGGCCTGGCTCGCCGGGACGGTGGCACTGGCCGGCTGCGGGGACACCGAGGCGCTCATCGGCGGCGCCCCGCGCTCCCCGGAGGAGGCGATCAGGATCGTCCCGGAGAACGGCGCGCGCGGCGTCCGGGCCAACGGGCGGTTCGAGGTCCAGGTGCCCCAGGGGCGGCTGGAGCGGGTGCACGTCACCCGCACCACAGGAGCCGGCCGGCAGCCGGTGGTCGGCCGGATCTCACCGGACGGCATGGTCTGGCGCCCCGCCACCGGCCCGCTGCGGCCCGGCACGACGTACACCGTCGACGCGGTGGCGCTGGACGGCGCCGGCCACCGCGCCGCCCGCCGCACCACCTTCAGCACCGCGCCGCCGGTCCACCACGTCACCGGTTCGTTCTCGCCGCAGAGCGACGCCACGGTCGGCACCGGCCTGATCTTCTCGATGGTCTTCAACCGCCCGATCGCCGACCGCGCGGCCGTCGAGCGCGCCGTCCGGGTGAGTGCCCGGCCCCGCGTCGAGGTCGCCGCCCACTGGTTCGGCCACCGCCGCCTCGACTTCCGCCCGCGCGACCGCTGGCGGCCGGGCACCAGGATCACGGTGGAGCTCCGGCTGCGCGGCGTGAAGGCCGCACCCGGCGCCTACGGGACGCAGCGCCGGACCGTCCACTACCGGGTGGGCCGGGACCAGGTCAGCTTCATCGATGCCGCGCGGCACACCATGACGGTGCGGCGCGACGGGCGGACCGTCGCGGTGCTGCCGGTCACCGCGGGCGACGCCGAGAACCCCACGTACAACGGGCGGATGGTCATCCTGGAGCGGCATTCGCTGACGCGGATGGACGGCGGCACGGTCGGCTTCGGCGGCGAGTACGACATCAAGGACGTCCCGCACGCCATGCGCCTCACCAGGTCCGGGACCTTCCTGCACGGCAACTACTGGGCGCGGCCCGAGGTCTTCGGCGGCCTCAACACCAGCCATGGCTGCGTCGGCCTCAAGGACATCAAGGGCGGCGGCCCGCACACCCCGGCCGGCTGGTTCTTCGACCGGTCGATCGTCGGGGACACCGTGATCGTCCACAACTCCCCGGAACGGCTGGTCGCACCGGACAACGGCCTGGGCGGCTGGAACCTGCCCTGGGAGCAGTGGCGGTCCGGCTCCGCGCTGCACTGACCGGCACCGACGGCGCACCGCGACCGCGCCGGAGCCTCCGGCGGGCGTGCCCGGCCGTCCGCTCCCGCTCACCCCCGCACTTGGGACTAAACGGTGACATCCGCGGGGAGTTCACATGTCAGTGCGGTGTGGTTATCTAACGCCAGGCGCGCGGCCCTTCCGCGTCCGCGCGCGGGGGAGTGCGGGCCGTGCGAGGGGAAATGGGGCCAGTGGTGAACGTCCAGCCGAATCCGGGGGTGCCGGCGCGCCGGCGCCGGGGGCCGCGCGGGGGCCGCGCACCGCTCGCGTTGCTGCTCGGCGCGACGCTGATGCTGGTGAGCGGGTGCGGTGGCGACGACGGCGACGGCGGGAAGCCGGCCGGCAGGGCCGGCGGCGCCAAGGCCGCCTCGCAGGCCGCCGTGACGATAGCCCCCAAGGACGGCGCGGACGGCGTGGCCACCAGTGGCGCGCTGAAGGTGACCGCCCGGAAGGGACGGCTCAAGACCGTCAAGGTCACCGACGGCAAGGGCAATGCGGTCGACGGGAAGATATCCGGCGACGGCGCGCTGTGGCAGCCGAGCGGCCATCTGGGCGCCTCGACGAAGTACACCGTCGACGCGGTCGCGGTGGACGGCCGGGGCCGGGCGGCCGCCGAGCACGCCACGTTCACCACCCTCGTCCCGAAGAACACCTTCATCGGCCAGTACAGCCCGGAGAACGGCCAGCAGGTCGGCGTCGGCATGCCGGTCTCGCTCCGCTTCACCCGCGGCATCACCCGCCCCAAGGCGGTGGCGGACGCCATCAAGGTCACCGCCAGCCCGTCGGTCCCGATCGAGGGCCACTGGTTCGGCAACGACCGGCTGGACTTCCGCCCCGAGAAGTACTGGGCGCCCGGCACCAAGGTCACCCTGAAGCTCGACCTCGACGGCGTCGAGGGCCGCCCCGGTGTCTACGGCACCCAGGCCAAGCAGGTCTCCTTCACCGTCGGCCGCAGCCAGGTCAGCACGGTCGACGCGGAGAAGAAGACGATGACCGTGGTCCGCGACGGCAAGAAGATCAAGACCGTCCCGATCACCGCCGGCGCGCCGGGCACCGAGACGTACAACGGCACGATGGTGATCAGCGAGAAGCACGTGGTGACGCGGATGAACGGCGACACGGTCGGCTTCGGCGGCGAGTACGACATCAAGGACGTCCCGCACGCCATGCGGCTGAGCAATTCCGGGACGTTCATCCACGGCAACTACTGGTCGGGCGGGCCGACGTTCGGCACCCGCAACGCCAGCCACGGCTGTGTCGGCCTGTTCGACCAGCGCGGTGGCGGCGACGGCTCCACCCCGGCGGCGTGGTTCTTCCGGAACTCCCTCGTCGGCGATGTCGTCATCGTCAAGAACTCGCACGACGAAACGATCCAGCCGGACAACGGCTTCAGCGACTGGAACCTCTCCTGGGAGAAGTGGAAGGCCGGTCGGTAGGTCCTGCCGGAGAGCCGCAGAGCCGGAGGGCCGGAGAGCAGCAGAGCCGGGAGCAGGCGGGGAGCGGCGGGACAACGGCCGGAAGGCGGCCGGGTGCGGGCACTGTGACGGACCGCACCGGTCCGCCCGCCGTTAACGCGTACTAACCTTCCGGCATGACTGTGAATTTTGAGGTCACCGAGGGTGTCGGCACCATCCGCCTGGACCGCCCGCCGATGAACGCACTCGACATCGCCACCCAGGACCGGCTGCGCGAGCTGGCCGAGGAGATCACCCGCCGCGACGACGTGCGCGCGGTCGTCGTCTGGGGCGGCGAGAAGGTCTTCGCGGCCGGCGCGGACATCAAGGAGATGCAGGTCATGGACCACGCGGCGATGGTCGTGCGGTCCAAGGCGCTGCAGGACGCGTTCACCGCCGTGGCCCGGATCCCCAAGCCGGTGGTCGCCGCGGTCACCGGCTACGCCCTCGGCGGCGGCTGCGAGTTGGCGCTCTGCGCCGACTTCCGGATCGCCGCCGACAACGCCAAGCTCGGCCAGCCGGAGATCCTGCTCGGCCTGATCCCGGGCGCCGGCGGCACCCAGCGGCTGGCGCGGCTGGTGGGCCCGTCCAAGGCCAAGGACCTGATCTTCACCGGCCGTCAGGTGAAGGCCGAGGAGGCGCTCGCCATCGGACTGGTCGACCGGGTGGTGCCGGCCGCCGAGGTCTACGAGCAGGCGCACGCCTGGGCGGCGCGGCTGGCGGCCGGACCGGCGCTGGCACTGCGGGCCGCGAAGGAATCCGTCGACGCCGGACTGGAGACCGACATCGACACCGGGCTGACGGTCGAACGGAACTGGTTCGCCGGGCTGTTCGCGACCGAGGACCGGGAGATCGGGATGCGCAGCTTCGTCGAGGAGGGCCCCGGCAAGGCCAAGTTCCGCTGATACGCCAGGTGTTGGCGGGACGCCTGAGGTTTGGCCGGGACCCGATGCCTCGTGTGGGCGAATTGCTGAAAACTTAACTGCGGCTCAAAACAGCCCTGTTGACGCACCGGATCGCTCCTTCGTATGCCCGGCGTCGCCGCAGGTCAGCGGCCCGGTTCCGGGACGTTGAATGTCACTGGCATATGTCTGCGTCGGGGGCCGGAACCGTCTATTCCGGGCAACGGATTCCGTCGGTTCCGCCCCCGTGACCGCCAAGTAACAGCCATGATGGGGGGCATGGCGGGCCTCGAAGGAATGGAGCAGCCGCGGCCGCGGAGCGATGCGGCCGCCGCGCGATGGGGCATCCCGGGAGCGGACCGGACCCCGGCGCCGGCTCCCGGCAGTCCGGGCCGGTCACCCGTCGACCTGGTGGCCGAGCCGACCCTCGGCGAGGTCCGGCTGCCCTCCCGTCCGCAGTCCGCCGGTATCGCCCGCCGGCTGACCGCCGCCGTCCTCCTGAAGCAGTGGTCCCTGACGCCCCAGCTCGCCGAGCACGCCGTCCTGCTGGTCTCCGAGCTCGTCGGCAACGCCGTACGCCACACCGGCGCCCGGACCCTGGCGCTGCGGATGCTGCGCCGCCGTGGCTGGATCCGCATCGAGGTGCGCGATCCGTCCCGCGGGCTGCCCTGCCTCATGCCCGTCCATGACCTGGACATCAGCGGGCGGGGCCTCTTCCTCGTCGACACCCTCTCCGACCGGTGGGGCGTGGACCTGCTGCCGCGCGGCAAGACCACCTGGTTCGAGATGCGGGTCGGCGACCGCTGAACTCCCCCCTCCGGCCGGTGCTCCGGTCGCGCGCCGGCGGTCCGTAGGATGGGCCGTTCCTGCGCACGACGGGTACGGAGAGGAGGGACATGCACCAGCTGCGGCGATCCGCCGGCATGATGCTGCTGCTCCTCCTCGCGGTGACCTTCGGTCCGCTGCTGTGCCGGACCGGCCTCGAAGCGCCGGCCCCGGCCGGCCGTACGACCGCGTCGGCGGCCGCGGCGATCGCCGGGCCCGCGACCGGCGGGCCGCCCGCCGCGGAGCCGGCGGCCGCGCCGCTGCCCGTCCCGCCGGCCGCCGCCGACCCGGCGAAGCGGTGCTCGGACCGGCATGCGCCCGGCCCCGAGGAGTCCGCGCCGCTGCCCGCCCCGCACCGCGGTGAGCCGCTGGCCCCCGCGCCGACCGCCGGGCCCGGGCCGCTCGCCGCCGACGCGCCCGCACAGTTCGCGCTGGCCCGTCCGCCGACGGACCACGCCCCCGCCAACGACCCCACCGCGCTCCTGCCCGTACTGCGGATATAGGCCGCCGGCCACACCCACCCGGCCGATTTCCCTCTCCGTACGTCAGGAGCTTCCGCATGCCCGCAAACGCTTCCCGCACCCGCAAACTGGCCGCCATCGGCGCGGTCCTGGCCCTCGTCGTGGCGTTGGTCGCCATCGGTGTCGCCGTCGGCAAGGCCATCGAGGGCGACCGCGACACCGCCGCCGGCGAACCCGGGGCCGCCGCCTCGACCCGGCCCGAGGAGGACCCCGCCCAGCAGAAGATGTTCGACGACCTCGCCCGGCGGACCAGCCGGCGCACGGCCGGCGACCCGCTGGCCGTCGGCAAGAAGGACGCCCCGGTCGTCCTGGTCGAATACGCCGACTACCAGTGCTCGTTCTGCGGCCGCTTCACCCGCGAGACCCAGCCCGCACTGATCAAGAAGTACGTCGACGCCGGCACCCTGCGCATCGAATTCCGCAACTTCACGGTCTTCGGCGCCGACTCCGAGCGGGCCGCCCGCGCCTCCTGGGCGGCCGGCCGGCAGGGCAAGTTCTGGCAGCTGCACGACACGCTGTACGCCAAGACCCGCAAGGGCGCCGCGCTGGCCGAGGACAAGCTCGTCGAGCTGGCCGAGGAGAGCGGGGTGCCGGACCTCGACAGGTTCCGCAGCGACCTGAAGAGCGCGGATGCCGGGCGGGCGCTGAAGAAGGACCAGGACGAGGGCTACCGGCTCGGGGTGCAGTCCACCCCGTCCTTCCTGATCAACGGCCGGCCGGTGGCCGGGGCCCAGCCCACCGGGGTCTTCGCGCAGGCGATCGAGGACGCCGCGGCGCGGGCCGGCAAGGGCGGTGCGGGGGCCGGGAAGTGACCGACATCGGCTACCTCGCGGCGTTCCTCGGCGGTGTGCTGGCGCTGATCAGCCCCTGCAGCGCACTGCTGCTGCCGGCGTTCTTCGCCTACTCGCTCACCGGCACCGGCCGGCTGCTGGCCCGCACCGGGGTCTTCTACCTGGGGCTGGCCACCACGCTCGTACCGCTCGGCGCGGCGAGCACGGCGGCCAGCCGGCTGTTCAACGGCCACCGCGACCTGCTCGTCACCCTCGGCGGCTGGACCGTCATCGCGATGGGGCTCGCGCAGATCCTCGGCCTGGGCTTCGCCTCCCGGCGCGCGCAGGCCGCGGCGGCCCGGATCACCCCGCGGTCGGCGGTCAGCACCTTCCTGCTCGGCTGCGTCTACGGCCTGGCCGGTTTCTGCGCCGGCCCGATCCTCGGCGCGGTGCTGACCGTGACGGCGGTCAGCGGCTCACCGGTGTACGGCGCCTCGATGCTGGCCGTCTACGCACTGGGCATGGCGCTGCCGCTGTTCGTGCTGGCGCTGTTCTGGGACCGCTTCCGGCTGGGGTCCCGCGGCTGGCTGCGCGGCCGGGAGTTCACCCTGGGGCGGCTGCGGCTGCACACCACCTCGGTGGTGTCCGGGGCGTTCTTCCTCGGCATCGGCGTGCTCTTCCTGTGCTTCAACGGGACCAGCGGGCTGCCCGGCATCCTCGACGCCGACGCCGAATTCCGGGTCGAGGAATGGGCGACCCGGCTCGGGAACGGCGTGCCGGACTACGTCCTGATCGCCGTGGCCGCCCTGGTCGTCGCCGGGGTGCTGGGACGCATCGCCCTACGGCCGGAGAAGCGGCCGGAGGACGGGGGCGGCGAGACACCGCCCCCGGGCCGGTAGCCCGCCCGGTACGTGCCGCGTCCGCCCCCCGGACCGCCGCGGCGGCCGCCCCTCGTGCTGCGGGCTGCCGCCGCGGCCGGGCGTCAGGCGCTCAGCGGGCGGCGCCAGCGGGGGTGGGGGCGGGCGAACCGGCGTATGTGCGGGTGGTGCGCATCCGCCCGGCGCCGGCGGTCGTTGCAGAGCAGGCACTTGCCGTAGCCCGGCGGGAGGGGATCCTCCGGGTCGCCGTACAGCGGGTCGACCGCGCCGTGCGGATGCAGGGCGCAGCCGGTCGGGCCGGTCTCGGCGCCCAGCGAACTGGCGGCGGTCAGCGCCTGCCGGAGGACGTCGACGAGTTGGTCCGCGTCGTGCCGGTTGGGCGCGGACTGGAGGGCGGTGGTCAGGTCGGAGGCGGTGGTCAGCGCGGTCTGGAGTTCGCGCAGGTGTGCGTAACCCATGCCTTGGAGCGTAGGCGGACCCACTGACAGTTGATCTTCCGATCGCACTTCGCGGCTTCCCATGCCCGCATGCATGCCCGCCCACGCCCACGATTTAGCACCGGAAGGGTGACCGTCCCCTTGCGGGCGCATGACGGGCGGGGTATGCGGCCGGCGGCCGGGCCGGCCGCCGGCCTCCCGACTACGGCGCCACCGGCAGTGCCCGCTTGTGGGACGTGAGGCGGTAGCGGCGGGTGATGGCCTCGAAGGTGGGGGTCGGGACCGGGTTGCCTTCGAGGAAGTCGTCGATCTGGTCGTAGCTCACGCCGAGGGCGTCCTCGTCCGGCTTGCCCGGGTCGAGGGTCTCCAGGTCGGCGGTCGGCACCTTGGTGACGAGCTCCTGCGGGGCGCCCAGGGCCGCCGCCACCGCGCGCACCCGGCGCTTGGTGAGACCGGTCAGCGGCACGACGTCGGCCGCGCCGTCGCCGAACTTGGTGAAGAAGCCGGAGACCGCCTCGGCCGCGTGGTCGGTGCCCACGACCAGTCCGTCGTGGGCCCCCGCGACCGCGTACTGCGCGATCATGCGCTGCCGGGCCTTGATGTTGCCGTGCACGAAGTCCTGGTGGTGCGCGTCACGGAAGACCAGCCCGCCGTCCACCGCGGCCTGCAGCGCCGCGTCGCTCGCCGGGCGGACGTCGACGGTCAGTTCCCGGTCGGCGCGGATGAACTCCAGCGCGCGCTGGGCGTCCTTCTCGTCCGCCTGCACGCCGTAGGGCAGCCGCATCGCGTAGAACGTCGCCTCGTAGCCGTTGGCCCGGGCCCGCTCCACGGCGAGCTGGCACAGCCGCCCGGTGGTGGTCGAGTCGACGCCGCCGCTGATCCCCAGGACCAGCGAGCGCAGGCCCGAGGAGGTCAGCTGCTCCGTGAGGAAGGCCACCCGGCGCTCGATCTCCTGCTCGGCGTCGAAGGACGCGGTTACCTGGAGATCCCGGGCGATCTCCTGCTGCAGGGCCATGGACGCCGGGTCGGTCACGGCTGCTCCTTTTCCGCTCGGGTTCGTTTCCGTACGGGCCCGCATGCGTTTTTCGTTTCCGTGCGGGATCCCGTACGGGAATGTGGGCCTGGTCACGCGGGGCGCGCTCCGGTCACCGGTTGTCGCCTTTCTGGCTACGAAGCGTCGCGCGGGGTCGCGCTGTGCTCGTCGCCGGCATACGGACGGTGGCCGTAAGCGCGCTTTCGCGTGCCGTAGGAAACTTTATGCCGGGTGCGCCCACTTCTTCAGAGCGGTCCGGCTGGTGAAGTTCGCGACGTCCTTGTCCAGCGGCTGGTCGGTGTACTGGTGGATGCGCCACTTCGCCTTGATCCGCGGATGGCCGGCGGCGACGTAATCGGCGATCCACAGGCCGTCGGCGACATAGGACGTGGTGTCGTGGTGGAGCCAGAAGTCGCGGTTGCAGTAGAGCATCACACGGTGCTTGGGACGGAGCTTCTTCACCTCGACCAGGAACTGGTCCTTCTGCGCGTTGCTGGCGGATGTCCCCTCGCCGGTGCGCTCCCAGTCGCAGGCCAGGATGTCGCCCGGGACCGACGCGCACTTCTCCACGAAATACCGCGCCTGGGCGGAGATGTTGCCCGGCCACAGGAAGTGGTAGAAACCCACCACACAGCCCGCTTTACGGGCCTTTGCGGCCTGGGAGTTCTGGTGCGGATTGATGTAGGAGCGGCCTTCGGTCGCCTTGACGAAAACGAAGTCCAGCCCCTCCACGGAATATGAGGAGTTGTAGGCGCTGACATCGACACCGTGCAGCATGAGTGGCCTCCTGCCGATCGGGACCTGCGATGCGAAGCGCCAACTGCTCGACACCTCGACGGCGTTGCCACGAGTGCCGTGCTGTGCCGTGCGCGTTCCCGTGCCTGCCGTGCCCGCGCCCGTGCCGTGCCCGTTCTGCGTCCGTGCGCGCCCCGCGTTCCCGGTCTTCCCTTTCCTTGAGTCTTCCCTTTTCTGACCGGACGTACGTTCCCCACGGGCCGCCAGTTCAGCGCGGGCGGAGGATGTTGTCCCGGTGAGCGGGTGCGGGAGGAGACGGCCCGTCAGCGGCGCAGTGCGCGGCGCAGTACGGCGCGGACCCGGCCCCGTACGCGGCCGAAAGCGCGGTGCGCCGCACGGCGGGTCCGGGTGGAACGCAGCTCCTGGAAGAGGAGTTGGTAGCGCTCGGCTATCGGCTCGGGGTCGTAACGGCGGGCGCTCTCCCGCGCGGCCTCGGCCATCTTCCGGCGGCGCACGGGGTCCTCGATGAGGCCGAGCAGTCCGGTGGCGAGCGCCCGGCCGTCGCCGGGCGGCACCAGCAGGCCGTCCGTGCCGTCGTCGATGATCTCGGCCGGCCCCAGCGGGCAGTTGGTGCTGACGACCGGCACACCGCAGCGCATCGCCTCGACGAGGGTCATGCCGAACGACTCGGCGTCCGAGGCGGAGGCCACGATCGACGCCTTGGCGAACTCCGCCTCGATCGGCGAGCGCGGTCCGGTCAGTTCGGCGCGTTCGGTCAGCCCGAGCCCGTCGATCAGGCCCTGCAGCCGGTCGCGTTCGGCACCGCCGCCGTGTATCCGCAGCCGCCAGTCGGGGTGCTTGGCGCTGACCGCGGAGAACGCCTCGATCAGCAGGTCGAAGCGCTTGCCGCGGACCAGCCGGCCGGCCGCCGCGATCACCTTCGCGGTGCCGTCGGAGGGCGCGACGGGCGGCGCCGGCACGATGTTGGGCACCGCCAGGACCCGTACGCCGGGCAGCGGCATCCGGGTGCGGTAGACCGCGGCGTCCGCCTCGGTGGTGGTGACCAGTGCGTCCAAGTGCCGGTAGTGCCGGGCGAGTTCGGCGCGCAGGCGCTTGCCGTGCGCGTCATGGCGCAGGTGCTCCTGGGCGATCCGCAGCGCGCGGCGGGGGCCGAAGCGGGCCAGGTAGACGTTGATGCCGGGGCGGGTGCCGATCACGACGTCGGCGTCGGTGCTGCGCAGGAACTCCGCGGCGCGGACGTCGACGAGCCGGCTGTACTGGTGGTGCCGCTTCTCGGCGAGCGGGAAGTCCTGGGCGGGCTCGTCGAACCGCGGGTCCGCCATGTCGTCGCTGCCGACCCGGGTGTCCACCAGGGGCACCAGCCGCACCCGGGGGTCGAGGGTGAACCGGGGGACCTCGCGGTGGCGCAGCATCGAAACGATCTCGACCTCGTCGATGCCGGGCCGGCCGGCGAGCGCGGCGGCGAGGTTGAAGGTGGTGCGGATGGTGCCGCCGATGGCGTACGCGTTGTGCAGCAGGAGGGTGATCTTCATCCGGAGTGGTGTCTTCCCGAGGTCTGCCCAGTCGTGGGGACCGGCGGGTCGCACACCGCGGCCGACCCGCGGCGGCCGGCCCGTCCGGCACGGGGGCCACCGTGTCGGCAAGGGGTAAGCCGACTGCGTGGCGGGGGTGAGAGGCCGGTAAGAACCCTGGGTGAGAGCCGGGTAAGAAAGCCGCCGCCGGGCCGGCCGCCCGCCGTCGTCCCGCCGTGGCCTTGGCAGACTTGCCGGGTGACCCATTCCGTACTGCTCGCCGAGGACGACCGCCCCATCCGCACCGCCCTGGAGCGTGCCCTGACCCTGGAGGGGTACCGGGTCACCGCGGTCGCCGACGGCATCCAGGCGCTGGCCGCCGCGCACCGCGAGCGGCCGGACGTGATCCTGCTGGACGTGATGATGCCGGGCATCGACGGGCTGCAGGTGTGCCAGGTGCTGCGGGCCGAGCAGGACCGCACCCCGATCCTGATGCTGACCGCGCGGGTCGAGACCGCGGACCGGATCGCCGGCCTGGACGCCGGGGCGGACGACTACGTGGTCAAGCCGTTCGAGGTCGAGGAGGTCTTCGCCCGGCTGCGGGCGCTGCTGCGGCGGACCACGGCGGACGGGGCCGGGGCGGCGGCGGGTGGCGCGCCCGCGGCGGCGTCCGGGCCGGGCGGCGAGGAGGCGGCCGGCGGGTACGACGTCCGGGCGGTGGACAGCGGGGTCGTCGAGGCGGCGGACCTGCGGATCGACGGGCCCTCGCGCCGCGCCTGGCGCGGGGAGCGGGAGCTGGAGCTGACCCGGACGGAGTTCGAGCTGCTGGAGCTGCTCGCCCGGAACGCCGGGATCGTCCTGGACCACTCGACGATCTACGACCGGATCTGGGGCTACGACTTCGGGCCGGGCTCCAAGAACCTCGCGGTGTACGTCGGCTACCTGCGGCGCAAGGTCGACGTCCCGGGCAGCCGCCCGCTGATCCACACCGTGCGGGGCGTCGGCTACGTCCTGCGGGAGGACTGAGGTGCCCGGCCGGCTGCGCGCCTGGTTCCGCTCCCGGGCCGGCGTCTGGCGGGACCGCGGGCGCGCCGTCTGGCTGCGCACCCGCCGGCCGGCCAGTCTGCGGACCGCCTTCGCGGTGGCGTTCGCCACCGGGGCCGCGGTGGTCACCGTGCTCGTGGGGTTCCTCAGCTACGACGCGGCCGCGCGGCTGGTGCGGGTGGACGAGAGGTCGGTGTTCTCCGAGGTCGTACGGGACCTGCGCACCCAGGTGCAGGAGAAGGAGTTCGGGCCGGCCGACTATGCGGCCTCCGACCCGGACCACGACGGGCCGCGCGACGACCTGACCCGGCCGACCCGTACCGATGTGCAGATCCTGGGCGCCGGCGGCCGGATCGTGGAGCTGGGGCGCCCGGCCCTGCCGGCCGGTGCCGCCGAGCGGCGGATCGCCACCGATCCGCGGGCCGGCCGGTACGCGGAGCGGGAGGCGGAGCTCGGCGACGACGAGTACCACGTCGCGACCGTCGCGCTCGGCGGCGGCCGCGGGGCGGTGCAGGTCGCCCAGAAGTTCAGCGGGACCGAGGACCTGCTGTCGGCGCTGCAGCAGCGCACCGTCCTGCTGGCGGCGGTGGTCATCGCGCTGGCCGGGACGGTCGGCTGGTGGCTGGCGCGCCGGATCACCGGCCGGCTGGTGCGGCTGACGTCGGTCGCGGAGAGCGTCGCCGAGCACGGGCGGCTGGACGTGCCGGTGCCGGTGGCCGGCCGGGACGAGGTGGCCCGGCTGGGGCGGGCCTTCGACGACATGCTGGGGCGGCTGGCCAGCGCCGTCCAGGACCAGCAGCGCCTTGTCCAGGACGCCGGGCACGAGCTGCGCACACCGCTGACCTCGCTGCGGACCAACATCTCGTTGCTGAAGCGGTTCGACGACCTGCCGCCGGACGCCCGCGAGGAACTGCTCGCCGACCTGGCGGGCGAGGCCCGGGAGCTCAGCGATCTGGTCAACGAGCTGGTGGGGCTGGCGGCCGGGCAGCGCGACGACGACCCGCTGTCGGAGGTGAGCCTGGCGGAGGTCGCGGAGAAGGCGGCCGCCTCCGCCCGCCGCCGCACCGGCCGCGAGATCACCGTACGCACCCTCCGCCCGGCGGTGGCCTGGGGGCGGCCGGCCGCGCTGAACCGGGCGATCGGCAATCTGCTGGAGAACGCCGCCAAGTTCGACGCGGGCGGCACCGAACCGATCGAGGTGCGGGTCACCGGCGCCCGGATCGAGGTGCTCGACCGGGGGCCGGGGATCGCGGAGGCCGATCTGACCCGGGTCTTCGACCGCTTCTACCGCTCGGCGGCCGCCCGCGGGCTGCCCGGCTCCGGGCTCGGCCTCGCCATCGTCCGGGAGATCGCCACCGCCCACGGCGGCCACGCCTTCGCGGCCGCCCGGCCGGGCGGCGGAGCGGTCCTGGGCTTCACGGTCGGCCGGGGCTACGCCCACTGACCCGGCCCGCGGCCGGCGGCGGGTGCGCCGGCCCGGTGGCTCACCCGATTGGTCACCCGGTGGCCCGGGCCCCGTCCCTCAGCGGGTCTCGCCCTGGGCCACCTCCACCGACGCGTGGAGGTCCACCGCGGCGTCCAGGGCGGCGGCCGCGGAGAACGTGACGCAGGTCAGCAGGGCCGCGGCGACCAGCCGGCGGCCGCGAAGGCCGGTGGGTATCCGGGGGCGGCCGGCTGCCGCCTGGGGGCCGAGCAGCGCGGCGACCCGGCGCGGCACCGGGCCGGTGGTCGCGGCGAGGACCGTACGGGGGCGGTCCGCCGCCGCGGCGTGCGGCCCGGCGGCCAGGGCGGCGCGGCCGATGGCGCGGGCGGTGACCCGGCGGTCGCCGACCCGGGCGGCGGCCGCTTCGTCCGCCCAGCGCTCCAGGGCGTACGCCAGCGGCGCGCGCAGACCGCGGAGCAGCGGATGGCAGGACTCGGCGAGTGCGGCGGTGAGCAGGAAGAGGTGGTGCCGGGCGGCGAGATGGGCGCGCTCATGGGCGAACAGCGCCTCGCGCTCGGCGGCGGACAGCGCCCGCAGCATCCCGGCGGTGACCACCACCCGGCCCGGCCGCCCGGGGAGGGCGTACGCATCGGGCGCGGCGTCGGGCAGCACGCACAGGTCGCCGGAGACCGGGTGCGGTGCGGTGGCGCGCCGGGCCGCGCGGAGTTCGGTGCGGTGCCGGCCGGCGCGGTGCGCGGCGGCCAGGGCGCAGGCGGCGAGCGACAGGCCGGCGGCCCCGGCGGCGGGGAGCATGACGGCCGGATCGCCGTCGGCCAGCGGGAGGGAGAGATGACCGAGGGCGGCGACCGGTGGCAGCAGCAGCGCCCCGGCGGCCAGCAGCAGACCGAGCGCGGCGGTCGTGCACCCGGCGAGCAGGGCGGCGCAGCCGGTCAGCAGCCAGGCCGCGGCGCGCGGCGGCAGCGACTCGGCCAGCCGGCGGGCGGCGGGCACCGCGAGCAGCGGCATCAGCAGCGGGATCCAGACGGCGATGATCACGGGGCGGCCCCCGGGGCGGGCGGCCGGCCGGCCCCCGGCGCCCCCTGCGGCCCGTCCGCGGCGCCCTCCAGCAGGGAGCGCAGCAACTGCTCGTCCTCGCGGGTGAGTTGGGAGACGAAGCGGGCGAGCGCGGTGCCGCGGTCGTGCTGCTTGTCGAGCTCGCTGCGCATCCGCCGGGCGGTCAGCCCCGCGGAGTCCTGTATCGGGGAGTACGTGAAGCCGCGGCCCGCCCGGGAGCGGGACACCGCGCCCTTGTCGTGCAGCCGGGACAGGATCGTCGTGACGGTCGTACGGGCCAGCCGGCCGCCGAGGGCGCTTTGCACCTCGGCCGGGCTGAGCGGCCGCTCGGCCGCCCAGAGCGCCGCGAGGACGCTCGCCTCCAGCTCGCCGGAGGGGCGCCGCTGCACGGGTGGTGTCTCCGACATGGAACGCCCCTCGCCTGCTCGTCGTCTACAGTTCCGAAGACCGTCTACGTGACTGTAGTCGGTCGGGCCGGTCGCACGGCAGGCCCGCAACCCATTATGTAAGGGGCCACCGACATGGCCGTAGCCGCTGCGTTTGCGCAGGTGGCAGCCGATGCGACGGGCATGGGCCAGGCCGTCGACGTGCTCGACGCCGGCTCGCTGCTCGCCGCGTTCGGGGCGCTCGGCGTCGCCGTCGTCCTGTTCGCCGAGACCGGACTGCTCGTCGGGTTCTTCCTGCCCGGCGACTCCCTGCTCTTCACCGCCGGACTGCTCTGCGCCCCGGGCGCCGGCGGCGCCGTACACCTCGACCTGCCCCAGGTGCTGCTCGCCGCCGCGGTGGGCACGCTCGCCGGATCCCAGACCGGCTACTGGCTCGGCCGGCGCGGCGGCCGCGCCCTGCTGGCCCGCAGCCGCGCCCGCAAGCTGCACGAGGGCGCCGCCCGCGCCGAGGAGTACCTCGCCCGCTACGGCCACGCCAAGGCCATCGTCCTCGCCCGCTTCGTCCCGATCGTGCGCACCGTGCTGAACCCGCTGGCCGGAGCCCTGCGGGTGCCCGCCCGCACCTTCACCCTCTGGCAGATCACCGGCGGACTTCTCTGGACGCTCGGCCTCACCCTCGCCGGATATGCCCTGGGCTCGTCCGTGCCCCACGTCGACCGCTATCTGCTGCCGCTGGTGGCCCTCGTGGTGGCGGTGTCGCTGACCCCGCTCGCCCTGGAGGTGCTCCGCGCCCGCCGGCGCCCGGCGGCGGCCGACCCGGAGGAGCAGCACCCATGACCTCCCTCGCCCTCGGCGGAGCCGCGATCGACGGCACCGCCTACACCTGGATCATCCATCTCGCGCACCGCGCCCCGCACGGCCTGAACACCGCCGTCGCCGCCTGGAGCGACTACGGCCTGGCGCTCTTCGCCGTGCTGATGCTGCTCGCCTGGTGGCGGGCGCGCAGCCGCGGGCCGGGCGCCATGGCCACGGCCCTGGCGGCCCCCCTGACCGTCGTCCTCGCCTACGCCGCGAACGACCTGGTCAAGAGCCTCTTCGACGAGCAGCGACCGTGCCGGACGCTGCACACCCGCACCGTCGAGAGCTGCCCGGGGCCCGGCGACTGGTCCTTCCCCAGCAACCACGCCGCCATCGCCGCGGCCGCCGCGGTCGCGCTCCTCCTGTGCGACCGGCGGCTCGGCCGGATCGCCGCCCCGGCCGCCGTCCTGATGGCGGCCTCCCGGGTCTGGATCGGGGCCCACTACCCGCACGACGCCGTCGCCGGCCTGCTCACCGGGGGCCTGGTGGCCTGGGCACTCCACCCGCTCGCCCACCGCGCGGCCCCCGCCGTCGCCCGGATCCGCACGACCCGGTTGCGCCCCCTGGTGGCCGCGCGGTGACCGCGCCGGGAGACGGGGCGGGAGCCGGGCCCGGGCCGGACCGGGAGCCGGTGGTCAGCCGGCAACCGCGGCCGGAACTGGGCCCCGGCTCCGTCCCGCGGCCGGGGAACGGCGCGCTGCTCGCCCTGGCCGTGGTCTGTGCGGTGCTCTTCGCCGCCGCCGCGACCACCGTCTCCGTACGGCACGGCACCCCGCTCGCCCCCGAACGGGACACGGTCCACTGGGCCGCCGCCCACCACGGCGAGCCGGTGCGGTCCCTGGCGCGGGCCCTGACCGCCACCGGCACCGGCCTCGTCCCCTACCTGATGGCCGTCCTCGCCGGACTGCTGGCCGGCCGCGGCGCGACCGGCCGCCTCCGGGCGGTGACCTGCACGGTGGTCGTCCTCGCCGTCGGCCAGACGATCCGCTACGGCCTGATGGAACTGCTCGCCCGGGCCCGCCCACCGGCCGTCGACTGGGCCGGCCACGCCACCGGATACGCCTTCCCCTCCGGCCACGCCACCACCTCCGCGCTCGCGGCCGGCCTGCTCGCCTGGGGCCTCGCGCACCGCTGCGGCCCCGCCGTCGCCCGCACCTGGTGCGCGGTGCTCGCCCTCTGGGCCGCCGGGGTCGGCCTCACCCGGGTCTATCTGGGCGTCCACTGGCTCGGCGACGTCGTCGGCGGCTGGCTGCTGGCCGCCACCTGGCTCACCCTCGCCCTGCTCCTGGAACCGGCCGCCTTCCGCACCCTGGGCCGCCCGGAGCGCCCGGAGTACCCGGAGCGCTCCTGAGCTGGGGAGTGCCGACCGGTCGTCCGCGCACAGGTATCTTGACCTGTACCCACGTGCTAAATGGTGATCAACTGGACGACAGGCGGCGGAGGTTGTGCGTGATTCGTGCGTACAAGTTCCGCCTTCGGCCGACCGTCCGGCAGGAAGTCGCCTTGCGGGCGATGCTGGCCGACCACTGTTCCCTCTACAACGGCGCGCTCCAAGAACGCCGCGATGCCTACCGGCACAGCTCAAAGACCTCGATCCGGTACGGGCAGCAATCCGCCCAGCTCAAGGAGATCCGGACCTTCGATCCGGAGCGGCAGGGGCGCTGGTCCTTCTCCTCCCAGCAGGCGACCTTGCGGCGACTGAACAAGGCCTTCGCCGCGTTCTTCCGCCGAGTGAAGACCGGTAAGAAGCCCGGCTATCCGCGTTTCAAGGGCGCTGGCCACTTCGACACGGTGGAGTTTCCCAAGGACGGGGACGGCTGCCGGTGGGACTCCACCCCGAACGATGCCCAGACCCGTGTTCGCCTTCAAGGCATCGGGCACGTCCGCGTGCACCAGCACCGGCCCGTGCGTGGGCAGGTGAAAACGATCAGCATCAAGCGTGAGGGCAAGCACTGGTATGTGGTGCTTGCCTGCGACAACGTGCCCCCCGAGCCCCTTCCGGCCACCAGGTCGATTGTCGGCATCGACATGGGCGTGGCGCACTTCCTCACCACATCGAACGGTGAGCACGTGCGCAACCCGCGCTTCCTCGCATCGTCCGCCGAGGATCTGGCCGCCGCCCAGCGTCATCTTTCGTCGTTCCCCAGGCGCACGAAGCGGCGCACGAAGAAGCACCGGGCTGCGGCGCGGAAGGTGGCCAAGTTGCACGCCAAAATCCGACGTCAGCGCCTGGACCATCACCACAAAGCCGCCAACCTGCTCGTTGCCGAGCACGACGTGATCGTGCACGAGAAGCTGAACATAGCGGGCATGACCAAAGCGCCCGCGCCCAAGCCCGACCCCGCCCGGCCCGGCAGCTTCCTGCCGAACGGGGCCGCAGCGAAAGCAGGCTTGCACCGCAGCATCGTGGATGCGGGTTGGGGCATTTTCCTGGGAATCCTGGCGCAGAAGGCTGAGAGTGCCGCTCGCCGCATGATCCCGGTGAACGCCCGCAATACCTCCCGGACCTGCCCCGAATGCGGGCACGTCGCGAAGGAGAACCGCACCACCCAAGCGATGTTCGCATGCGTCTCCTGCGGGTTCGTCGCGAACGCGGACCACGTGGGCGCCTTGAACGTCCTGCACAGGGCCGGGCCGGCCCTCTGTGACGCTGCTCAGCCAGCGACGCAGGAAGCCCACGACGCCAGTCGTGGGTGGAGTCACGAATAGCTGACGATCCGACCAGGTCTTCCCCAAGGCGGCATGGACGCCGCCCGCGCCGAGCACCACTGTCCTGGGCGCGCCGGACCGCCAGGAGCCCGCCACCGTCCACGGCACGCACCACCGCACCGCACCGCCAGGGGGAGATCGCCATGAACCAGCCGTTCGACGCCCGGTCACCGCACCCGGCAGCCGGCCGGGAGGCCGTCGCCGGAACCCCGCACGGCCGCTGCCCGGCCGCCGCCGTCAAGGACCCCACCCCGTGCGAGGGCCCCCACGACGCCGCCACCATCGTCGACCGCCACGGCCGCGAGGTGGCCGGCTGCGTCCACCACTGCGCCCGCCTGCTGGCCGGCCTCGAAGGCGCCCGCGTACACCCCTTCGTCCCGGCCCGGCACGCCCTGGAGATCTACTCCCGGGCCCGTGAACTCCCGCCCTTCGCCTGGGAGATCGGCAGGTAGTCGCCCGCCGGGACCGACTCGGCAGGTCGCCATCGGTGGCGGGGCTTGCGCCTGGCCGACCGAGGAGGGCTGCTGTCCGAGGCTCTGACCCGCGCGAGAGGTGAGACGCGGCCTCGCAGAGTCAGACCTTGGCGACGCGGGCGCCGGAGCCGCACAGAATGCTGAGGTCCTCAGGGTCGGATGTCAGGACGGTTGTGGGGGCGGCTGTGGCGAGGAGCTTGCCGGCGTGGCGCGCGATCGCTTCGGTGGGCGGGACGATGTTCACGCGGGAGACGGCGTAGTCGAACCGGGCCTGGTCGACCTCGGGGTCGCGGGCTTCGACCAGCGTGACGGAGCTGGTGACCACGCGGACGTCCTCGGCCTCGGCGGCAGCCAGCCACTCGATGAGCTCAGGGGAACGCCGTACGAGTTGGGAGAGCCCCTCGCAGTCCAGGATGAGTGTTCCGCTCACGCGGCGTCCGCCGAGCCGGCCGTGTCACCGCGCAGGACGGCTCGCTTGGTCTCGACCGCTGCCTGGTCCACCGGGCCGTGTTCGGCTTCGGCGTCTTCGATGAGATCCCGCAGGCGATCCCGCTCCAGCTGGCGCTGGATGAGGGCTTCGACATAGGCGGACATGCCTCGCTTTCCGGTACGTGCCCGGAGAGCGGCGATGGTGCCCTCGTGGAGGGAGACGGAGACCGGACGGGCGGGGCCTTCGCCGGGAGCGGAGGAGGTGGCCATGGGCCCATTTTCACAACACGCTTGTTATTGGCAAGGACGGCCCTGACAGCGCTGAAAGAAACGAACGCGCTGGTCAGGGCCTACTTCCTCAGCACTCGATGATGTTCACGGCGAGTCCGCCCCGCGCCGTCTCCTTGTACTTGACGCTCATGTCGGCGCCGGTGTCCTTCATGGTCTTGATGACCTTGTCGAGGGAGACGTGGTGCCGGCCGTCGCCGCGCAGGGCCATGCGGGCGGCGGTGACGGCCTTGACGGCGGCCATGCCGTTGCGCTCGATGCACGGGATCTGGACCAGGCCGCCGACCGGATCGCAGGTCAGGCCGAGGTTGTGTTCCATGCCGATCTCGGCGGCGTTCTCGACCTGCTCGGGGGAGCCGCCCAGGACCTCGGCCAGACCGCCGGCGGCCATGGAGCAGGCCGAGCCGACCTCGCCCTGGCAGCCGACCTCGGCGCCGGAGATGGAGGCGTTCTCCTTGAAGAGCATGCCGATGGCGCCGGCGGCGAGCAGGAAGCGCACCACACCGTCCTCGTCGGCGCCGGGCACGAAGTTGATGTAGTAGTGCAGCACGGCCGGGATGATGCCGGCGGCGCCGTTGGTCGGCGCGGTCACGACCCGGCCGCCGGCGGCGTTCTCCTCGTTGACGGCCATCGCGTAGAGGGTGATCCACTCCATGGCGCGGGCGGTGGCGTCGCCCTCGGCGCGCAGCTTGCGGGCCGAGCCGGCCGCCCGCCGGCGGACCTTCAGGCCGCCCGGCAGGATCCCCTCGCGGGACATGCCGCGGGCCACGCAGGCCTGCATCACCCGCCAGATCTCCAGCAGGCCCTCGCGGATCTCGTCCTCGGTGCGCCAGGCCTTTTCGTTCTCCAGCATCAGGGCGGAGATGGACAGGCCGGTCTGCTGGGACAGCCGCAGCAGCTCGTCGCCGGTGCGGAAGGGGTACTTCAGGACCGTGTCGTCCGGCACGATCGGGTTCTCGCCGTCCGCCCCCTCCGCCGCCAGCACGGTCTCGTCGACGACGAAGCCGCCGCCCACCGAGTAGTAGGTCTTGCTCAGCAGCTCGGCGCCGTCCGCGTCGTAGGCCCGGACCGTCATGCCGTTGGCGTGGTACGGCAGGGTCTTGCGGCGGTGCAGGACCAGGTCCTCGTCGAAGTCGAAGGCGATCTCGTGGGCGCCGAGCAGGCTGATCCGCCCCGACTCCTTGATCGCCGCGACCCGGTCGTCGGCGGTTTCGACGTCGACGGTGCGCGGGGAGTCGCCCTCCAGGCCGAGCAGGACGGCCTTGGGGGTGCCGTGGCCGTGGCCGGTGGCGCCCAGGGAGCCGAAGAGTTCGGCGTGGATGCGGGCCGTCCGGGCGAGCAGGCCGTCCTTCTTGAGCCGGCCGGCGAACATCCGGGCGGCGCGCATCGGGCCGACGGTGTGGGAGCTGGAGGGACCTATGCCGATGGAGAAAAGGTCGAAGACGGAGATGGCCACGGGGGCGGACTCCCTTGTCTGCTCGTGGTGGACGGTGGAGCTATCGGACGAAGAGGTACGTTTCTGCGCCGAATGTCGAGCGTAACGCGGACCCGGCGCGGTGCCGTCAGACGGAAACCGTCGGGCGGCCGTCGGCGGGTGTAACGGGAGGTGTCGGTGTCACAGCGGGTGCCCGGCCGGCCACCGCGGCGGCCGGCGGGCCGGTCAGGCCGGTCGCCCGGGCCCGGACGCCGGCCCGTACGGCCCAGAAGTAGAAGGCCGGCGCGGAGAGCGCGACCAGGGCGATGTCCAGGCCGCCGGGGATGATGCCGTGCCCGCCGAAGTCCGGGCTGCCCAGCGCGGACAGCGCGGCCAGCCAGAGCAGGAAGACGATCATCCACCAGGCCGGGGCGAACTGCCGCCGCAGCCGGGCCGCGCCGAGGGACCCGGCCCGGTGGCGCAGCACCAGCACCGCGATCGGCACGGACACCAGCGTCAGCGCGGTCACCTTGCCGGTGTCCGGCCACTTCGACCAGTACAGGGCGCAGGCCGCGAAGGCGAAGGTGACCGGGCTGAGGACCCCGGCGGCCGGGAGCCGGAACGGACGGGGCAGCTCCGGCGCGGTCCGGCGCAGCACCCCCACCGCGATCGGGCCGATCAGGTACGAGATGACCATGGCCGCCGAGACCACCCCGGCCAGCGCCTGCCAGCTGCGCCCGACGGTCAGCAGCAACAGGACGGAGAAGCCGAGGTTGAGCCACATCGCCGGGCGGGCGGTGCCGTACCGCGGGTGCACGGCCGCCAGCTTCCGCGGGAAGAAGCCGGTCTCCGCCAGGTTGGTGACCATGTACGCGGCCGAGGCCACGTTGGCGATGTTGGAGCCGGCCGGCGAGATGAACGCGCCGAACTGCAGCATCGTGACCACCCAGTGCAGCATCAGCAGCTTGGCGAGGTCGGCGAACGGCGAGCCCAGGTTCACCCCCTGCCAGCCGCCGGCCCGGGCCAGCTGCTCGGGCGGCACCGCCCCCAGGTACGCGGTCTGCAGCGCCAGGTAGATCACCAGGCCCAGGGTGAGCGCACCGACCAGGGCGACCGGGATGGCCCGGCCCGGGTTCCGGGCGGCGCCGCCGAGGTTGACCACGGCCTGGAACCCGTTGAAGGCGAAGACCACGCCGCAGGTGGTGACGGCGGTGAGCACGGCCGACCAGCCGTACGGGGCGAAGCCGCCCTGCGCGGTGAGGTTCGAGGTGTGGAAGCCGGAGGCGGCCAGCGCCGCCACGGCGAGCACCGGGATGGCGAACTTCACCACGGTGAGCACGGTGTTGGCGCGGGCCAGCAGCTGCACCGACCAGTAGCAGGTCAGCCAGAGCGCGACGGTCAGGGCCAGCGCCACGGCCATGCCGGACGCCGAGAGCTGGTGGCCGGCCGGTTCGACCAGCCCCTTCGCCCAGCCGAAGCCCCAGGACGTCATGTACTGGGTGGCGGCGATCGACTCGATCGGGATGAGCGAGGCGGTCGCGATCCACACCGCCCAGCCGGTGAGGAAGCCGAGCACCGGTCCGTGCGAGAGGTGGCCGTAGCGGGCCATTCCGCCGGGGATCGGGTAGGCCGCGCCGACCTCCGCGTAGGACATCGCGATCATGCCGATGAAGACGGCACCGATCACCCACGCGACCAGTGCCGCGGGGCCCGCCACTTGCGCGGCGGCACCGGCGCCGAAGAGCCAGCCGGAGCCGAAGATCGAGCCGATGCCGATCATGATGAGGGCGAAGAGGCTGAGGCCCTTCCGGTCGCCCGCGCTCATGTCCATGGGGTGGTGTCGTCCGTCCTGCTGTCGAAATGCCCCCTCGCCGTTGAAGGGCCGCTGTGTATGCCGCTGACACCCTATTTCGCGCCCCTCACCCGGAATCCCGGATTCCGCCGTGCGGGCGCGCGACATCGACGAAGGGGGAGGGGAAGCCGGGCATGCAGACCGGGGGCCCGGGACCAACGGCCCCGGGCCCACGGCCCGTTGAGCCCCCGTCCGCCGAGGGCCGGCGGACCGGAGGATCACCGCATGAGACGCGTCACAGCGACGGGTACAGCGGGTACTTCTCCGCGAGTGCGGTGACCCGGGCCTTGAGGGCCTCGGCGTCGTAGTCCGGCTTGAGGGCCTCGGCGATGATGTCGGCGACCTCGCGGAAGTCGTCGGCCTGGAAACCGCGGGTGGCCAGGGCCGGGGTGCCGATCCGCAGACCCGAGGTCACCATCGGGGGCCGGGGGTCGTTGGGGATGGCGTTGCGGTTGACGGTGATGCCGACCTCGTGGAGGCGGTCCTCGGCCTGCTGGCCGTCGAGCTGGCTGTTGCGCAGGTCGACCAGGACGAGGTGGACGTCGGTGCCGCCGGACAGGACCGACACACCGTGCTCGGTGACGTCGTCCTGGACCAGGCGCTCGGCGAGGATCTTGGCGCCTTCCAGGGTCCGCTGCTGGCGCTCCTTGAACTCGTCGGACGCGGCGACCTTGAAGGAGACCGCCTTGGCCGCGATGACGTGTTCCAGGGGGCCGCCCTGCTGGCCGGGGAAGACCGCGGAGTTGACCTTCTTGGAGATCTCCGGGGTGGCGGAGAGGATGACGCCGCCGCGGGGGCCGCCGAGGGTCTTGTGGGTGGTGGTGGTCACCACGTGGGCGTGCGGCACCGGCGAGGGGTGCAGCCCGGCCGCCACGAGACCCGCGAAGTGGGCCATGTCGACCATGAGGTAGGCGTCGACGGCGTCGGCGATGCGGCGGAAGGCGGCGAAGTCGAGCTGGCGGGGGTAGGCCGACCAGCCGGCGACGATCAGCTTGGGGCGGTGCTCCTTGGCCAGGCGCTCGACCTCGTCCATGTCGACCAGGTTGGTCTTCTCGTCGACGTGGTACGGGACGACGTTGTAGAGCTTGCCGCTGAAGTTGATCTTCATGCCATGGGTCAGGTGCCCGCCGTGGGCGAGGTTGAGACCCAGGATGGTGTCGCCCGGCTTGAGGAGGGCGAACATGGCGGCGGCGTTGGCCTGGGCGCCGGAGTGGGGCTGGACGTTGGCGTAGGGCGCGCCGAAGAGGGCCTTGATGCGGTCGATGGCGATCTGCTCGACGACATCGACGTGCTCGCAGCCGCCGTAGTAGCGGCGGCCGGGGTAACCCTCGGCGTACTTGTTGGTGAGGACGGAGCCCTGGGCCTCCATGACGGCGACGGGGGCGAAGTTCTCCGACGCGATCATTTCGAGGGTGGACTGCTGGCGGTGCAGCTCGGCGTCGACGGCCGCGGCGACGTCGGGGTCGAGCTCGTGCAGGGAGCTGTTCAGAAGCGACATGGGTCTTTCCTGGAGGGGTCAGAGGGCGCAGAGCACTTCCAACGGGCGGGGTGGCTCACTCGGTGATGAACGCGGCGTACTCGTCGGCCGAGAGCAGCTCGGCGGGCTCGTCGCTGATCTTCACCTTGAACAGCCAACCGCCCTCGAACGGGGCGGAGTTCACCAGCGAGGGGTCGTTGACGACGTCCTCGTTGATCTCCACGATCTCGCCGTGCACGGGCGCGTAGAGATCGCTGACCGACTTGGTCGACTCCAGCTCACCGCAGCTCTCGCCCGCCGTGACCGTGGAGCCGACCTCAGGGAGCTGCACGTAGACGACGTCGCCGAGGGCGTTCGCCGCGTGCTCCGTGATGCCGACCGTCGAGACGCCTTCCTCGGCGGCCGACAGCCACTCGTGCTCCTTGCTGTAGCGCAGCTGCTGGGGGTTGCTCATGGCTCGATTCTCCTGTACGCGAGGGTGTGATCGTGAATGGGGGCACCTCACCGGACGAAGTCCGGGGGAGCGTCTTGCACAGTGAGACGCGCGGTGGCGCGCCGCCGCCCGGTCCGCCGGGGCGAACCGTTACTTCTGCCGCTTGTAGAAGGGCAGCGCGAGGACCTCGTACGGCTCATGGCTTCCACGGATGTCCACGTGGACACCCTCGGTGCCCGGTGTGGCCCAGTCCGCGTCGACGTAGGCGATCGCGATCGGCTTGCCGAGCGTGGGGGAGGGGGCGCCCGAGGTGACCTCGCCGATCACCGTCCCGTCGGCGGAGACGACCGGGTAGCCCGCGCGCGGGACCCGGCGGCCCTGGGCGATCAGCCCGACCAGCTTGCGCGGCGGGGCGGCCTCGGCGCGTTCGGCGGCCACCTCCAGCGCGGCGCGGCCGACGAAGTCGCCGTTGTTGGTCGTCTTCTCGAACTTCACGACCCGGCCCAGGCCCGCGTCGAAGGGGGTGGTGGCGGTGGTGAGCTCGTGCCCGTACAGCGGCATGCCCGCCTCCAGGCGCAGGGTGTCCCGGCAGGACAGCCCGCACGGCACCAGGCCCACGTCCTTGCCGGCCTCGGTCAGCGCCTCCCAGAGGGCGACCGCGTCGGCCGGCCGGACGAACAGCTCGAAGCCGTCCTCGCCGGTGTAGCCGGTACGGGCGATCAGCGCCTCGACGCCGGCGACCGTGCCGGGCAGGCCGGCGTAGTACTTCAGCCCGTCCAGATCGGCGTCCGTCAGCTTCTTGAGGATGCCGGGGGACTCCGGGCCCTGCACCGCGAGCAGCGCGTAGGCGTCCCGGTCGTCGCGGACCACGGCGTCGAAGCCGCCGCCCCGGGCGGTCAGCGCGTCCAGCACGACCTGGGCGTTGGAGGCGTTGGCGACCACCATGTACTCCTGGTCGGCCAGCCGGTAGACGATCAGGTCGTCCAGGATGCCGCCCTCGGCGTTGCAGATCATGGTGTACCGGGCGCGGCCGGTCTTCACCCCGCCGATGTTGCCGACCAGGGCGAAGTCGAGGAGGTCGGCGGCCTGCGGGCCGGTGACGGTGATCTCGCCCATGTGGGAGAGGTCGAAGAGGCCGGCGCGGGTGCGGACCGCGACGTGTTCGTCGCGCTCGCTGCCGTAGCGCAGTGGCATGTCCCAGCCGGCGAAGTCGGTCATGGTCGCGCCGAGTGCCCGATGCGTGGCATCGAGCGCCGTGCGGCGGGGGGCATCAGTCATGGTTCTGGGCTCCCAGGCAGGGGTGACAAGACGTTCTCCCCATCTGTCATCGGAACCTGAGAGGTTCACCGGGAGCCCGCGAACGGGCCCGGTTTGCACCTTGGGTGGAGCCGCCCCGTGGGCCGGGCCGGACTCGCTTTTCAGATCTGCCTCGCCCGCGCGGTATAGGGGCCTGAGAGATTCAAGGGAGGACTTGCTCCTTCGGCGCCCCGCCGTGGCGGCCGGGGACTCTCCCGCGCGGATTCAAGCGGCCGGTATGGAGTTGGCGGTGCACGGGTGAACCGAGATGTGCACGTGGCGCGCACATCATTGCACGGGATCGCCGAATACAGGAGGCCCGGTCGGCGCACCGTCCCCGACGTGGGCGGATCGGACAATCACCTTGATGGTCATTACCTTTTCTTGACACTCTGCGGGTAGGGAACCGGCCTCGGGCCGGACCGTAACCCGGACACAACCCGGACGGGGAGGGTGATCACGGTGCACAGGGACGCGGCACTCGCGGCCACATCGGGGGCCGGACCCGAAGAGCCGGTGGCGGTCCGCGCCGCCGCACCCCGGGCCCGGCGCCCGGCCCGCCCGGTCGTCCGGCCGGGGCGCGGGGCGCGGGTGGTGGACCTGCGCGGCGACGACCGGGCCCGGGCCGCCGCCGAGCTGCGGTTCCCGCCCGGTGACCTGGTGGTCGTCTCCGGCCTGCCCGGCAGCGGCAAGAGCACCCTGATGCACCGGGTCGTGCCGCCGCTGGACGGCGGCGGGGCCGAGGTGCACCGGATCGACTCCCAGGACGTCCGCGAGCGCTTCGAACGCGGCAGACTGCGCCGGCTGCCCTACGGCCTCTACCGCCCGCTGGTCCGGGCCGCGCACTATCTGGCGCTCGGCAGGGCACTGCGCTCCGGCCGCAGCGTGGTGGTGCACGACTGCGGGACGCTGGCGTGGGTGCGCCGCTGGATGGCCCGGGCGGCCGGCCGCGGCGGCCGGGGGCTGCATCTCGTCCTGCTCGACGTGGCACCGGAGGTGGCCCGGGCCGGCCAGCAGGCGCGCGGCCGCGGGGTGTCGGGGTACGCCTTCGCCCGGCACCGCCGGGCGGTGTCCGGGCTGGTCGGCGGCGCGGAGGCGGCCCGGCTGCCGCGCGGATTCGCCTCGGTCGTGCTGCTGGACCGCCGCGCGGCGAGCGCCCTGGAAACCCTCACCTTCCGCTGACCGGCGCCCGCTTCCGCCCGCGCCGCCGCCCGCCGCAGCGTCACCCGCCCCGCGGGCGCGGCCACCGCTTTCTCTCGTCTAGGGTCATGGGCCAGAAAGCGCGGAGTGCGGTGTGGAACACGGGTGGATGCAGATGAACTTTCCGGAGCAGGGGATACCGCAGCTGGCCTGGCCGGCGAACGAACTCGAAGAGGTGCTGGCCGCCTCGGTCGGGCATCCCGGCGCCGGCGGCCGGATCGTCGAGGTCCTGGGCCGCAGCCGGGTGTGGGTGCCGCTGCCCAACGGCGGCGGTCCGCAGGGCGCGGGCCCGGGTACCGCCGGACTGGACCTGCCCACCGTCGACATCGGCGGGCTTGCCTACGTCCCGGTCTACAGCTCCGAGCAGGAGTTCCTGCGGGTCGTCGGCTCGCACATGTCCTTCACCGTCGCGCCGGCCGTGGAGTTCGCCCGCGGGCTGCCGCCGAAGATCGGGATCGTGGTGAATCCGGACGGGACGGTCGGCGTCCCGGTGCCGCCGCCCGCGGTGGCCGAATTGTGCCGCTCGGGACGTCAGGAACCGGATACCGGCGGACTGCCGAGCGGCGGCCGGGTGCGGCTCTTCGAACCGGACTGGCAGGACGAGCCGGTGGACTTCCTGGCCGCCGCCGGACTGGAGTTCTCCGGCGTCGGAATTGTCCTGACTGCCCGGCGTGTCCTGGCCAGCGTGGAAGGCGACACGCCCGCACTGTTCGTCGGTGTCCAGGTCGCCACGGTCCCCGAGGCGCTGCACGACGGATCGGCCCGCGACACGGTGCTCGCGGGCCTGGGGCGGGCCCTCGGCGCGGTGCCGGTGCCCTGGCCCGTACAGCTCGTCATGCTGGACCTCGCCCAGGGCGACCCGGTCGCCGACTGGATGCTGGAGCGGGTACGGCCTTTCTACTCGCGCGAGCACTCCTAGGGTTCCCCGCCGTTGCGGACGCCGCGGCCTTCCGGCCCTGGACCACCGGCAAGCCCTAAGCTGGTTGGATGACGCGCGGGCGCACCCACACGTGCCCTGCCGAGAGAGGGGACGGACCACGTGAGTGCGGGTGCGCATCAGGGGCCGGCGGCGGCCGGACAGCTGGAGCAGCTGCTGCAGCAGGTCTCGCCCGGCCGTTACGACGCCTACGAAGCCCTGCTGCACGCACTCGCCGCGGGCCAGGTCTGGATGCTGCTCTGGCACGGCCGGGCCGGTTCGGCCGATGCGCAGTACGGGAACATGGAGGTCGACGGCCTCGGCTACGCGCCGTGCGTGACCTCCGCGCCCGAACTCGCCGCCTCCGGCTGGAACCGCGACCACGAGGTCGTCAGCGGCCTGGAGATCGCCACCGCGCTCTTCCCCGACCGCTGGGGACTGTGGCTGAATCCGCATGCTCCCGGCGGCGGGGTCGGCATTCCCTGGCTGGATCTGCGCCGGATCGCCGGCGGTCTCGACCGGCTGCCCGCCGGTCCGCTGCGGCTCTCCGACCCGGTCATCGACATCCCGCAGTTCTACGCGCTGCTGGCGCAGAACGCCCATCGCACGCCCGCCGTACGGTCGTTGCGCCGCGCCTGGGTGCAGCCCGCGCTCGGCGCCCCGTATCTGGCGATCGGTCTGGATCTGTACGACACCGGCCCGCAGGCGGTGGATTCCGCCCGGTTGATGATCCAGCAGTCGATCGGTGCCGTCCCGGACGGATTGCCGGTCTCCACGGTCGCGATGAGCGACGAGTACGACCCGGTCGCCATGTGGATGCGGGCCGTCGCGCGGCCGTTCTTCGACCGTGACGGCTACACCCAGCAGCCGGCCCAGCCACCGGCGCCCTCGTACGGCTACGGCTACCCGCGGCCGTACTGAGCGGCCTTACCCACCGTCCGTCTCGCCCGCCGGAGCGTGTCGCTCCGGCGGGTTTCTTGTGGCGAATTCGCCCCGTACGCCCCGCGGTTGAGGCGCTCTCCCGCGGCTCTCGGCTCCGCTCAGCCCGCACTTCTGTCCGTATAACGGAAAGCCGTGGAGCACATCACAGTTGCGCATCCTTTCCCCGTCAGGGCTGGTGACTGATCGCGAAGGGGATGAAGACTCCGGAACCAACAAGGGCCTCGGTCCTCTGTGCGAGCGTCATTCCGGTCGGCATCGGGTGAACCGCTTCCTTCCGCAAGGTGAACTCCCGTGAGGATCACCGGACTTGCTCCGCAGTGCACCGCACCAATTGACGTGAACCAGGCCGCTACCGCGGCGGGCAGGGGCCGGCCACCGCCGGCCGAGAGGGGTCAAAGGCACCGTGACCGCACCGATCGAGACCACCGGGGCGGCTGCCGAGGCGCAGCCGGAAGCGGTGCTGGAGGGCGTGGCGAGCAAGCGCATCGAAGGGCGCTCGCTCGGCCAGATCGCATGGCTGCGCTTCCGGCGGGACAAGGTCGCGGTGGCCGGTGCCATCGTTGTCATCCTGCTGATCGCCGTCGCGGCGCTCTCCCGTCCGCTGCAGGCCCTGCTGGGGCTGGACCCCAACGCGCCCAACGAGTCGCTGATCGACCCCAACACCACGCTGCCCAAGGGGGACTTCGGCGGGATGAGCGGGGACCACCTGCTCGGCGTGGACCCGAAGTTCGGCCGCGATCTGCTCGCCCGGGTCCTGGAGGGCTCCTGGGTGTCGCTGATCGTGGCGTTCGGCGCCACGCTGCTGTCGGTCGCCATCGGCACCGTGCTCGGCGTGATCGCCGGTTTCTACCGCGGGCGGGTGGACGCCTTCATCAGCCGCATGATGGACGTCTTCCTGGCGTTCCCGCTGCTGCTGTTCGCCATCGCGATCTCCGCATCGCTGCAGGGCGGCGCCTTCGGCCTGGAGGGCCTGCCGCTGCACATCTCGGTGCTGATCTTCGTGATCGGCTTCTTCAACTGGCCGTACATGGGACGGATCGTGCGCGCGCAGACGCTGTCGCTGCGCGAGCGGGAATTCGTGGACGCGGCCCGGGGCATGGGCGCGCGCGGCCCGTTCATCCTCTTCCGGGAGCTGCTGCCCAACCTGGTGGGCCCGATCATCGTCTACTCGACGCTGCTGATCCCCTCCAACATCCTCTTCGAGGCCGCACTGAGCTTCCTGGGCGTCGGCATCCAGCCGCCCCAGGCCTCCTGGGGCGGCATGCTCAACCAGGCGGTCAAGTACTACGAGGTCGACCCCCAGTACATGATCGTCCCCGGCCTCGCGATCTTCGTCACCGTGCTCGCGTTCAACCTGCTCGGTGACGGTCTGCGGGACGCGCTGGACCCGCGCAGCCGCTGACGGCACCGCGGGCGTCCGCCCCAGCCGCCACCGCGCTCTGTGTTGTGACGTTTCTCCACGAACGAAAGACCGAACGAAGACCGTACGAAGACCGAACGAAGGGGACACCGACCACCATGCGAAGGTCAGTTCCGGTCGCGACCATAGCGGCCATCACCAGTGCGGGCCTTTTGCTGGCCGGCTGCAGCGGGGGCAAGGGCTCCTCGGAAGGCTCCGGCGAGGCCAACGCGGCCACCAAGGGTGTCGTCAACGCCTCGGACGCCAAGGGCGGCACGGTCACCTACGCCATGAGCGACGCCCCCGAGTCGTTCGACCCGGGCAACACCTACTACGCCTTCATCTACAACTTCAGCCGGCTCTACGCGCGCCCGCTCACCACCTTCAAGCCGGGCCCCGGCCCCAAGGGCAACCAGCTGGTCCCGGACCTCGCCGAGTCCATGGGCAAGCCCAGCGACGGCGGCAAGACCTGGACGTACAAGCTCCGCAAGGGCGTCAAGTACGAGGACGGCTCCACCGTCACCTCGCAGGACGTCAAGTACGCCGTGGAGCGGTCCAACTTCGCGCGTGACGTGCTCTCGCTGGGCCCGAACTACTTCCAGCAGTTCCTCAAGGACAACGACGGCGGCGGCTACAAGGGTCCCTACAAGGACAAGAGCAAGGCCGGTCTGAAGTCCATCGAGACGCCCGACGACCAGACGGTCGTCTTCCACCTCAAGAAGCCGTTCGCCGAGTTCGACTACCTGGTCAGCGCCCCGCAGACCGCGCCGGTCCCGCAGGCCAAGGACAAGGGCGCGGACTACACCAAGGCCGTGCTGTCCACCGGCTCGTACAAGTTCCAGAGCTACCAGGAGGGCAAGCAGCTCACCCTGGTCCGCAACCCGCAGTGGTCGGCGAAGACCGACCCGCTGCGCAAGCAGCTCCCGGACAAGATCGTGCTGAACCTGAAGGTCGCCCAGTCGACGATCGACAAGGACCTGCAGTCCGGCAACACCCTGGTCGACCTGGCCGGCCGCGGCGTCGACGGCCAGACGCAGGCCCAGCTCCTGACCGATTCCAAGGAGAAGGCCAACACCGACAACGCGCCCGGTCAGCGCCTCGTCTACACGGCGATCAACACCAAGGTGAAGCCGTTCGACAACATCGAGTGCCGCAAGGCGGTCGAGTACGCGATCGACAAGAAGGCCGTGCAGACCGCGCTCGGCGGTCCGATCCGCGGTGAGATCGCCTCGACGACGCTGCCCACCGACCTCGCCGGCTACCAGAAGTTCGACCTGTACCCGCAGAAGTACGACGGCGACAAGCTGGACCTGGCCGAGGCCAAGAAGCACTGGGACAAGTGCGGCGCCGGCAAGGCCACGACCACGATCCTGGCCCGCAACGACCGCCAGGACGAGGTCGACGCGGCCACCTCGGTCATCGAGTCGCTCAAGAAGATCGGCGTCACCGCCAAGATCCAGTCGTACCCGACGAGCAAGTACTTCTCCGACTACGCGGGTGTGCCGGAGTTCAACAAGAAGAACAACGTCGGCCTGATCATGATGCAGTGGGGCGCGGACTTCCCGACCGGCTACGGCTACCTGCAGCAGATCCTGAACGGCAAGGCGATCAGCAAGTCCGGCAACACCAACCTCTCCCAGCTGGACGACCCGGAGATCAACAAGCTGCTCGAAACGGCCATCGCCAATACCGACAAGGCGGCCCGCGAGAAGGCGTACGCCGAGATCGACAAGAAGACGATGGAGCAGGCGGCGCTGGTCCCGCTCACCTACTTCAAGGTCCTGATGTACCGCTCGCCCAAGGCCACCAACCTGGTGTCCACCTCGGCCTTCAGCGGTGAGTACGACTACCTCAACATCGGCGTCAAGAAGTAGCAGCCCTGGAAGGCAGGTGAAGGCATTGGTGTCCGCGGGCCGGTTCCGGCCGGCCCGCGGCGCCGGCGCCGCATCCCCGTGTTCTCGTACATCATCCGCAGGTTGATCAGCGCAGTGATCCTGCTGCTGATCGTCAGCGCGGTCACTTTCGGCATCTTCTTCCTGCTGCCGAAACTGGCCGGGCAGAGCACCGACCAGCTTGCCCAGCAGTACATCGGAAAGGCCCCCACCCCCGCGGACATCGCCGCGGTGAAGAAGAACCTCGGCCTGGACAAGCCCGTGTACGAGCAGTACTGGGACTTCCTCAAGGGCATCTTCGCCGGCGTCGACTACAAGTTCGGCCCGGAAGCGGCCAAGTGCCACGTGCCGTGCTTCGGCTACTCGTTCAAGACGCACATCGAGGTCTGGCCGGAGATCCAGTCCCGGCTCCCGGTGACCCTCTCGCTCGCCGCCGGCGCGGCCGTGCTCTGGGTCGTCTCCGGCGTCGCCACCGGCGTGCTCTCCGCGCTGCGCCCCGGTTCGTTCTTCGACCGTGCGGCGATGGGCGTGGCGCTGGCCGGCGTCTCCCTCCCGATGTTCTTCACCGGCGCCCTGGCCCTGGCCCTGTTCACCTACCAGTGGCCGATCTTCGAACGCAGCGACTACGTACCGCTGCTGGACAACCCGTTCCTCTGGGCCCGCACCCTGGTGCTGCCCTGGGTCACCCTGGCCTTCCTCTACTCCGCGCTCTACGCCCGGCTCACCCGGGCCGGCATGCTGGAGACGCTGGCCGAGGACTTCATCCGCACGGCCCGCGCCAAGGGCCTTCAGGAGCGCAAGGTGGTCGTCCGGCACGGTCTGCGCGCCGCGCTCACCCCGATCATCACCGTCTTCGGCATGGACCTCGGCCTGCTGCTCGGCGGCGCGCTCATCACCGAACAGGTCTTCTCGCTCAAGGGAGTCGGCGCCTTCGCCGTCGAGGCGATCAACGCCAACGACCTGCCGAACATCCTCGGCGTCACCCTGCTCGCCGCGTTCTTCATCGTCATTTGCAACCTGGTGGTGGACGTTCTGTACGCCGCCGTCGACCCGCGGGTGAGGCTCTCGTGACCGACTCCTCCGAGGACCGGACCGCCACCACGGCGGCCACCGGGACAACGGCACCGCAGACGTCCGCCTTCCTCGACGTACGCGATCTGAAGGTGCACTTCCCCACCGACGACGGGCTGGTGAAGTCCGTCGACGGGCTGACCTTCAGCCTGGAGAAGGGCAAGACGCTCGGCATCGTCGGCGAATCCGGCTCCGGCAAGTCGGTGACCTCGCTCGCCGTCATGGGCCTGCACCGCGCCTCGCGCCAGCAGCGCAACAAGGTCCGGATGTCCGGCGAGATCTGGCTGGACGGCAAGGAACTGGTCTCCGCCGACCCGGACGAGGTGCGCCGGCTGCGCGGCCGCGAGATGGCCATGATCTTCCAGGACCCGCTGTCCGCGCTGCACCCGTTCTACTCGGTCGGCAAGCAGATCATGGAGGCGTACCGGGTCCACCACGACGTGGACAAGAAGACCGCGCGCAAGCGGGCGATCGAGATGCTCGACCGGGTCGGCATCCCGCAGCCCGACAAGCGGGTCGACGACCATCCGCACCAGTTCTCCGGCGGTATGCGCCAGCGCGCGATGATCGCGATGGCGCTGGTCAACAACCCCGAACTGCTCATCGCGGACGAGCCGACCACCGCCCTGGACGTCACCGTGCAGGCGCAGATCCTGGACCTGATCCGCGATCTGCAGAAGGAGTTCGGCTCGGCGGTCATCATCATCACCCACGACCTGGGCGTCGTCGCCGAGCTCGCCGACGACCTGCTGGTGATGTACGGCGGCCGGTGCATCGAGCGCGGCCCGGCCGAGAAGGTCTTCTACGAGCCCCAGCACCCCTACACCTGGGGGCTGCTCGGCTCCATGCCCCGTATCGACCGGGAGCAGACCGAGCGGCTGATCCCGGTCAAGGGCTCCCCGCCCAGCCTGATCAACGTCCCGTCCGGCTGTGCCTTCAACCCCCGCTGCCCGTACGCGGACGTCCCGAAGGACAACCTCACCCGTACGGTCCGCCCCGAGCTGCGCGAGGCGGGCAGTGGGGGCACCCCCGCCAATGGGGGCGTAGCCGGCGGGGGAGGACACTTCTCCGCCTGCCACATGGCGCCGGAGGAGCGGAAGCGTATCTGGACCGAAGAGATTGCGCCGAAGCTGTGACCGAGACGACTGACGACGAGAACACCACGATCCCGCTCCAGAAGTCTTTGGACACGGCACCGGCCGGGCCCGCGGACGACGCCGAGCCCCTGCTGCGGGTGCGCGGGCTGGTACGGCACTTCCCGATCACCAAGGGCCTGCTCAAGCGGCAGGTCGGTGCGGTGCAGGCGGTCGACGGCATCGACTTCGACGTACGGCCGGGGGAGACGCTCGGCGTCGTCGGCGAGTCCGGCTGCGGCAAGTCGACGATGGGCCGGCTGATCACCCGGCTCGACGAGCCGACCGGCGGCTCGATCGAGTTCCAGGGCACCGACATCACCCATCTGTCGACGGGCCGGCTGCGGCCGATGCGCCGCGACGTACAGATGATCTTCCAGGACCCGTACGGTTCGCTGAACCCCCGGCACACCATCGGCGGCATCGTCTCCACCCCCTTCCGCCTCCAGGGCGTCGAGCCCGAGGGCGGGGTGAAGAAGGAGGTGCAGCGGCTGCTGGAGCTGGTGGGCCTGAGCCCCGAGCACTACAACCGCTATCCGCACGAGTTCTCCGGCGGGCAGCGGCAGCGCATCGGCATCGCCCGGGCGCTGGCGCTCAAGCCCAAGCTGGTGGTCGCCGACGAGCCGGTCTCCGCGCTGGACGTGTCGATCCAGGCGCAGGTCGTCAACCTGATGGACGACCTCCAGGAGGAGCTGGGCCTGACCTACGTCATCATCGCCCACGACCTCTCGGTCATCCGGCACGTCTCGGACCGGATCGCGGTGATGTACCTCGGCAAGATCGTGGAGCTGGCCGACCGCACCTCGCTGTACGAGACGCCGATGCATCCGTACACCAAGGCGCTGCTGTCCGCGGTGCCGGTGCCCGACCCCAAGCGGCGCACCCAGCGGGTCCGGATCCTGCTCAAGGGCGACGTGCCCTCGCCGATCAACCCGCCCTCCGGCTGCCGGTTCCGGACCCGCTGCTGGAAGGCGACCGAGGTGTGTGCCACCACCGAGCCGCCGCTGGTCGCGCTGCGGACCGGGCACCAAGTGGCCTGCCACCACCCGGAGAACGCGGAGGATGCCGCGCCCGCGGCGGCCGGCGGGCCGGCCGGTAAGGCATCAAGTGATCAGTAACACCTGACGACTTGGCAAAGTCGCGGGTGGAACGCGGCGGGAGGGTGCAGAGTCAGCACGGTTGTTCGATCTTCGATCGACCTTCATCCGTGTGTCCGAAGGGATGGCTCATGGCACTCTCCCGCTCCGCGCGCCGCACCTCCCGCTGGCTGGCCCTGGCCACCGCGGTGGCCTCGGCCGCCACCATCGCCGCCGCCCCCGGGGCGACCCCCGGCGCGCCCGGCGCCGGCGACCCGTACTTCCCCGAACTGGGCAACGGCGGCTTCGACGCCCTGCACTACGACCTCGGCGTCAGCTACCAGCCCGACAGCGGCCGGCTCGACGGCCGCACCACGCTCACCGCCCGGGCCACCCAGAACCTCTCCGCCTTCGACCTCGACCTGCAGAAGCTGACCGTCGACTCGGTGCGGGTGAACGGCCGGCGGGCGCACTTCGCGAGATCCGGCGACGAGATAACCGTCCACCCGTCCTTCCCGCTGCGCCGCGGCGGGAAGTTCACCGTCACCGTCGCCTACCACGGCGTCCCCAAGCCGCTGAGCGGACCGATCGTCTTCGGCTCGGACTACGGCTGGATGAAGACCAAGGACGGGGTGTTCGTCGCCTGCGAGCCGAACGCCGCCTCGACGTGGTTCCCCTCCAGCGACCACCCGGGCGACAAGGCGACGTACGACATCCGCATCGACGCCCCCAAGGGCCTGACCGGGGTCTCCAACGGCCGGCTGATCGCCTCCGGGGAGGCGCACGGCCGCTCGTACGCCCACTGGCGCGAGTCCCGCCCGATGGCGACCTACCTCGCCACCGCCACCATCGGGAAGTTCGACGTCCGTACCGGTACCACCCCCGGTGGCATCCCGGTCTACGTGGCCACCGACCCGACCCTGCCCACCGGCCAGGTGGACGTGTACGGCATCACCGCGGAGGCCACCGACTACTGGTCGAAGGTCTTCGGGCGGTACCCGTTCGAGGAGACCGGCGCGATCGTCGACGACATGCCGCAGGCCGGGTTCTCGCTGGAGGTGCAGTCCAAGCCGGTCTACTCGGCGGTGCGCAGCGAGTCCACGATCGTCCACGAGCTGGCCCACCAGTGGTTCGGCGACTCGGTGTCGGTCCGGCAGTGGAAGGACATCTGGCTCAACGAGGGCTTCGCCAGCTACGCGCAGTGGCTGTGGAGCGAGCACCGCGGCACGGTCAGCGCGCACGACTCCTTCCGCAAGGCGTACGACGCGATCCCCGCCGACGACGCCTTCTGGAAGCAGAAGATCGCCGATCCGCAGCGCGACACGATGTTCTCCGCCGCGGTGTACCGGCGGGGCGCGATGACGCTCCAGGCGCTCCGCGAGCGCATCGGTGACACCGCGTTCTTCAAGCTGCTGCCGGCCTGGACGGCGGCCCACCGCTACGGCAACGCGGACACCGCCCAGTTCGTCGCGCTGGCCGAGAAGGTCTCCGGGCAGAAGCTGGGGGACTTCTTCCACACCTGGCTGTACACGGAGAGCAAGCCGGCGCTGTCCGTGAAGTAGCCGGCCGCCGGGCGGGTCAGTCGGCGTCCGGCCGGCGGCCCGGCCGGGGGCGGAGCTGCTGGGGGCGCGGCAGGTGCAGCCCCAGGTAGACCGCGCCCATGCGCAGGGCGAACACCACCCCCGCCGAGATCGCCGCGGCGGGGGTGGGCCGGGCGCCGAGGTGGTGCAGCAACAGGAGGCAGCCGGCACCGGCCAGGGCGGCGATGGCGTAGACGTCCTCGCGCAGCAGCAGCGGGGGGAACTCACCGCACAGCACGTCCCGGATGACCTCGCCGGCGACGCCGGTGAGCACCGCCAGGATGATCACGGCGAGCGGGGTGGCGCCCGCCGCGATGGCGGCCCGGGCCCCGATCACGGTGACCACGGACAGTCCGACCGCGTCGACCACCAGCAGCGATTTCCGGGGCAGCGACCAGAACCGCAGATAGACGATGGTGCCGACGCCGACGCCGATGATGACGGTGAGCAGCACCCAGTCGTGCGTCCAGTACAGCGGCCGCCGGTCGAGGATGAGGTCGCGCATCGTGCCGCCGGAGATGGACGCGGCGAAGGCCAGCACCAGGCCGCCGAAGGGGTCCATGTTGGCGCGGTAGGCGGCCAGCACCCCGCTCGCCGCGAAGGCCGCGACGCCGGCCAGGTAGAGGACGTGAAGCATGGCGTCATCATGGCAGGGCCGGAACGACGCTCTCCGCTTGCGTCCGGGAAAGCTGACCCTACCGGTCGGTAATTTATCCGTGTAGCGTGCCGCCATGGCTCTGGTCACCACAGGTAACAGCGAGTTCGACCGCGACACCGCGGTCACCCGCCGCGCAACCGGCATCTACGAAGCCCAGCTCTCCGCGGGCTGGACGATCATCCAGGCGGTCAACGGCGGCTACCTCCTCGCCCTCATGGGCCGCGCCCTCGGCGACGCCCTGCCGCACCCCGACCCGCTGTCGGTCACCGCGCACTACCTCACCGCCTCCGTTCCCGGCCCGGCCGTCATCCGCACCGAAGTGGTGCGCACCGGCCGCACCATGTCGACCGGGACCGCGACCCTCGTCCAGTTCGCGGAGGACGGCAGCGAGGTCGAGCGGCTGCGGGTGCTCGCCGCGTACGGCGATCTCGGCGCGCTGCCCGACGACGTCCGCACGACGGCCAAACCGCCCGCCATCCCGCCGTACGAGCACTGCCTGGGCACCGACAGCGCCCCCGGCGGGGCCCCGGCCATCCCCGGCAGCACCGCCATCGCCGAGCGGCTCGACCTCCGGCTGGACCCGGCGACCGCGGGCTGGGCGGTCGGCGCACCGTCCGGCCGGGGCGAGATGCGCGCCTGGTTCGGCCTCGCCGACGGCCGGGACCCCGACCCGCTGTCCCTCCTGCTGACCGTCGACGCGCTGCCGCCGACCGCGTTCGAGATGGGGCTGAACGGCTGGGTCCCCACCGTCGAACTGACCGTCCACGTCCGGCACCGCCCGGCACCCGGGCCGCTGCGGGTCGCCATCACCACCCGCAATCTGGCCGGCGGGTTCCTTGAGGAGGACGCGGAAGTGTGGGATGCGGAGGACCGGCTGGTGGCGCAATCCCGCCAACTGGCGCGGGCCCTCGGAGTGGACTGATCCGGCGGGTCGGCGCGGCCGCGCCCGCGAGGTGCCGTGCGGGCCTCCCTGGAACGGACTTTCCGCAGGTGGCCACCGGTGCGAGAGGTCGGAGAGTGACGCAAAAGTGCGCGCGGGGGCGGTGCGGCTCGTGTCAGACTGATCGGCATGGGGGACGTGCCGCTCACGATGGAGGACGGGACCGTCGTCTGGCTGCGCGCGCAGGCGCCGGCGGCCGCCGACGGCCCGCCGGGCGCGGTGCCCGGTCAACCCACCGCCGCTGACGGCGAGTTGGAGCTGCCGGACGCGTTCGGTTCCGCGCAGCCGGTCAGTGTCGACGGCCGGATGGGCCGGGCGCTGACCCGCGGCGGCGAGGTCCTGGAGGAGGCGCTGCGGCCGCTCGGCGGTGTGCTCGGCCAGATCCACCGCTCGATCTCGGCCGGCAGCCACCGCCCGGACGAGGTCACCGTCGAATTCGGGGTGACCCTCGGCTCGGACCTGCATCTCGGGGTCTTCACCGGCAACGGCGAGGCCAGCTTCAAGGTCTCCGCCACCTGGAACCTCACCGGTGACCGCACCGCCCACCGCAACGGCGAGCGCGGCGGTGACGAGGGCGGGGGCGCACCGGACGGCCCGGGAACCCAGGGCTCCCCGGGCGGTGCGGCGCCATGATCACCGGCGCAGGTCCGGACACCCCGCTCCAGCTGTCCTTCGCCTCCGTACGGGACGGCGAACGGGCCGTCGGCGCGGGCGTCCTGGTCGCCGAGCGGCTCATCCTGACCTGCGCCCACGTCGTCAACAGCGCGCTGGGCAGGGCGCGTTTCGCCCAGGACACCCCCGGCCCCGGCGAGACCCTCACGGTCCGGCTGCCCCATGTCGCGGCCGGGGTGGACCTCACCGCCCGGGTCGTCCGCGAGATGTGGACCCCGCCGCGCGCCACGGCCACCGGACCCGGCCCGGCCGACCCCGGCCGGGTGCCGTACCACGGCGACCTCGCGGTGCTGGAGCTCACCGACGCCCCGCCCCCGGGCGCCGAGCCCGCACCGTTCCTCCAGCACAACTACGCCGGGGAAACCATCGCGTTATGGGCCAGCGGCAATCCGCTGCCCACGGTCCGGGCCGTGCCCCGGGTCTCGGCGCCGCCCTGGATCGCGCTGGACGTGCTCGGCGGGACCCAGGTCACCGAGGGCTTCAGCGGCGGCCCGCTGTGGGACCGCGAACGGCAGGCCGTGGTCGGCCTGGTCGTCGCCGTCCACCGCGCCCCCGAAGGCGCCGGGGACCGGCCCGCGACGATGTACGCCATCAGCGTGCCCGCCATCGAGGCCGAACTCCCCACCCTCCCGCCCTCCGCGGTGCCCACCGCCCGCCGCGGCGTCCAGCAACTGCTCACCGCCCTGGAACGGGTCCTCAAGGGCCGCGAGGTGCCGGACTGCGAGCGGCGGCTCGCCGCCCGGCTGGGCCGGGCCTCGGCGGGCCCGGCCGCCGATCTGGAGCGGCTGGTCGGCCTCGCGGTGAGCGTCCGCCGCGGCCTGCCCGAACTCCTCGACGTGGTCCGCGACCAGGAGCCCCTCCCGCCCCCGGACCCGTACGACCTGCATCACCGGCCCGGCCCCTACGGCGCCCGGGAGGACTGGGAGCGGCTGCGCCGCGCGGCCCGTACGGTCCGCCCCGGCGAATACCTGACCACCCGTCAGCGCCGGGACCTCGCCGGCCTGCTGGCGCACTGCACCCGCACCGACCCCCGCGCCCTGCTCGCCCAGGTGCTGCCGCACGCCCCCGAACTCCCCGCCGTCACCGGCCTCGCCGACGCCGTCGAAGCCCTGGAGGGGTTCGGCTCCACCACCGGCGCACCGGTGCCCCCGCTGCTCCAGGGGGTGGTGCGGATCAGCGTCGAGGAGCGGGCGGCCGGCCCGTATCCGGCCGACGACCTGGACGCCTGGGTGGAGCGGGTGGCCGCCCGGTCCGGCGTCGACGAGGCGGCGATCAGCCAGTTCCGCGCCGATGTGACGGCCGCCGTGGCCCCCGCGCCGGTGGCCGCGCCCGGGCCTGCGGCGCCCGCCGGCCGCGGCCCGGCCCTCGCCCCGCGCGTCCAGGTGGAGCTGCTGCCGGCCCCCACCGGCCGCCGCTTCACGTACCAGATCTGGACCTTCGCCGACGGCCGGCCGCACCGGCTCGCGCTGGTCCAGGACACCGAGGCGGGCAGCGAGCAGGTGGTCGACGACATCCGCCGGGTGCTGCGCACCGAGGTGCGCGAGGACCCGGAGACCGCCCTGGTGGAGTACTTCCTCCCGTGCGCCTGGCTGGGCCTCGACGTCGACGCCTGGGAATCACCGGACAGCGACGAGGACGGGCCGTTCGCCCCGGGCATCACCCGCCGCGTCGTGGTCCGCACCACCGAGCGCTCACGGGAGAGCTACGCCGGCTGGAAGCAGCGCACCGCCGCCCTGCCGCACGCCAAGCGGCTGGTCCTCGACCACCGGCACACCGACCGCAAGGTCGCCCGCGCCCAGCTGGAGATCCACCGCGACGCCGGCACGGTGATCGTCTGCTGCCCGCCGCACCACCACGGCACACTGCTGCGCCAGTGCGTCCAGGCCGGCGTGCACACCGTCCTGTGGCACCGCGCCGACCACGGCGAGCACCTCGCCCAGGACCTGCTGGCCCTGGTGGACGGCGCGGACCACACCGAGGTCCCCGAGGTCGTCCGGCTCGAACGGGCCAAGGCGATGGCCGAACCCGAGAGCTCCACCCACCCCGGCCGCAAACTGTCCCTGCTCTACGACGCCCCGGACCACCGGCCCCCGCAACTCGCCCCCGATGCCTGGGTACTGACCCAGCCATGAGCACCCCGGAACGACAGCCACACCCGTGTCCCACCGGCCGGGGGAGCCGGGGCGCGGACGCAGCAAGGAACGAGGAGAACGCGCGGTGACCGGACAGAGCACCACAGACGGGTACGACGACCCCGCGGACCGGCCGGAGGACTGGTGGGTCTTCCGCGGCCCCGCGGAGCTGCCCGCCCCACCGCCCTGGCGGCGCCTGACCGCCGCCCGCGGCACCGCACCCCGCGCGCCCTACCTCCTGGAGCGCAACGAGATCTCCGTCGTCAACGCCGCCCTGCACCTGCACCGCCCGCTGCTGGTCACCGGCCGCCCCGGCGCCGGCAAGAGCTCGCTGGCCCGCGCGGTCGCCGAGGAACTGGGCCTCGGCGAGGTGCTCCGCTGGTCGGTCAACAGCCGCTCCACGCTCCAGGACGCCCTCTACCGCTACGACGCGGTGGGCCGGCTCCGGGAGGCGTCGCTGCGCCGCGAACGCGAGGCGGCCCGCGGCTCCGCGCGCCGCCCCCGGGCCCGCCGCGCCACCGGCGCCGGCGACATCGGCCAGTACCTGCGCCTCGGCCCGCTGGGCAGCGCACTGGCCGCCGACCGCCCCCGGGTCCTGCTCGTCGACGAGCTCGACAAGGCCGACCTCGACCTGCCCAACGACCTGCTGGTGGTCCTGGAGGAGGGCGAGTTCGAGATCCCGGAGCTGGCCCGGCTGCCCGAGCACCAGCAGGAGGTGCAGGTCCGCCTCAGCGGAAGCCGGGAGCGGGTGACGGTCCGGCGCGGGGTGGTGCGCTGCGCCCACTTCCCGATCGTCATCATGACCAGCAACGGCGAACGGGACTTCCCGCCGGCCTTCATGCGCCGCTGCGTACGGCTCGACCTGCCCGAACCGACCGGCGACCGGCTGCGGAAGATCATCGAGCACAACCTGGGCGAGGAGGCGGTCGCCGCCGCCGAGGACCTCATCGAGGTCTTCCACCAGCGCGCGAAGACCCAGACCCTGGCCACCGACCAGCTGCTGGCCGCCGTCCACCTGCGGATCAGCGGCGCCGACCTCGGCAAGGAAGAGCTGCTCGCCGCCGTCCTGCACCGCCTCGACGAACCGCTGTCGCCATGATGGACCGACTACGGCAGACCCTGGCGGCCGCCGGGTACGACCTCGCGGCCACCGAACTCCTCGACGTGCTGTGGCTGGTGCGGGCCATGGAGGGGGAGGGACGGCAGGGGCCGGCGACCGGGCCGCGGCGGCCGGGCGGGCCGGGGGAGTTGGAGGAGTCGGCGGAGGCCACTGGGGCTGACGAGGCCGACGGGACCGACAGGACCGACGGGACCGACGAGGCCCCCGGTGGTGCCCGGGCCGCGGCGGGAACCACCGCCCCGGAGGGGCCCACCGAGTCCACCGAGTCCACCGAGTCGACCGAGTCGACCGGGCCCACCGAGCCTTTCGATCCTGCCGATCCTGCCGACCCCCTCAACTCCGCCGATCCGCCCCGCCGCGCCCTCTACGCCATGGGCAGCCAGGGCGGCGGGCCGGAGGGCGGGCGGGCCCGCCCCGCGCGGGTGCCCGGCGGGCGGGCGCTGCCCGACGCCCGCCAACTGGGCGGTGCGCTGCGCCCGTTGCGGCGGACCCATGAGCACCCGCACCGTACGGTCCCCGACGTCGAGGCCACCGTCCGGCTCACTGCCGAGACCGGCTTCCTCGACGTCGTCTCCCGGCCCGACCGGGAACGGCACTGGTCGGCCGAGCTGTGGGTGGACACCTCCCCGGCCATGCAGGTGTGGGGCTCGCTCGCCGCCGAGCTGCGGACGCTGCTGGCCCGGAGCGGGGTCTTCCGTTCCGTTCGGGTCCAGGCGATCGACCCCCGCGGCCCCGGCGGTCCGCTGCACGTCCGCCGGTCCGGGGGCGCGACGGTCACCTTCGTCCTCACCGACGGGACGGACCCGGGCTGGCGCGAGCCGCAGGCCGTACGGTCCCTGACCGCGTGCGGGCGGGGCGGACCGGTGGCCGTGATCAACCCCCTCCCGCGCCGGCTCTGGCGCGGTACGGCCCTCGACGCCCGCCCCCAACTCCTCTCCGCCCCCGGCGAGTTCGATCCGCCCGGACGGCTGGTGGTGTGCGACCCGCTCAGCGGCGAGCGCGACCCGGAGGCGGCGGGGCTGTTCGCGCTGCCCGTGCTGCACCCCACCGCGTCCGCGCTGCAGCAGTGGGTCGGGCTGCTCACCCGCCCCGGAGTGCCGCACCTGATCGACACCGCCCTGCTGGCCGGTACGCCGCAGCCCGCCCCGCCGTCCCCGCCCCACGGCAGCGCCGAGGAGCTGCTCAGCCACTTCCGCGGCGCGTTCTCGCCCGAGGCATACCGCCTCGCCGTCCGGCTCTCCGCGATCCGCCCGCTGACCACGCCGCTGATGCAGCTGGTGCGGGCGGCCACGATGCGCGACGCCGGCCCCACCCATGTCGCCGAGATCCTGCTCGGCGGCCTGCTGGAGCGCACGGACCGGACCACGGACGCGACCGCCGTCCGGACCCTGGACCGGGCCCTGGGTGCGCCCCCGTTGGGCGGGCCGGTCCAGCCGGTCTACGACTTCCGGCCGGGCGTCCGGGAGTTGCTGTTCAGCGGGCTCGGCACCGAACAGGCCGTGGAGGTCGTCGAGGCCGTCGGCCGTTCCCTGGAGCCGTACATGGGACGGTTGCCGGACTTCCCCGTCCTCATGGGCGACGACGAGGGCGAGCTGCGGCTGCACGCCTCGGCGCGGGCGTTCGCCGTCCTCGCGAGCCCGGTGCTGGAGCGGATGGGCGGCGCGGTGCCGGGTCAGCGCACGGGCGGCGGCCCGGAGTCGGCAGAACGCACCGGTGGCGGCCCGGAGCCGCTCCGCGCGGTGCTGCCCGCCCCGCGGACCGCGGAGCTGCGCTTCACGGTCCTCGGGCCGGTGCGGGCCCGACGCGGGCAGGCTCCCCTCGCGCTCGGCTCGCCCCAGCAGCGCGCCCTGCTCGCCGCGCTGCTGCTCCGCCGGGGACGCCGGGCCACCGCGTCCGAACTCGTCGCCGGCCTCTGGGGGGACGAGCCCCCGCCCCGGGCGCACGCCGCCCTGCGCACGTACGCCGCGCGGCTGCGCCGGGCGCTCGGCGAGGACGGCGAGCTCCTGGTCAGCGAGCGCGGCGGCTATGCGCTGCGCGGCCCGGACGGCAGCCCGCCCGCTCTTGATCTCGACGAGGCCGAGCAGCTGATCGCGCGTGCGCGGGCGACCCGGGACCCGGAGGAGGCCCGCCGACTGCGCGACGCCGCCCTGGAGTTGTGGCACGGGGAACCGCTCGCCGGGCTGCCCGGGCCGTACGCGGCGGCGCAGCGGGTCCGGCTCGCGCGGTGGTGGAGCGAGCTCCTCGCAGAGGCGTACCCCCAGGAGACAGCCGGGGTGCCTTCGGCGGCGTCGCCGGTCCGGTCCGCGCTCCCGGGGCTCGACGACCGGCTCACCCCGGACGCCCGACGGGCCCTGCGGCTGCTGTCCGTACCGGACGACCCGGACCTCTCGGACGGGGCCGCGGCGGCCCTGCTCGGCGTGCCGGCGGACCGCGACCGGGCGCTGCTGGAGGAGCTGCTGACCGCCGGCGCGCTGACGAAAACAGCCTCCGGCCGCTACGGCCGCGGAGGCGAACTCCTTACGTCCGCCAGCGAGTTGAGGTCCGAGCTGCCCGCGGAGGAGCGTACGCAGGCGCTCTCCCGGCTGCTGACCTGGTACGTGGCCCTGGGGCGGCAGGTGCACGCGCTCCGCTACCCCGGCGAGCGGATGCCGCGGGACCTCGTCAGCCTGTCGGCCGGTGATCTGCCGCCCCTGCCGGACGCCGCCCGGGCCCTGGCCGTGTGGACCGAGGAGACGCCGCCGGCGCTCGCGCTCGTCCGGCAGGCCGTGGCGGAGGCCCCGAAGCTGGTCCGGCGCGCCGCCGACCTGCTGCTGCTCGCCCAGGTGACGGCGGACTGCGGGGCACACGCCGCCGCGTTCGAACCGGCCGCGGCCGCGGTGGCGACCCGGGCGGCCATGGACGGCGACGCCCGCGCCGAGGCCCGGGCCCGGGTCGCGCTCGCCGAGTGCGCGGCCGCCGTCGGACGGTTCGCCCGCGCCGAGCGGGAGGCCCGGGAGGCCGTCCGCCTCGCCCGGACGGCGAACGACCCCCTCGCGCTCTTCCGCGCCCCGCTGGCGGCCGGGGTGATCGCCCTGCACCAACGGCGGCACGACGACGCCGAGCGGCACCTCACCGCGGCCTGGGAGCGCTGCCGCGGCCGGGACGACCGGCTGGGCGAGGCCGCCGTGCTCGGCGCGCTCGCCCGGGTCTGGGCGGCGACCGGCAGCAGCGACGCCGTCCTGTTCGCCGAGCGCGGCGTGAACTTCCACCGCACCTTCGGCGACGCTTCCCCGGGTCTCGCGCACGCCCGGTACGCCCTGGCCGAGGCGCTGTCGGCGGCCGGCCGGCACGCCGATGCGCTGCGCGAACTCTTCCAGGCGCTGCCGCTCTTCGAGGAGGACCGCCAGCGCCTGTGGGCGGGCCGCACCCGCAGCCGGATGGCTGCGGAGATGGTCGCGCTGATCCGGCCGGGCGAGGCGGTGTCCGCCGCCGAGGACGCCGCCGGACGGCTGCTGGTGCCCGGCGGTGAGCGCTGGCGCGCCGATGCGCTGACCGCGCTGGGACAGGCCGAGACCGCGCTGGGCCGCAAGCAGAGCGCCCAGGGGCACTGGCGCGAAGCCCTCGCCGTCTACGAGGAGTTCGACGCCCCGGAGGCCGCCGAGGTGCGCGCCCTGCTACGGGAGAGAGCGGCCGCGGCGGCGCGGCCGCGGACCGGCGGTGCCCGCCCCGTCGCCGTATCGCGCACCGCGGACGCCGCGAGCGCCGGCACGGCGCTGCGCGAGCTGACCGCGGCCGTCCGCACCCTCCGCGACCAGCTCCGGCTCCAGGGTGCCGACGGCGGCCGGGCGGAGCCGCGCCCCGCCGCCGCGGCCGGTTCCGCCAGGGACCGCGGCCTCGAAGCACGGGAAGCGCGGGAAGCACGAGAAGCACTCGAAGCAATCGAATCCATCGAAGGCGAACTCGCGGGACATCTCGCGGACTTCGAGCGGACGAGCCGGGTGCGGCGGGCCGAGCTCGGCCGGCTGCGGGCCGATCTGGAGTCGGCGGTGTCCGCCGCGGTAACGGGGGAGCGGGGTGCCGGCGCGGCCGGCGCGGTCCGGGACCTCAGCCGCCGTCTCGCGCCGTGGCCGGGCCGCCCGGACGCAGGAAGTCCGCCAGCGCCGCGGTGAGTTCCGCGGGTGCGTCCTCCTGGACGAGGTGGCCCGCGCCCTCGATGAGGTGCAGCCGGGCACCGGGGATACGGGCCGCCAGCTCGCGGCCCCGCTCGGCCGGGATCCAGGTGTCCTGTGCGCCCCAGCAGATCAGTGTCGGCAGGTCGAGTTCGTCGTAGCGGCCCTGGATCTCGTCGGTGAACCGCTGGTCGTTCTGCCGGATCTGCCGGTAGAACGCCGGTTGCCCCGCGTCCGTGCACCACGGCTCCACCAGCCGGTCGAGGACGTCCGGAGGCAGGCCCGGACGGCTCGCGGAGGCGATGTAGGCCCGTACCAGCGCCCGGTGCAGCTCCGGCGGCAGCTGCCCGAAGACGCCGGGGTGGGCGCCCAGCAGCCGGTAGGTGGGCGAGCCCCAGGGCGCCAGTGCCACGGGGTCGACCAGCGCCAGCCGTTCGTACCGCGCGCCGTGCAGCAGACGGGCCCGCAGGGCGACGCAGCCGCCGAAGTCATGGGCGACCACGGCCGGGCGGGACGCCTCCCGGTCCAGCTCCCAGTGCGCCAGCAGCTCGCCGAACACCCGGGCCTGCGCGGCGAGCGAGACGTCCTGGCCGTCCCGCTTGGCGGAGGCGCCGTAGCCGGGCATGTCCCAGACGAACACCCGGTGGTGCGCGGCGAGTGCCCGCGCGATCCCCCGCCAGACGTAGGACGAGAACGGCGTGCCGTGCAGCAGCACCACCGGCGGCGCGCCGGCCGACCGCTCCCCGAGGGCGGCCCACCGCACCTCGTCCCCCGACGCCGTGCGGAACGTACGATCCAGCAGCCACTCTGTCATGACCGTAAGGGTATTTACTCCTTACGGACGTGTCGAGGGCACGTGCGAGGTCCGCGGGCGGGCAATGCGCCCCCGCGCCGGGCGTGCGCCCCGTGGGTGCCTCGTAGAATCGGGGCACCATGGTTTACCTCGACCACGCCGCCACCACCCCGATGCTCCCGGAGGCGGTGCAGGCGATGACCGCCCAGCTGACCGTCACGGGGAACGCGTCCTCGCTGCACGCCGACGGCCGGCGGGCCCGCCGCACCGTTGAGGAGGCGCGGGAATCCCTCGCCTCCTCGCTCGGCGCACGTCCGAGTGAGATCGTCTTCACGGCGGGCGGCACCGAGGCCGACAACCTCGCGGTCAAGGGCCTGTACTGGGCACGCCGGGCGGCCGACCCGGCCCGCAACCGGGTGCTCGCCAGCCCGGTGGAGCACCACGCCGTCCTCGACGCCGTGGAATGGCTCGCCGAGCAGGAAGGCGCCCGCGTCGAGTGGCTGCCGGTCGACTCCTACGGCCGGGTGCACGCCGAGGCGCTGCGCGAGGCGATCGTCCGCAACCCCGCCGATGTCGCGCTGGCCACCGTCATGTGGGCCAACAACGAGATCGGCACCATCCAGCCGGTCCGTGAACTCGCCGAGGTGGCAGCCGAGTTCGAGATCCCGCTGCACGCCGACGCGGTGCAGGCGGTGGGCCAGCTGGAGGTCGACTTCGCCACCTCCGGGCTGGCCGCGATGACGGTCTCCGGGCACAAGATCGGCGGCCCGTACGGCATCGGCGCCCTGCTGCTGGGCCGCGAGTACGCCCCGGTGCCGGTGCTGCACGGCGGCGGCCAGGAGCGGCACGTCCGCTCCGGCACCCTCGACACCCCCGCCATCGCGGCCTTCGCCGCCGCCGGCCGGCACGCCGTGGCGCACCGCGCGGACTTCGCGCGGGACATCGGCGCGCTGCGCGACGACCTGATCAAGGCGGTGCGGGCGGCCGCCCCGGACGCCGTCCTCGGCGGCGACCCGGACCCGGCCGGCCGGCTCCCGGCCAACGCGCACTTCTCCTTCCCCGGCTGCGAGGGCGACTCCCTGCTGCTCCTCCTGGACGCCCAGGGCATCGCCTGCTCCACGGGCTCCGCCTGCACCGCCGGCGTCGCCCAGCCCAGCCACGTCCTGCTGGCCACGGGCATGTCCTCCGAGCTGGCGCGCGGCACGCTGCGCTTCTCCCTGGGGCACACCTCCACGAGCGAGGACGTGGCGGCGCTGGCCCAGGCCATCGGCCCGGTGGTCGCACGCGCCCGGAGCGCGGGGCTGAGCTAAGCGCCCCGCTTCTGGGCGGATCCCGGCCCGCGCTCGGCCGCCCGGACGAGGCGCAGATAGCGGTCCCAGTCCCAGTGCGGGCCGGGGTCGGTGTGGTCCGTCCCCGGCACCTGCACATGGCCGATGATGTGCTCCCGGTCGGCCGGAAAGCCGTAGCGGTGGCAGATGTCGGCGGTCAGCCGGGCCGATGACGCGTACATCGCGTCGGTGAAGTCCTCCGGGCGGTCGACGAAGCCCTCGTGCTCGATGCCGATGCTCCGCTCGTTGAAGCCGCGGTTGCCGGCGTGGAACGCCACGTCCAGCTCCCGCACCATCTGGGCGATGTGCCCGTCCTTGCGGACGACGTAGTGGGCCGCCGCCTCGTGGTCGGCGTTCCGGAACACCCGCAGTGCGGTGGCGTAGCTGCCCTGGACGACGTGGATGACCACCCGGTCGACGGGGTAGTCGGCGGGCCGGTCCGCCCGGCGGTAGTTCGCCCCGGACGCCGCCACCCACTGGGCGCCCCGGTGGTCGACCTCGCCGGCCCGCCGCGGCAGGTCGTTCCCCGGCAGCTGCCACCACCAGTGCCGCAGCTCGTCCCACCCGGTCGCCACCACGGCCCCGGCGGCCACCGCCCCGCCGCCCGCCAGCCACAGCGCCCGCCGCCGGGTGATCCCCGCCGCGGCGCCCCGCCGCCCGCCCCGCGGGTCCGCCTGCCGCTCGCCCTGCGGGACGGCCCGGCCCTCGTCGTTCCGGCCCTCGCCCCGGCCGTCCGGCCGCTCGCCCGGCACTTCCCCGGCCTCGTCCCGCTGCTCCCCGGCCGTGTCCCGCTGTTCCGCGGCCGGCTCCCCGACCCTGCTCTTCCCCATGCGCTGCTTAACGCTTTCCGCACTGTCGGCGGTTCCGTCTACCCTGGACGGGCTATGACTGATGACGCCCCCCGCCGCCTCCGCGTACTCGCCGCCATGTCCGGCGGTGTCGACTCCGCCGTCGCCGCCGCCCGCGCCGCCGAGGCCGGCCACGACGTGACCGGCGTGCATCTCGCCCTGTCCGAGAACCCGAAATCCTTCCGCACCGGCGCCCGCGGGTGCTGCACGATCGAGGACTCGCACGACGCCCGCCGCGCCGCCGACGTCATCGGCATCCCGTTCTACGTCTGGGACCTCGCCGAGCGCTTCCGCGAGGACGTCGTCGACGACTTCATCGCGGAGTACGAGGCCGGACGGACCCCGAATCCCTGCCTGCGCTGCAACGAGAAGATCAAGTTCGCCGCGCTGCTGGACAAGGCGCTGGCCCTCGGCTTCGACGCGGTGTGCACCGGCCACTACGCCACCGTCGTGGTGCGGCCGGACGGCAGCCGCGAGCTGCACCGCGCCTCCGACATGGCCAAGGACCAGTCCTACGTCCTCGGCGTCCTCGACGACCGCCAGCTGGCGCACGCCCTGTTCCCGCTCGGCGACACCGAGACGACCAAGGCGGAGATCCGCGAGGAGGCGGCCCGGCGCGGGCTGTTCGTCGCCAAGAAGCCGGACAGCCACGACATCTGCTTCATCGCCGACGGCGACACCCAGGGTTTCCTCGCCAAGCGGCTCGGCACGGCCCCCGGCGACATCGTCGACGAGGCCGGCAACCGCCTCGGCAGCCACGAGGGCGCGTACGGCTTCACGATCGGCCAGCGCAAGGGCCTGCGGATCGGCCACCCGGCCCCGGACGGCAAGCCGCGCTACGTCCTCGACATCTCCCCGGTCGACAACACCGTCACGGTCGGCCCCGCCGAGTCCCTCGACGTCACCGGCCTCACCGCGATCCGCCCCCGCTGGTGCGGCCGCCCGCCGACGGCCGGCCCCGCCACGTACACCGCCCAGCTGCGCGCCCACGGCGGCGAGACCGAGGTCACCGCGGAGCTGGTCGACGGCACCGAGCTCAAGGTGACCTTCACCGAGCCGGTCCGCGGCGTCGCCCCCGGCCAGGCCATCGTCCTCTACGACGGCACCCGGGTCGTCGGCTCGGCCACGATCGCCACGACGGAACGGCGGGTGGCGGCGGGGGCGTAGGCCGCTGCTCAGCCGTTCTCGGGGGGAATTCCGAGACGGACGCTCTCACCGACGAGCATGACCCCGCTGACGAGACGACCCCGCCGACGAGGATGACCTCGTCGGCGGGGAACTGCTTGTTCAGGCGCGCGGCTGCGCAGGCCGGGGCCTGCCCGTTACCGTCTTGGTCCGGCTATGGCGTACAGCACGGTGCCGGTCGCCAACAGAGCCCACGCGGTCGCGGCGGACGCCGCCGTGCCGGGGGGAAAGGTCATCCAGCTGACCACCTGTCCCGCAGTGCCGTCCAGCGGCGGGGCGAAGAGGGTGACCGCGAACCAGCCGGTCGGCAGGGTCCAGGCGAGGTGTGCCCCGAACAGCGCCGCCCCGAGCGCGGCAGCGCCGACCAGGCCCGCGCTGTCCCGGACGACGACCTCGGTGGGGGCCAGCTGCACGCCCGCCGCCCGGACCGTCAGCAGCGCCGCACCGGCGAACGCGCCGGCCAGCAGTACGTGCGCCGCCCGGCGGGGCGCCCACCGGATCGCGGCCGTCCGCTCCAGCGGGACGTCCCAGCCACCGAGCCCGATGGAAACGGCCGCCACGTTCGCGGTGAGGACCAGGACCGCCATCACCAGATCCACCGGTCCCGGGCCGTGGAGGGCCCCCACCGCCAGCGCGACGAGCGCGACCGCGGCGGCCGAGGCGGGCACCTGTCGTGAACGGGCGTACAGGGTCAGCCATCTCATCGCGTCGCCCTCCCCGCCAGCGCCGCGAGCTGGTCCCCCGAGCAGGAGAGGCTCCCGGCGCGCACCTTGGTGATCCGCGAGCGCTGCTCGGCCGGTGACAGCGCCGTCAGCCGGTGCCAGGCGACGTCGGCGTCCGTCCAGATCGTGCGCGCGTACCCGTCGCTGCCCTTCTCCCCCAGCGGTCGGAGCCGGCCGTCATGCAGGGCCCAGCTCACGGCGATGCTCTGGACGGCGACGCCGTCCACTCCTCCGCCCTCCTGGTCGTTGTACGCGTAGCAGCTCGGTGCCAGGCCCTGGGCGATCAGCGCGCGGGTCAGTTTCTCACCTGTCGCATCGGCGAGCAGCCGGTCGCTGAAGTCGACCGCCACCACGTCGCCGGAGAGTTCGCGGGTGTCGCCGAGCGCGCGCAGCCTGGTGTACTCCCGCACCGAGTGCGGCGCCTTGTCGCCCAGGACCTGGTGCAGCGTGCGCAGCGCCTCCTTGCCGCGCGGCGCGAGTTCGGGCAGGCGTGAGCGGTTCGCCTGCGTCACGCACACCGGTCCGTCGCAGACCTGGGCAGCGGCGGCCCGGTCGACGACATAGGTGTCGCGCGCAGCGGCCGGCAGGACCGGCAGGGCCAGGGCCGCACCGGCCAGGACGGGGAGCACCGCGAGCAGTCGGGCCCGGCGGGTCACGGCCGACAGCAGTGCGAAGCCGGTGGCGAGCAGGCCGAGCAGCCAGAGCGTCTGGCCGAGGTGCACGGAGCCGGACAGGGTCAGCAGCATCTCCCGCGGTTCCGCGGTCGCCGGGGACAGCTGGGCGAGCCGGTTCGGCGCCATGCCCGACGGCACCGCACCGTCACTGTTCTGCCGTAGCAGAAGGCCCGTCAGCAGGAGGAAGAACACGACCAGGGCCGGCGGGGTGAGGACGGAGGGCAGGGCCCGCGCGACGCCCATGCCGAACACGGCCCCCGCGACGAGGGCCAGCGCCGCCACGAGGGAGATCGGCAGCCAGCCGAGGGGCGTGTAGGTGGTGGGGCCGAGGGCCACCTGGACCCCGCCCACGACGACCAGGAGGCCGAAGCCCGACGCCAGCGCGAGCGCTGTCGCACCGGCCGGCAGTGCGGCGCGGCGCCAGGCCGGCAGCGGCGTGGTCGTCAGCAGTTCGGCCATCCGCGAGCGGGAGTCGCGCAGCCCGTACACCGCTCCCATGCCCACCACGAGCGGCCACCACAGGGCCAGCCAGGACCGGGTCCACAGGGCCATGGAGGTCCACTGGGCCGTCCACCCGGCGGTGCCCCGCCACCAGAACCCGTCGATCAGACAGAAGATCGCCAGGCTGCCTGCCAGGACGACGACGCCGGGCCACGGGGCGACGGAGCGCTTGAGTTCGATGCGTAGGACACGTCCGTTCACCAGTTGCCTCCCTGCTGCCCGGAGTTGCGGAGCAGTGCCGAGTAGCCGCGCTCCAGGGGGCTGTCGCCCGGGTACTCGATGCCGCCCGCCGCGGCCAGGTCGTCCGGTGTGCCCTGGATGACGAGGCGGCCGTCGGCGAAGAGCACCACGTCGGAGCAGGCGGCCGCGACGTCCTCGACCAGGTGGGTGGAGACGACCACACAGGTGTCGCGGCCCAGTTCCTGGAGCAGCTCGCGGAAGCGCAGTCGCTGCGCCGGGTCCAGGCCGGCCGTCGGCTCGTCCAGCAGCAGTACCGCGGGGTCGTTGACGATGGCCTGGGCGATGCCGGCCCGCCGCACCATGCCGCCGGACAGGGTCTTCATCCGATGGTCGGCGCGGTCCGCCAGGCCCACCCGTTCCACGGCCCGCTGGACGGCCGCGGGGACGTCCGCCTTCGGAACCTCTTTCAACCAGGCCATGTACTCGACGAACTCACGCACGGTGAAGCGCTTGTAGTAGCCGAAGTCCTGCGGCAGGTAGCCGATCCGGCGCCGCAGGGCCCGGTGGTCGCCCCTCCCGCCCACGGAGGTGCCGAGCAGCTCCAGTTCACCCTCGGTGGGGCGCAGTACGGTGGCCAGCGTCCGGATCAGGGTGGTCTTTCCCGCTCCGTTGGGCCCCAGGAGGCCGTGGGTGCCGATACCCAGGGAAAGGTCGAGCCCGTCGACGGCCATCTTCTTCCGTCCGACGCGTACTCTCAGGCCGCGGGCCCGGATCTCCCAGGCGTAGGTCTTCGGCGCGGTGTCGGCCGCGCTCGTGGTGGGCGTCATGCGGGGGTCCCTTTCGAGGGTCGACGATGGCTTCACAGCGTTGAGTACGCGTTTCTGCGGGCGATCACGGCGCCGATCCCGAGCGCGAGGAGCAGCCCCCACACGGGCAGTTGGTCCGGCTGCAGGACACGTTGCAGGGCATGGGGGACGCGGCCGGTGGCCGACGCGGGCACCACGACGACGACGGCCCACACGACCAGGAGCCCGGTGGCGGCGCGGGTCACGCCGACCACGCTGCCCAGCGCCAGGGCGGTGGAGGTGAAGGCCAGGGAAGGCAGCAACCACTGCGCGGCCGTGATGGTTCCGGTCAGCCATCCCCCCACCAGGAGCACGGGCAGGACCACCACGAGGACCGCCGTGGTGCGGCGGAGGAGCAGGGGCAGGCCGGCCCGGGCGGCCGAGGCGGTCAGCTCGTGCGCCGGGTCCAGACCGCGCGACCACGATGCGGCGACACCGCACAGCGGCAGCACCGGCGCGATCAGCAACAGGGGAGAGCTGTCACCGAAGAACGTCGGCGACGCGATCGCGTTCAGCAGCAGCGCCATCAAGGTGACGACGACGATCACGGCCAACCACGGGGCCATGGCCGGCGTCAGCCAGGCCGAGACCCACCTCGGGCGGTATCGCCGCGAGGGCGCCCTGACGGCCGCGTCCAACTGCGGTTCCAGACCGGCCCGTACGGTGTCGAGGAGCGTGGCGATGCCGGGCGCCTCGGTGGACACCGAGGCCGCCAGGCGGCTCCGGCACGGCGCGCACGACTCCAGATGGGCTTCCAACGCCCATGCCGTGTCCGCGGCCATCGTCGCGTCACCACGTGCGTAGTCGTCGATCAACTGCCTCGACGCGTGGTCCCCGCTCATGTCAACGCCTTCCGCATCGCGATCCGGGCCCGTCGGGCGCGGGTCTTGACCGTGCCTTCGGGCAGCCTGAACAGGACGGCGGTCTCCCGGATGGTGAGCCCGTCGAGCACCGTGGCCTGAAGTACCTCTCGGAGTTCCGGCGCCAGTCGCCGCAGGGCGTCACCGACGTCGCCGCCGACGGTCCCGGCGAGCGCCTCTTCCTCCGCCGCGGGCACCACCGCCCGTTCGGCGGCGGCGACCGGCGGTTCGGCGTGGTGGGCACGGCGCCGGAACGCGTCGACGAGGCGGCGCGCCGCGATCGTCCACAGCCATCCGACGGCCGTCCCGCCGACCGCGCTCCCGGCGAACGCGCCCGCCGCGCGCCACACGGCCAGATAGGTTTCCTGCATGACCTCGGCGACGATCTGCTCGTCCGCGCAGCGACGGCGCAACCGCACCGCCAGCCAAGGCGACGTGCGCCGGTACAACTCGTCGAACGCCCCGCGGTCACCTCTGGCCACCAGCCGGACGAGGCGTTCCTCGTCCAGCTCGTCCAGTGCTCTCCTGCGTGATCTCACACCAGCCAGACGCCCGATGCGGCGCACAGGTTCTTGGTCTGTTGTGAGCTGGGTCACGGTGCCGCGTGACCCTCACCCGGTCTCCAGCGCCTCGACCTGTTCAGTAGGTATAGAGCGCCGTGGTATCGATTTCGGCGTTGAACGGGGCGCCGACCGGTACCGGCTCACCGAACTCGGCCTCCAGCGAGGCCCGGTAGTGCTCAGCACTCGGCAGGGAGTAGAGCAGGCACTTGCCCTCTATGGGGTTCACGATGAGGTAATACGGGATCCCGGCCCGGGCGTACTTCTTCACCTTCTTGTCGGTGTCGTTCTCGGGGTTGGACTCCGATACGACCTCGGCGACCAAAATGACTTCGTCGGCGGGGAACCGCTTGAGCCGGGTGCCGCGGTAGGAAACGTCCGCAACCGAGATGTCGGGCCTCAAGAGCGTCTTGCCGTGCCACCCGTCGTAGATCGTGTCGACTTTGGTCATGACGAGCCATTTCGCCAAGAGCTGGGATGCAATGGTGAGCACCATGTTCCCGTGAGCGCCGGTAACTACGGTGCTCAGGCAGACCTCTCCATCGATCATTTCGGCGTGGTAGTCCGGAAACGCCGCATCCAATTCCTCGAAGCGCCGCATCTCTTCGGTCTGTACTGGGCTCTCCATCCGCGCCGTCATGGTGTGCCCTCCCCTGGTGCCCTGGCTCGTGCCGGCGTGGCTCTGTGTGAACGCACCCGCACACAGTCGGGGTACGACGTTCCGGGTGGCCACGATCCAGTCGTTGGCGATTGCCATTGCGGCGATCTCAGGCTCGCCGATGGCGACGATCCGGTTTCGGTACTCGTGCCGTACGTCAGCCAGGGTCTGGGCGTAGCGCTCTCGCCCGGGGTGTGGCGTCGTATGGAACCAGGCGAGTACGCGTTGGTCCGGCTTGGGCCGGGTGGTGAGTTCCGCGATTCATGTTCGTGACGAACAGGAAGTTCACTCGCCCTCCTCCTGGTCGTCGTACGACCGGACACCGAACTCCAGGCCCTCGAACGGCGTCGACAGCAGGAATTCTGTGAACCCGTCAAACCCCAACGTGATCCATCGATGGATCATTTCGGGAAGGGCGTCGATGTCCGTCTCTGCCAGCTCGGCGTCGAAGTGGCGCCGCTGATGCTCTGGCAGCGCCTCGCGGATGTCACGAACGGTGCGGAGAGGGGGCGGGGCCTCGTCGGTAGCAGGCGGGCGGGAATCGTCGTGAGGTGCACGCCTCATGGGCGCCTCCGGTCCTTTCAGCTACGGCCTTGGCCGCTGATGTGGGTTGGTGATGGTCGGTGTGTGGCCCGTTCAGGCGGCTTGCCGCACCTCGGCCGGGGTCCGGTAGTCGCGGCAGTCGCGGCAGCGGCCCGGGCCGTCGGCGCGGAAGGCGCGGTCGCAGCCGTCGCAGTTCTGGAGGGGGATGACGGGTGGGCGGTCGGGCTCCCGGGGCGGGCTCGTACGGGCCGGTGGGCGCAGGGCGGCGAGGCGGTGGGCGAGAAGGCGGGCCGGGCGGCGGTTGAGGCGTGCGGGGAGGCCGCTGGTCAGGGCCTCGGTGATCTCTTGTGGGGCCGCCCCGCGATCGAGCCAGTCCGTGACGGCCGGGGCGAGCGCCGTGATCTCCCGCTCGGAGAGGAGCAGCCGGCGGTCGCGGTGGGGGAGAGCGGCGAGGAGGCCGGCGGCTTCTGGGGCCGGTTTCGGAGCCGTGGCCGGTACGGGCTCCGGCTCGGCGGCGGGGGCGGGTGCCGGGGCGGAGGCTGCGGCGGGTTCCGGTTCCGCTCCCGGCAGGTCGTACGCGAAGGTCCGGGTGATGATGCGGCCGCCCGGCCCCCGCTCGATACGGCGCTCCAGCCAGCCCTCGTCCTCCAGCTCGCGTAACGCCTCGGCGATGACCTTCTTGCCCTCGGCGAAGTGCGTACAGAGGGCGGCGATGGTGATGGGTGCGCCATCGGGGAGGGACAGGATGTACGCGGCGACGCCGACCGTGACCGCGCTACCGGCGCGCTGCGTAAGGCGGTTGGCGAGGACGGTGAAGTGGGTCGTCTGGCGCGTACGGATGTGGATGACGCCGCTGGAAGGGCGTGCGGGCGCGTTAGACTGCGCTGAAGTCATCGGGAAGCCTCGGTTCTTCCTTGTGATCAGGCCCTCGGGTTGGGATTGCCGTCCCGCCGAGGGCCGTTCCATGTGTGGTTGTTGTGGTGGTCCGACTGCGGCGAGCGTAACCGCATTCCGGACGCGTCCGCGCCCAAGTCACCCAATGGGGTGAGGAGTTGGGTGACGAGGGCGGCGGTAGGTGGGTGGGGTTCTCTCCCCGGGTTCTTTGGTAGTCGGCCGGGTCACCGGCGGTCGGTGGGGCGGAACCTGGTGCCGCCCCACCGGTGTCCGCTCAGACGGCTTCCGGTGCGACCTGCGCGTACGCGATGAAGGACGCCCAGGAGGCGGGCGTGACCGCTATGGACGGGAGCGAGACGTCCTTGGAGTCGCGGATGTGGACGGTGCCGGGGCAGGTGGCGACCTCGATGCAGGCTTCGCCAGTACCGCCGCTGTAGCTGGACTTCTTCCAGGCGACAGCGACTTCGACGCACGCTTCGTCCTGCCCGCCGCTGTAGCTGCTCTTGAACCATGCCAGTTCGGCGTTCATGTCTCTTCCTCTCCTCCCAGCATTCGCTGAATGAGGACTCGCGACGACTCGGCGTCGAGGGCCTGTGCTCGAAGTGTGCCGTAACGATGGCTCAGCACGCTGACATCGTCGGGTTCGGTCAGGAAGTAACTTCCCTGCTGGCCTGAGACGTAGCCGATGGTCTGGTGGTCCGGCGTCTCCAGCAGCGTCATCGGGCCGTCCACGCCTGCATGCGTCTGCCGCGACAGCATGATGACCTGGAGCTGAACGTTGTGGAGCTCGGAGATCTCAAGCAGGTTCATCAACTCGCCCCTCCAGACCTCCCGTCCGCCGATCTTCCGCAGCAGCGTGGACTCCTCCAGGACGAAGGTCATCCGGCAGGCGGGTTTGCGAGTGAACAGCTTCTGCGTGGCCAGCCGGGCTTGGACGGACTTTGTGATCTCCTCGTCCGTCATGCTCGGCCGTACGGACCGGAACACCGCCCGCGCATACTCCTCCGTCTGTAACAGGCCGTGCAGGAAGTGAGTGGAGTAGGAGTGCAGCGCCAATGCCTCCGCCTGCAACTTCACATACTCCTCGGCCCAAGCCGGATGGTGCTTCTCCGCGACGTCGGGGATCAGTACGCGCAGCACGCCGTTCGCGCCGAGCGCCCCGTCCACCGCGTCGACGTAACCCGGCTTCGGTGGTCGCTCGCCGCGTTCGACCATCGCGATGAGGGACTCGGAGTACGGGATGAGGTCGGCCAGCTCACGGCGCGTCATCTCGCGTTGTTCCCGCAGGAAGCGGGATTGCTTTCCGAAGATCCTGAGGGTGACGGGTGGTTCGTCGTTGTGGGGCATCGCACACCTCGCACAGTTGCAGCGTGGTGACGCACAGTTGCGCCGTTCCTGTGGCCAGGCTAGATGCGTGCGCGGATGCTTGTCCGCATGATGAACGAACCGCCAGGATCCGAACTTTCCGACCCTGTCGAACCTGCCGCTCCGCAGATGATGAGGCTGCTGCCCTGGAGGACTCCGGACGACCGGCCCTGCTTCCTCCTCACCGACGACGCGGGCGGGCCGGTGTCCGACCTCGCCGACAGCATCGAGGAGATGCAACTGGGCATCGGCGAGGAACTGCTGCGCCACGCGCGGGCGATGCATGCCGATCCGAAGGTGCCGGACCGTGAGTTCCGCTATCTCTCGCGGCGGCTCGCCGAGGCGCTGGGCGATGCGCTGCGTGTCGCACGTAACTGACCGCGGCGCTCTCCCGGTACTGCGCCGGGGCTCATCGTGCAGGTGAAGAGGCGTCCGGGGTCAGTGCCCGCAGGAACGGGAGGAGTTCGGCGGCGAAGGCGTCCGGCCGTTCCATGGCCGGGAAGTGTCCGGTGTCCTCGATCGTCGTGCTGCGGCCGTTGGCCACGGTGCGGACGAGTCGTTCGGCCATGTCGAGGTGGTCGGGGGAGTCCAGGGCGCCGTTGACGGCCAGGACGGGCACGGTGATCGAGGCCGCACGTGCCCAGGTGTCGGACACCGGCACGAGCCAGTTCTGCTCGTCGGCGGTGTGCTTGCCGATGGTGCGCCGGGCCATCTCCCGCAGCCGGGCGACGACCTCCGGGCGGACGTCGTCGAGCGTGCGGTGGGGGCCGGCCGCGAAGCGCAGGAAGGCGTCGATCCAGCCCTCGATGTCACCGGCGGCCAGTGCCGCGGCCTCCGCGGCCCGCACCTCCGCGACCCAGGGGTCGCGCCATTCCGGCTCGCTGGTGCCGGCGCCGCCGACCACCAGGGCGCGCACCAGCTCCGGGTGCTCAAGTGCGGTGTCCACGGCGGTACTTGCCCCCATCGAGACGCCGATGAGCACGGCCAGTCCGATGTCGAGGTGGCGCAGCAGAGCGGCCACGTCGTCGGTGTGCCGGAACGGCCGGTCCGCGTTGGAGGAGTCGCCGTGTCCCCGGGCGTCGGGGGCGATGACCCGGTAGTGCCCGGCGAGGGTCGCCACCTGGTCGTCCCACATGCGGTGGTCGAAGAAGCCGGCGTGCAGGAGGACCAGCGGGTGGCCGTGGCCGGTGTCCCGATAGGCGAGGTGGCCGTTCTCGAACGGGAAGGAGCGCATCTCTCGTGCGGCTGTCATGACAACCAAGGTGTCATGTTCTTTGGTACCTTGGCAACCAAGGTGTCATTCTGGTGCGGTGACCGACACCGATCAGCCCCGTAAGTCCCGTACGTCCCGTGAGCCGCTGGAGCCTGACGATCTGGCCCGCCGGCTCACCGAAGTGTTCGCGCTGGTGGGCCCGTTGTACCGGCGGGTGCAGCGCAAGGTGGAGCTGAACGCACCGATCGAGGGGCTCTCCGTCGGCGTGCGCGCCGTCCTGGACCTGCTCCGGGAGCACGGGCCGATGACCGTCCCGCAGATGGGCCGGGCGCAGGCGCTCAGCCGGCAGTTCGTGCAGCGCATGGTCAACGACGCGGCGGCCGGGGGACTGGTCGAGAGCGTCCCGAACCCCGCGCACCAGCGGTCCCCGCTGATCCGGCTGACCGGTACCGGCCGGGCGGCCATCGCGGCCGTGACGGCCCGGGAGCATGCGCTGCTGCGCCAGGTCGGCGGCGACCTGACCGATGCCGAGGTGACGGCGTGCCTGCGGGTCCTCCGGCGCATGCTGGACCTCTTCGACGACGTGGAGGTCAACTGACGCCGGTCCCGAGGGGTGGGTCTTCCCCCACTGACAAATGTCACGGTGAAGGCAGGACAGACGGGGCTGTTGGCCGGGTGCGGCCGTGCGGGAAGCTGAGGGCGTTGCGGAGGACGGTGGCGCGGAGGGCGGCACCGGGGACGCCGCCAACTGGTCACAGTCTCAACCGGGGGGAATACACCGTGAGTCGGAAGCAGTCCGTCACCGAGGGCAAGGCGGGGGAGCCGGGCGCGCCGGAGAACGCAGGGAAGGCCGTGCTGCGGAGCTTCGTTCCGCTGATCGTGGACGCGGGGATCCCGATCGCTTCGTACTACCTCCTCAAGGACGGCTTCGGGCTCAGCACGGTGGCGGCGCTGGGCTGGAGCAGTGTGGTGCCGGCACTGCGGACCGTGTGGGACCTGATCGCCAGTCGCCGGGTCAACGGTCTGGCACTGCTGATCCTCGTGGTGAACGTCGTCGGGCTGGCGATGAGCGCGGTGGCCGGTGACGCACGGCTGATGATGGCCAAGGACAGCGCGGTGAGCAGCACCATCGGCATCGTCATCCTGCTCTCCGTGCGGTCGAAGCGGCCGCTGATGACGGCGGGCCTCAAGCCCTTCGTGACGAAGGGCAGCGCGGCCGGGGACGCCGCCTGGGACCGGCTGCGGGCGGAATCCGCGGCGTTCCGGCGGGTCGAGCGGCGGTTCTCGGTGATCTGGGGGACCTCACTGCTGACCGAGTGCGTGCTCAAGGTGGTCGGCGCGTACACCCTGCCGGTGGACACCATGGTGTGGCTGGGGACGGTGATGACGGTCGTGTCCATCCTGGTGGCGATGGTCCTCGGCGGCGGCAGCTGCGCCGACCCGATGGAGAAGATGGTCGCGGCCGAGGTCGGGCGGAGGGCCGGAACGGAGGGTTCCGCGGACGGGTCCGGGCCGGGCGCGGTCGACGCGGCGGCGGAGCCGGTGGGGGCCGGAGGCTGAAGCTCCGGGCGGCGCGGGGGAAGGGTGGTGACCGGGTCACCACCCTTCTTCTGTGGAAAACGCGCTGGCCCGTTACGTCGACCAGGTGCTGCGCCCGGAGGCATGGGTGGTGCGGCCGATCATCATCCCCAAGGCCGGACACCACTCCGTCGGCGTCGAGCAGCGCTACATCCCCTGGCTCGGCCAGGTCGTCAACGGCCAGCAGGCGCTGGGGGCGTGGGCCGCCACCTCCCATGCCGCCGTCCCGGTCGACTGGTACGACCCGCTGGCCGGAACGGTGCGCCGGCCCCAGGTCGGAACTCAGTCCGGCTTCGGCCGGGACCGCAGGCGTCCCATCTGTGCGTGGCTGAGCTCGTGGGCCCGCCGCATGTGCCGGATGAGCACCTCCAGCTCGTCCTCGGTGTGGTCGTCGAGGAGCGTCTGCCAGCTCCGGCCGAGGTCGTCCCACACCGCGGCGACGCGGGCGATGCGGTCCGGCACCGGGGTGACCAGAACGCGGCGGCGGTCCTGCTGGTCGGGTGTGCGGGCCACGTAGCCGCCACGTTCGAGCCGGTCGACCAGGCGGGTGGCCGAGCCGGTGGTCAGGCCGGTCATCTCGGCGATCTGTTTCACGGTGAGCGGTCCGGGCTCCGCCGTCAGCAGGCTCAGGCACTGCACGTCGGTCGGGTGCAGGCCGAGGTGGTCGGCGAGGGCTTGGTTGAACAGCACGTAGGACGCCAGGTAGCGGCGGGACTCGCTCGACAACTCCTCGTACAACCGGGCCCGGTGCGGGTCTGTCATCTGGATCACACTCCAAATCGCTGCGCGGCGCAGCAATTCCTCGTACTCTTCTGCGTGACGCAGTTAATGCGCCACGCAGCGATACTACCTGTTGGAGGATCCATGCTGACCGTCGCCGTCACCGGAGCCACCGGAGCCCAGGGCGGAGCCACCGCCCGCGCCCTGCTGGCAGCCGGCCACCGGGTGCGCGCGCTCACCCGCCGCCCCGACTCACCCGCCGCCGACACGCTGCGCCACCTCGGCGCCGACGTGCGCCACGCCGACTTCGACGACCGCCCCTCGCTCCGGGCCGCCTGCGCCGGAGCGGACGCCCTCTTCGCGGTCACCAGCCCGTTCGGCACCGACACCGCCACCGAGGTCCGGCACGGCAAGGCCCTCGTCGACACCGCGGCGGAGGCCCGTCTCGGGCACGTCGTGTTCACCTCCGCCGCCCACGCCGACCGGGGCACCGGCATTCCGCACTACGAGAGCAAGCACGTGATCGAGCGGCACCTGCGTACCGCCGGAGTGCCCTGGACGGTGATCGCCCCGGCGGCGTTCATGGACAACTACGCCAGCGGCTGGACCCTCGACGGACTGCGCCAGGGCACCTTCGGCTGGCCGATGCCTGCCGACCGGCCGCTCACGCTCATTCCGGCCACGGACATCGGCGCCTTCGCCGCGCTGACCCTCCAGCGTCGTGACGAGTTCGCCGGCCACCGCATCGACCTCGCCTCCGACGAGCGCACACCCGGCGGGATGGCGGAGATCCTCGCGGCCGCCATGGGGCGCCCGGTCGCCCACCAGGAGGTCCCCCTGGCCTACGTCCGGACCCGGTCGACGGACCTGGCGGCCATGTTCGAGTACTTCACCACCGCGGGCCTCGACGTCGATGTCGCCGGGCTGCGCCGCGACTACCCCGAGGTCGGCTGGCACAGCTTCACCGACTGGGCCGCCGCCCAGGACTGGCCCGCGCTGCTGTCCACCGCGCCTGCGCACCGGTGACGTCCTGCGCTGCTGCCACGGCCACCGCCACAGCCACCGCCACGGCCACCGCCACGGCCACTGCCGCGGTCCGGATGATGCCGGACACCACCCACCCCACCCCCATGTGGCCCACCGAAGGAACGCACCCATGAACGCACCCATGAACGCACCCATGAACGCGCCCATGAAGCCGATCGGCTACTGGCTCAACCGCACCGACAAGGCCCTCACCCGCTCCATGAACGACATGCTGGGCGGGTTCGGCCTGACCCGGATTGCCTGGCAGGTCCTCAACGTCATCCAGGACACCCCCGGCGTCGACGACGCCGAGGTCCGGTCCGTCCTCGCCGCCAACGCCGACCTCGCCACGCTGACCGAGGCCGTCGACGCCGTCCTCGCCGACGGCTGGGCGGCCCGCCCCGCGCCGGACCGGCTCACCCTGACCCCCGACGGTCGCCGGCGCCTGACCGAGGTGGCGGTGCGCGTCGACGCCTTCCGTGAACTGTCCATGACCGGCATCGCGTTGGACGAGTACCACACGGCCGTCCACGTCCTGGAACGCATGTGCCGCAACCTCGAAGGGTCGACGGGCGGCGGCAGTTGACCACGACGCGGAGGAGGGCGGGTGCGCCGGCTTCCGGCGTCGCATCCCCCGGGGCCCCTGCCCACCGCGGGCTCACACCGCCCAGGAACCCACCGGCCCGGCCTCCGGATCGTCCAGCCACACCCGCTGCCCGTCGGCGGTCACGGTCAGCCCGAACCGGGTGTGATCCGGCCTGCCCTGCGTGACCCACCACCGATGGGCCGCCGCCACCTCGTCCCACAGCCGCCGCGGCCCCGACTGCCACACCCGGGCCGCCTCCCCGTCCCGGAACCACACACAGGCCCACGAACGGTCGCCGCCCAGCCCGTAGAACCACACCGGCCGGCCCCCGTCCCGCTTCTCGGCGACGACGTGACAGCACTCCGGCACCCGCAGCCCCAGCGCGACGTGACCGGGGCGCTCGTCGGGTCGAACGATGCTCAACGGTCGCCTGCCCTGGGTGGGTTGGGAACGCTGTTCATGGTGCCCCTCCCCAGGGGGGTGTCGGTTCGGTCGTGGTGGGGCTGATGACGCCGGAGCAGTACGCGGCAGTCCACGGCCTTGGAGAAGTCGCCCGCCCGTTCCGCGGCGGCGGCCGCGCGGAGTAACTCGGCGCAGGTGGCACAGCCGGTCACGTCCCGCTCGCCCTTCCGTGCGGGTGCCCCGCGATCACCGCGTTGCAGCTGCGGACGACCAGGCGGCGGCCCTGCGCACGGGCCTTCTCCCGTTCCTGCGCGAGCGCCTGGCAGACGTCGCATGCCGATACGGGTACGGGTTCGAGCTCGGGCCCCGCCGGGGTCACCGGGGTCGGGACTGTGTACTCCGCCATCCGAATCCTCACTCTGTGTTGCCGTTCGGTCACCAGGATGGTGTGAAAGTCGGTACCGTGGAAAGGACTTCAGCGCCCAACCTGGGCGCTGGTCAGGGAGGGGTATGCGCGCGTTAGTGACCTGCATGAAGGCCGACGAGCGGGGCATGACCAGGCCCGCGGTCAGGGGGATTCATGGATGACGACCAGGACCCCCGGCAGCGGTTTGCGGAGGAGTGTCGCAGCGCCCGGGAGCTGTTCCCGGAACGGCGGCTGAACCAGACGCAGTTGGCCCGTATGGTCCGGGTGTCCAAGTCCACGATCAGCCGGGTGGAGATCTGCGAGGGACCGATCCCGCCGGACCTGCCGCCGCTGCTGGACCAGGTCTTCTCGACGGACGGCCTGTTCAAGCGGCTCTACGAGGAGATCGCCGCGGGGGCGTATCCCGCGCATTCGCGGCGACGGATGATGCTGGAGCCGCGGGCGAGAGCCATTGCGGAGTGGTCCGCGACGCTGGTTCCCGGGCTACTTCAGACGGGTGCCTATGCACGGGCACTGTTCAGAACGGGTGACCCGAGAGCCACCGAGCGGGAGTTGGTGCACAAGGTGGGCTCCCGGCTTGCGCGACAGGACATCCTGCGCGGCAGTACCCCACCGGACCTTTCCGTTGTCGTCTGCGAGTCCGTGCTCCGCCGCAACGTCGGCGGGCGGAAGGTCATGCGGGATCAGCTCGCCGCTCTGCTGTGGTACGGCAGCCAACCCACCACGGTTCTGCAGGTTCTCCCCTTCAGCGCCAATGCGCCGGAGCTGTTGGACGGCTCGCTGTCGATACTCACGATGCCTGATGGAGGAACCGTCCTCTATACGGAAGGCGTGCGGTTCGGATCCATCATCGAAGAGCCCGCCACGGTAAGGCACTTGTCGCGGTCCTACGATGTGGTCAGGGCGTCGGCGCTCTCACGCGACGCATCCGCCGACCTGATTCGCGAGCTAATGGAGGCATCGTGACCGTGCCCAGGCGCCACCGGTGGGTCAAGTCCAGCTACAGCACTTCAGACGGCGGCAACTGCCTGGAGTGGTCGCCGACCCACGCCCGTGCCCACGGTGAGGTGCCGGTCCGGGACAGCAAGACTCCGGACGGACCGTCGCTGACGTTCGGCCCGGCCGCCTGGTCCGCGTTCATCGCCCGTGTGCAGGGCGGGGAGTTCAGCGAATGACCACCATCGCGGTCACCGGGCACATGGACCTCAGTGCGGCCACCATGCCGCTGGTGCGGGAGGCCGTGCAGGGACTCCTGCGGGAGCACGCCCGCGAAGAGCTGGTCGGGGTCTCCTGCCTCGCTCGTGGGGCCGACACGTTGTTCGCCGAGGCGGTTGTCGAGGCCGGGGGGCGGCTGGTGGTCGTCGTGCCGGCCCGGGACTACCGGGTGACGCAGGTCAAGGGCGACCACGCGGCCGTGTTCGATCGGCTGGTGGCGGCCGCCCAGGTGGTGGCCATGCCGTACGACGTGGCCGACGAGCAGGCGTACGAGGCGGCCAATGCGGAGCTGCTGAGGCGGGCCGAGCGGCTGGTGGCGGTGTGGGACGGTACGTCTCCCGACGGCAAGAGGGGCGGCACCGCGCACGCCGTGGAACAGGCGCGGGCGCTCGGGCTGCCGGTGGACGTCGTCTGGCCGGCAGGGGCGGAACGCGCCTAGCAGGAGGAGGGAACAGGCCCCGCGGACGACGGTCCGCGGGGCCTGTTCCGTGCGAGGGGTGTGCGTTACGCCGCGCCCGCCTCCACCGCCTCGTTCGGAGCAGGGGTCGGGGCCGCCACAGGCTTCGGCGTGCGGGACGGTGGACGTCAGCACCGGTGAGGCGGCCACGGCGCACCACCAGCGCTCCGACGTCTGCGCGGTGCCGGCCGCCGGGATCGTGGCCGAGGCCATGGTCGCGCTCGTCCTCGCCGACGCAATAGTGGAGAAATTCGGGGGCGACAGCGTGGCCGAGACCCGCCGCAACGTCCGGGGCTTCCTCGACGCCCTGGCGATCACCTGACCCGTCCGCCGAGGTGGCCGGGGCAGCGGTGTCAACCGGCGGCCGCTCCCCGGGGGTGGTTGCGGGACCGGCCCGGGAGCGCGCGCAGTGTGGCGTTCGTGACACCCCGGGGCGGACCGGGCGGTGAGCACCCCGGGGCGTCCTGGGTGCCGAGTAAGGTCGGCCAGCACGGGGCGTCAGAGGTGGGGCCTTCGCGGCCACGAACGGAACGGAAGTCCATATGTCGACTGTTCAGTCTGGGGTCAGGTCCGGCGCGCAGCAGGCCGGCCCGGCATCCCTGTACGCCGAGCTGGTGCGCCGGAACCCGGGTGAGGCCGAGTTTCACCAGGCGGCCCTGGAGGTGCTGGAGACGCTGGAGCCGGTACTCGCCGCCCGGCCGGAGTTCGCCGAGGCGAAGATCCTGGAGCGGATCTGCGAGCCCGAGCGGCAGATCATGTTCCGGGTGCCCTGGCAGGACGACGCCGGCACGTTCCACGTCAACCGCGGCTTCCGGGTGGAGTTCAACAGCGCCCTCGGCCCGTACAAGGGCGGGCTGCGCTTCCACGCGTCGGTGAACCTCGGGATCGTGAAGTTCCTCGGCTTCGAGCAGATCTTCAAGAACGCCCTGACCGGCCTGAACATCGGCGGCGGCAAGGGCGGCAGCGACTTCGACCCGCACGGGAGGTCGGACGCCGAGGTGATGCGGTTCTGTCAGTCGTTCATGACCGAACTCCACCGCCACCTCGGCGAGCACACCGACGTACCGGCCGGTGACATCGGCGTCGGCGGCCGGGAGATCGGCTACCTCTTCGGCCAGTACCGGCGGATCACCAACCGCTGGGAGGCCGGGGTGCTCACCGGCAAGGGGCTGGCCTGGGGCGGCTCCAAGGCCCGCACGGAGGCCACCGGTTACGGCAATGTGCTGTTCACGCAGGAGATGCTCAAGGTGCGCGGGGAGGAGCTGGACGGCCAGCAGGTCGTGGTGTCCGGTTCCGGCAACGTCGCCCTCTACACCATCGAGAAGGCGCAGGCCCTCGGCGCCAACGTGGTGACCGCCTCGGACTCCGGCGGCTACGTCGTCGACGAGAAGGGCATCGACCTGGCCCTGCTGCGGCAGATCAAGGAGGTCGAGCGCGGCCGGATCAGCGCGTACGCCGAGCGGCGCGGGGTGTCGGCCCGGTACGTGCCCGGCGGCCGGGTGTGGGACGTCGCCTGCGACGTCGCGCTGCCCTCGGCGACCCAGAACGAGCTGGACGCGGAGGCGGCCCGGATCCTGGTCCGCAACGGCGTCAAGGCGGTGTCCGAGGGCGCGAACATGCCGACCACACCGGACGCCGTGGCGCTCTTCAAGGAGGCCGGGGTGGCCTTCGGCCCCGGCAAGGCCGCCAACGCGGGCGGGGTGGCGACCAGCGCGCTGGAGATGCGGCAGAACTCCGCGCGGGACACCTGGTCCTTCGAGCGGACCGAGGGCGAGCTGGCGGCGATCATGCGCGCCATCCACCGCACCTGCCACGAGACCGCCGACCGGTTCGGGCGGCCCGGCGACTACGTCGCGGGCGCCAACATCGCGGGCTTCGAGCGGGTCGCGGACGCGATGCTCGACCAGGGCCTGATCTGACCGCGGGCGGCGGGGCGCGCGCCGGTGCGGCGGCCGCCCCGCCGCCCCCGGCTCGTAAGGTGGCCGGCATGAACATCTGCGTCTTCTGCTCCGCCGCCGACCTCGACGACCGCTATGTCGTCCCGGCCCGCCGGTTCGCCGAGCTGATCGGCAAGGGCGGGCACGCGCTGGTGTGGGGCGGTTCGGACACCGGGCTGATGAAGGTCATGGCCGACGGGGTGCAGGAGGCCGGCGGGAAGCTGATCGGGATCTCGGTGGAATTCCTGGCGCACAAGGCGCGCGCGGGCGCCGACGAGATGGTCGTCACCAAGGACCTCGCCGAGCGCAAGGCGGAGATGCTGGCCCGCGCCGACGCCATCGTCATCATGGTCGGCGGCACGGGCACCCTCGACGAGGCCACCGAGATCCTGGAGCTGCGCAAGCACGGGCTGCACAGCAAGCCCGTCGTGCTGCTGAACACGGCCGGCTTCTACGACGGGCTGCACGAGCAGTTCCGGCGCATGGAGGACGAGGGCTTCCTGCCGCTCCCCCTCACCGACCTGGTGTTCTTCGCGGCGGACGGGGTCGGTGCACTGGCCTATCTGGAGGAGAAGGCGGGCTATACGGCCTGAGCCGCCGCCCCGCCGCCCGATGGGCCGGCTCGTTAGGATCGGGCCCATGGGTACGCACTTGATCACGGGCGCAGGGTCGGGCATCGGAGCGGCGGTCGCACGGCGGCTGGCGGAGCGCGGCGAGGAGCTGTGGCTGCTGGCGCGCAGCGCGGTCCGCGCGAAGGAACTGCACGCGCAGTTCCCCACGGCGCATGTGATCGTGGGCGACCTGGCCCACCCCGAGAAGCTGTCCTTCGCGCTCGGCCAGCAGCCGCTGCCGGCCCGGATCGACTCCCTCCAGCACATCGCGGGCGTCATCGAGCTGGGCGCGGTCGGCGATCTGCCGGCCAAGGCGTGGCAGCGGCAGCTCGCCGCCAACCTGGTGGCGCCGGCCGAGCTGACCCGGCTGCTGCTGCCGCTGGTGCGGCTCGCCAAGGGGCACGTGGTCTTCGTCAACTCCGGCGCCGGGCTGAACGCGCACGCCAACTGGAGCGCGTACGCGGCGAGCAAGCACGGCCTGAAGGCGCTGGCCGACTCCCTGCGGGCGGAGGAGCACGGCAACGGCGTGCGGGTGACCTCGGTCTACCCGGGGCGCACGGCCACGCCGATGCAGGAGAGCACCCACCAGCAGGAGGGCAAGGCGTACGACCCGTCCCGCTGGATCGACCCGGAGTCGGTGGCCACCGCGATCCTCGCCGCCGTCGACCTGCCGCGGGACGCGGAGATCAACGACGTCTCGGTGCGCCCGGGACGCTGAGCCCCGCCGTCCACGGCACGGCCGGGCCGCCGGAGGGCCGCCGCGGCGACGTACGCTGCAAGAGTGACCACTGAAGCGAAGTCGACCGCGGCGGCGGGGTGCGGGTTCCGGGAGATCCGGGGGCTGGTGACCGAATTGAGCCGCCGGCTGGACGCCCATCAGCGGAGCCGGGTCGCCGAGCTGGACCTGACCCCGACGCAGGCCAAGGTGCTGGAGGAGCTCGGCGAGCCGAAGACCGCGCGGGAGCTGGCCGGGGTGCTCTGCTGTGAACCGCCCAATGTCACCTATGTCATCTCCAAGCTGGAGAAACAGGGCATGGTGGTGCGGCAGCCGCATCCGCTGGACGGCCGGGCCAAGCAGCTCGTACTGACCGAGGCGGGGCGGGAGTTGCGGCTCGACCTGCTGCGCCGGATGGGCACGGCGTCGCCGCTGGACCACCTCACGCACGAGGAGCGGGCCGCGTTGCGCGACGACCTGCTGAAGGCCCTGGGGCGGGGCGACTGACCCCTGTGCCGGGAGGGCGCCGGCGGTTCCGTATGCCTTTCGTAAAGTTATAGCTGTAACCATTGCGCGGGGTGATGGTTACAGCTTTAACTGCATTGCATGATCACTGAGAAGGCGACGGCGCGCGGCCCGGCGCGCGAGACCTCCCAGGCGCCGGCCGCACCCGCGGCCCGTGGTGGGCTCCAACTCCTCGTGCTGGCACTCGGGTTCGTGATGGCCAGCCTGGACACCGGCATCATGAACGTCGCGGCACACGACCTGCGCGCCCGCCTCGGCCTGAGCATGGCCGGCCTGACCTGGGTCGTCGACGGCTATGTCCTCGCCTTCGCCGCGCTGCTGCTGCTCGCCGGCTCGCTGGCGAAGCGGTGCGGCGCCCGCCGGATCTACCTCGTCGGACTCGCCGCGTTCACCGCCGCCTCCCTGCTCGGCGCCGCGGCACCGGACGGCACCGTCCTGGTGGCGGCCCGCTTCGCCCAGGGCGTCGGCGCCGCGCTGTTCATGCCCAGCTCGCTGTCGCTGCTGATGAACGCCTTCCCCGAACCGGCCCGCCGGGCCAGGATCCTCGGCATCTGGTCGGCGATCGTCTCCACCTCCGTGGGGCTCGCCCCGACCATCGGCGGCCTCCTGGTGGGCACCCTGGGCTGGCGCTCGATCTTCCTGGTCAACCTCCCCATCGGCGTCGCCGGCCTGCTGCTCACCCGCCGGGTGATCGCGGCGGTCCCGGCCCGCGGTTCGGCGCTCGGCGGCACCGGTCACGTCCTCGGCCTGCTCGCCCTCGGATCGCTCAGCTACGCCCTCATCGAAGGGCCTGACCAGGGCTGGGCCGCGCCGCTCGTGCTGGGCGCCTTCGCGGTCACCGTGGTCGCGGTGGCAGGCTTCCTCGTCCGGGAACGGACCGCCCGTACACCGATCCTGCCGGTCGCGCTCTTCTCGGACAGCCGGTTCTCCGCGGCCAACGTGGTCGGCTTCCTCTTCAACTTCGCCTTCTACGGCGCCCTGTTCGTCCTCGGGCTGTTCCTCCAGACGGCCCGCGGCGCGAGCGCGGTGACCGCCGGCCTCCAGATGCTCCCGGCCGTGCTGATCCTGCCGTTCGGCAACATGCTCTACGCCCGGATCGGGCACCGCCTCGGCAACCGGACCGCGCTCACCGCCTCCCTGGCCGTCTCCGCCGCCGGATATGTCGTGCTCTTCCTGATTGTCCGGCCCGGACTGCCGTACTGGGTCCTCGCGGTGGTCCTCGCCCTCACCAACATCGGCAGCGGGATCAGCTCCCCGGCACTGACCGGCGTCCTGATGGAGGCCGCCGGCCGCGAGCACGCCGACATCGGCAGCGCCACCCTCAACGCCAACCGCCAGATCGGCTCGCTGGTCGGCATCGCCGGGATGGGCGCGGTGCTCACCGCGGCCGGCGGCGGCCACCCCGGCGCGCAGGCCGCCTTCGCCCTCACGGCCGGAGCGCTGGCGGTGGCCGCGGTGACCGGCTGGCTGGGCGTGCGCGGCCGGCGGTGACGGGACGCACGTCCCGCGGGCGGGCGCGTGCGGCGGCGGCCCCGGGGTACGCCACCCGGGCCCGCTGCCGCATACCCTTCCGGGGTGAGCGAGAACAGCACGTACGAGTGGGCAGCGGGCGCGGCGACCGGTATCGGGTCGATGCCCGGCGGGGACGCGCGGGAGGCGGCCAAGACCGTCACCGGATCGCTGGAGACCTTCCCGTATCTGCCGGAGCTCCCGGCGCGGGGCCCCGGCGCCGACATGATCGGCCGCACCCTGGGGATGCTCGTCGAGGTCTACGGCCATGTGGAGCCCAGCGGCTGGCGGATCAGCGACCGGCCCGGCCGGGACACCCGGCGGGCACACTCCTGGCTCGGCGAGGACCTCGACGCCCTGGAGGAATTCACCCAGGGCTACGAGGGCCCGCTGAAGGTCTCCGCGGTCGGGCCCTGGACGCTGGCCACCGCCCTGGAACTGCGCAACGGCGAGGCCGCCCTCAGCGACCCCGGCGCCTGCCGGGACCTCGCGGCGTCGCTGGCGGAGGGGCTGCGCGGCCATCTCGCGGACGTCCGGCGCCGGGTGCCGGGGGCCGAGGTGGTCCTCCAGCTCGACGAGCCGTCGCTGACCGCGGTGCTCCAGGGGCGGGTCAGGACGGCGAGCGGGTACCGGACGCACCGGGCCGTGGACCGGGCCGTGGTCGAGGGCGCGCTGCGCGATCTCGTGGCGGTGGCGCAGGGCGGGCCCGTGGTCGTCCACTCCTGCGCGCCCGAGGTGCCGTTCGCGCTGCTGCGGCGGGCCGGAGTCACGGGCATCTCGTTCGATTTCACGCTGCTCACCGAGCGTGAGGAGGAGGCGATCGGGGAAGCCGTCGAGAGCGGTACGGCGCTGTTCGCGGGCGTGGTGCCGGGCGTGGACGGCCGATTGTCAGACCCTGCCGGTAGCGTCATGGGTGTCAGGACGCTCTGGCGCAGGCTGGGGCTGGCACCGGGGACTCTCAGCGAGTCCGTGGTGGTCACCCCGTCGTGCGGGCTCGCGGGCGCTTCGCCCGGATATGCCCGTGCGGTGCTCGCCCATTGCGTCCGGGCGGCGAGGTCGCTCGCAGACAACCCTGAGTGACCGCACTCAAGGACCACGGGAGGACAAGACGGTGGCTGGCGAACAGCACGCAGCGCAATCCAAGGTGCCCACAGCGGCGCGGGAGAAGCACGCGCAGCTCGCTGAGCAGATCGAGGAGCACCGCTTCCGCTATTACGTGAAGGACGCTCCGGTCATCAGCGACGCCGAGTTCGACCGGCTGCTGCGCTCCCTGGAAGCACTGGAGAACGAGCACCCCGAGCTGCGCACCCCGGATTCCCCGACCCAGAAGGTCGCCGGTGCGTACGCGACGGAATTCACCGAGGTCGAGCACCGCGAGCGGATGCTCTCGCTCGACAACGCCTTCGACCAGGAGGAGTTGGCGGCCTGGGCGGAGCGGCTCGCCGGTGAGCTGGGCGGCGCCCCCAAGGGCGCGGGCTACCACTTCCTGTGCGAGCTCAAGGTCGACGGCCTCGCCGTCAACCTCACCTACGAGCACGGCCGGCTGACCCGCGCCGCCACCCGCGGCGACGGCCGCACGGGCGAGGACATCACCCCCAATGTCCGGACGATCGCCGACATTCCCAACCGCCTGAAGGGCGACCGGATTCCGGCCCTCGTCGAGGTGCGCGGCGAGGTCTACTTCCCCATGGAGAAGTTCCTCCAGCTCAACGAGCGGCTGGTGGCCGACGGCAAGCCGCCGTTCGCCAACCCCCGCAACGCCGCGGCCGGTTCGCTGCGCCAGAAGGACCCCAAGATCACGGCCAGTCGCCCGCTGCACATGGTCGTCCACGGCCTCGGTGCCCGCGACGGCCTGGAGATCGACCGGCTCTCGGAGGCGTACGACCTGCTCAAGGAGTGGGGCCTGCCGACGGCCACGCACAACAGGGTCGTCGACTCCCTCGAAGCGGTGCGGGAGTTCATCGCCCACTACGGCGACCCCGAGACCCGCCGCACGGCCGTGGAGCACGAGATCGACGGCGTGGTCGTCAAGCTGGACGAGATCCGGCTCCAGGGCCGGCTGGGATCGACGTCGCGCGCCCCGCGCTGGGCGATCGCCTGGAAGTACCCCCCGGAGGAGGTCAACACCAAGCTGGTGGACATCCGGGTCGGCGTCGGCCGCACCGGCCGGGTCACGCCGTACGCCGTGGTCGAGCCGGTCACGGTCGCCGGGTCCGAGGTGGAGTTCGCGACCCTGCACAACCAGGACGTGGTCAAGGCCAAGGGGGTGCTGATCGGGGACACCGTCGTGATCCGCAAGGCCGGCGACGTCATCCCCGAGATCCTCGGCCCGGTGGTCGACCTCCGGGACGGCGGCGAGCGGGAGTTCGTGATGCCGGCCGAGTGCCCCGAGTGCGGCACGGCCCTGCAGCCCGCCAAGGAAGGCGACATCGACCTGCGGTGCCCCAACCAGCGCTCCTGCCCCGCGCAGATCCGGGAGCGGCTGTTCTACCTCGCCGGCCGCAAATGCCTGGACATCGAGAATTTCGGATATGTCGCGGCCACCGCCCTGAGCCAGCCGCTGGAGCCCGCCGAGGCGCCGCTGAAGGACGAGGGCGATCTGTTCGGCCTCTCCGTCGAGCAGCTGCTGCCCATCAAGTCGTATGTCCTCGACCCCGATTCCGGGCTGCCCAAGCGCGATCCGAAGACCGGCGAGGAGAAGGTCGTCACGTTCTTCGCCAACCAGAAGGGCGAGCCGAAGAAGAACACCCTCGCGATGCTGGAGAACATCCAGGCCGCCAAGGAGCGCCCACTGGCCCGCATCCTGACCGGTCTGTCGATCCGGCACGTGGGCCCGGTGGCGGCCGAGGCGCTGGCCCGGGAGTTCCGCTCGATCGACCGCATCCGGGACGCGGACGAGGCAGAGCTGGCCGCCGTGGACGGCGTCGGGCCCACCATCGCCGCGTCGTTGAAGCAGTGGTTCGCCGAGGACTGGCACCGCGGGATCATCGAGAAGTGGCGGGCCGCCGGTGTCCGGATGGAGGAGGAGCAAACGGGTGATGAGGGCCCGCGTCCCCTCGAAGGCGTCACCGTCGTCGTAACGGGCACACTTCAGTCACACACAAGAGATGGCGCGAAAGAGGCCCTCCAGAACCTCGGAGCGAAGGTGACCGGTTCCGTTTCGAAGAAGACCGGTTTCGTGGTGGTGGGCGACAACCCCGGTTCGAAGTACGACAAGGCGATGCAGTTGAAGGTCCCGGTACTGGACGATGACGGCTTCGCGGTGCTGCTGGAACAGGGTCCCGAGGCAGCACGAGCGGTAGCTGTCACTCCGCCTGAGGAGGAGTGAGGTGTCACCCCATCGGCGCATACCAGATTGATCCAGGATGCCGGGTCGCATTCGGGCAACCGTCGTCGATCGCTGCCCGCGGCGGCCTTCCGCGGCCTACTGTTGAGGAGTGCGCCTGCCGTGGCGCGGGCACAGCCGGCTGTGAGAGGGATCGGAATGAAACCGACCGACAGCGCCGCTCCGGCGTCGCGGCTCCGGCAGCTCGTGGTGCCCGCGTTGCCCGCGGCCATCGTCACCGTGGCGAGCCTCGCGCTCGCCACGGGCGTGTTCCGGACTCTGGGCGTAGGTGACGCGCTGTTCCCCGGAGGCTCGGTGGGATGGTCGCTGGCGATCCTGACCGGCGTCATCGTCGGCCACCTCGTCGCCCTCGGCCGCGACCGCTGGTGGGGCGGCACGGGCTCCGGCGCGGCGCTCGCCCTCGCCGTCCTGCTGCTGTACGGCTGGGTCCCGGCCACCCTGGTCAGCCTCTCCGTCGTCGTGCTGGTCGGCGCCGCCCGCCGGCACCGCTGGCGGCAGGCCGTGGTGCACGGCGCCGTCGACGTCCTCGGCATCGGCGCCGCGGCGCTCGGCCTCGCCGCGTTCGGCGTGGTCTCCACCGTCCGCCAGCCGTGGACCCCGCTCGCCTGGGACCTCTCCGTCCTCCCCGAGGTGGTCGTCACCGCGGGCGGCTACCTCTTCGTCAGCCGCGGCCTGCTGTGGCTCAGCCTCACCCCGCGCAGCGGCCAGCTCCCCGCCATACCCCGCACCGCGGTCGTCCGCCAGGCCCTGGTCGGCATCGCCCTGCTCGGCATCGCCCCGCTGATCGCCGTCTGCGCGGTCAACGCCCCGCTGCTGCTGCCGCTGTTCGCGGTCCCGCTGATCGCGCTGGACTCCACCCTCTGGATAGCCCGGGCCCGCGCCGAGGAGCAGCTGCGCGACCCGCTCACCGGCCTGCCCAACCGCCAGTGGCTGCTGGAGCGCACCTGGACCGCGCTGGACGAGGCCGAGCGGATCGGCGCCCGCTCCGCCCTGGTCCTCATCGACCTCGACCGTTTCCGCTCCGTCAACGACACCCTCGGCCACCTCGCCGGCGACCGCCTGCTGCTGCAGATCGCCGACCGGCTGCGGCACGCCCTCCCGCGCGGCGCCGAGGCGGCCCGGCTCGGCGGCGACGAGTTCGCCGTCCTGCTGCCCACCACCGACTCCCTCACCAGCTCCCAGCGGGTGGCCCGCAACCTCGTCGCCGCCCTCAGTTCCCCGCTGGACCTCGACGGACTGACCCTCGTGCTCGAAGCCAGCGCGGGGGTCGCCGTCTTCCCCGACCACGCCCTGGACGCCGAAGGGCTGCTGCGCCGCGCCGATGTGGCGATGTACCAGGCCAAGCGGGACCGCAGCGGCGTCGAGCTCTACGAGGCCAAGCGCGACGGCAACACCCCCGACCGGCTCGGCCTGCTGGGCGATCTGCGGCGCGCCCTGGACGCCGGCGACGTCGAGCTGCACTACCAGCCCAAGGTCGGATTCGACGGACATGTCGCCGGGCTGGAGGCACTGGTCCGCTGGGTGCACCCCGACCGCGGCCGGGTGCCCCCCGACGAGTTCATCGCGATCGCCGAGTCCTCCGGCCTGATGCCCCGGCTCACCGAGTACGTCCTCGAGACCGCGCTCGCCCAGGTGGCGCGCTGGCGCGCGATGGGCCTGGAGGTCCCGGTCGCGGTCAACGTCTCCCCCCGCGACGTGCACTCCCCGGGCTTCGCCGGCGCCGTCGCGGCCCGGCTCGCCCGACATCGCGTCCCACCGGGCGCCCTCCAACTGGAGATAACCGAGCACGTCCTGCTGGAGGATCCACAGCGGGCCGCCGACACGCTCGCCGGGCTCACCGCCCACGGCGTGAAGATGTCGCTGGACGACTTCGGCACCGGCTACTCCTCCCTCGTCCACCTCCGCCGCCTCCCGGTCAGCGAGCTGAAGATCGACCGCTCCTTCGTGGCCCGGTTGGCCGTCGACACGGAGGACGCCGAGATCGTCCGCTGCACCCTCGACCTGGCCCATTCGCTCGGCCTCCTGGTGGTCGCCGAGGGCGTGGAGGACGACGAGACCTGGGAACGGCTGCGCGACCTCGGTTGCGACGCCGTCCAGGGCTGGCTGGTGGCGGCCGCGATGCCGCCCGACGAGACCACGGCCTGGCTGAGGGCCCGCGGTGAGCACGGCTGGCACCGCGAATCGGAGACGGCCGCCCTGGCGGCGGAGAAGGCAGCCAAGCGCCCTTCGGGACAGGTCCTGAACTGACCCGGCCACCGGCCGTCCCGTGTCCCCGCTCCGAACCCAGCGAAGCCGAGAACACCAGCGAAGCCGAAACGGACAGCGAACCCGAGCACGCCAGCGAACCCGAATCCGACCGCGAAACCGAACCCGAAGCCGAAGCCGACGAAGGAGCCGACGACAGCCGGGCCGACGCCGCCGCGGAACCCCAGGAAAGCGGCGAACCGGAGGCCGACGGCGACCGGACCGGCGGGCCCGATCAGGCCCCCGAGCCCCGCTGACCGGGGCGCGCCCGCCCGCCCGGGCCGCGCCCCGGCGAAACGGTTTCGCGGCCGCTGACCCGTACGCCATAGGATTGGGCCGGAAAAAGTTCACCGGAGTGCTCGCCGAGATCACTCCACGGGGAACACTCCGCCCGGAACACTCCGCCAAGAACACCAGAGGATCTCTGCATGCCTGGCATCACGCGCGAGGAGGTCGCCCACCTCGCCCGGCTGGCACGTCTGGAGCTGAAGGACGAAGAGCTCGACCACTTCGCCACCCAGCTCGACGACATCATCGGCGCGGTCGCCCGCGTCTCCGAGGTCGCCGACCAAGACGTTCCGCCGACCTCCCACCCGCTGCCCCTGACCAACGTCATGCGGCCGGACGAGGTCCGTCCGTCGCTGACCCCCGAGCAGGCGCTCTCCGGCGCCCCGGCCCAGGAGCAGCAGCGTTTCAAGGTGCCGCAGATCCTGGGTGAGGAGTGACCGACATGGCCGACCTGATCAAGCTCACCGCCGCCGAGATCGCGGCCAAGATCGCCTCCGGCGAGCTCACCGCCGTCGAGGTGACCGAGGCCCACCTGGCCCGCATCGAGGCCGTCGACGAGAAGGTGCACGCCTTCCTCCACATCGACCGCGAGGGCGCGCTCGCGCAGGCCCGCGCCGTCGACGAGAAGCGGGCCCGCGGCGAGGAGCTCGGCCCGCTGGCCGGCGTCCCGCTCGCGCTCAAGGACATCTTCACCACCGAGGGGGTTCCGACCACGGTCGGTTCCAAGATCCTCGAAGGCTGGATCCCGCCCTACGACGCCACGGTCACCAAGAAGCTCAAGGCCGCCGACGTCGTCATCCTCGGCAAGACCAACATGGACGAGTTCGCCATGGGGTCCTCCACCGAGAACAGCGCCTACGGCCCGACCGGCAACCCCTGGGACCTGACCAAGATCCCCGGCGGCTCCGGCGGCGGTTCCTCCGCCGCCCTCGCCTCCTTCGAGGCCCCGCTCGCCATCGGCACGGACACCGGCGGCTCCATCCGCCAGCCCGCCGCCGTCACCGGCACGGTCGGCGTCAAGCCCACCTACGGCGGCGTCTCCCGTTACGGCATGGTCGCCTTCTCGTCCTCCCTCGACCAGGGCGGGCCCTGCGCCCGTACGGTCCTGGACGCCGCGCTGCTCCACGAGGTGATCGCCGGGCACGACCCGATGGACTCCACCTCCATCGACGCCCCCGTCCCGCCGGTCGTCGAGGCGGCCCGCAACGGCAGCGTCGAGGGCATGCGGGTCGGCGTCGTCAAGCAGTTCCGCGGCGAGGGCTACCAGGCCGGTGTGCTGCAGCGCTTCGACGAGTCGGTCGCGCTGATGAAGGAGCTGGGCGCCGAGATCGTCGAGCTGGACTGCCCGTCCTTCGACCTCGCGCTCGCCGCGTACTACCTGATCGCGCCGTCCGAGTGCTCCTCCAACCTGGCCCGCTTCGACGCCATGCGCTACGGCCTGCGGGTCGGCGACGACGGCACGAAGTCCGCCGAGGACGTCACCGCCCTGACCCGCGAGGCCGGCTTCGGCCCCGAGGTCAAGCGCCGGATCATGCTCGGCACCTACGCGCTGAGCTCCGGCTACTACGACGCGTACTACGGCTCCGCCCAGAAGGTGCGGACGCTGATCACCCGCGACTTCGAGAAGGCCTTCGAGCAGGTCGACGTGATCGTCTCGCCGACGACGCCGACCACCGCCTTCCCGATCGGCGAGCGTGCCGACGACCCGATGGCGATGTACCTCGCCGACGTGTGCACGCTCCCCGTCAACCTGGCAGGCAACGCAGCCATGTCGCTGCCCTGCGGACTGGCGCCCGAGGACGGGCTTCCGGTGGGCCTGCAGATCGTCGCCCCCGCCATGAAGGACGAACGGCTCTACAAGGTCGGCGCCGCGGTCGAGGCCGCGTTCACCGCCAAGTGGGGCCACCCGCTGATCGAGGAGGCACCTGCACTGTGAGTGGAAAGCTTGCCAAGGCCAAGGGCTTCAAGAAGTCCAAGCCCGGTACGTACCTGTCCATCGGCACCACGCTGTTCGGCGCGGTGAGCGTCGTCAAGCAGGCGAAGAAGGCGCGGGTGGAGCAGGACACGCTCCAGCTGGTCGACGCCGTCGTCTCCGCCGCCGCCATCGTCACCGGCGTCGCCCTGCTCATCCGCGAACTGCGCCGTCTGGGCGACGACGACGTCCTCGCGGACTGACCGGCGCCGGACCCTGAGAGGTTAGTTTCACCGTGACTGTCACCGACCTGGTGTCGTACGAGGACGCGCTGGCCGCCTACGACCCCGTCATGGGGCTCGAGGTCCACGTCGAACTCGGCACCAAGACCAAGATGTTCTGCGGGTGCTCCACCACCCTCGGCGCCGACGCCAACGCGCAGACCTGCCCCACCTGCCTCGGCCTGCCCGGCTCGCTCCCGGTCGTCAACGCGACCGGCGTCGAGTCGGCGATCAAGATCGGCCTGGCGCTCAACTGCAAGATCGCGGACTGGTGCCGCTTCGCCCGGAAGAACTACTTCTATCCGGACATGCCGAAGAACTTCCAGACCTCCCAGTACGACGAGCCGATCGCCTTCGACGGCTACCTCGACGTACAGCTGGAGGACGGCGAGGTCTTCCGGGTGCACATCGAGCGCGCCCACATGGAGGAGGACACCGGCAAGTCGACGCACGTCGGCGGCGCCACCGGCCGCATCCACGGCGCCCGGCACTCCCTCCTGGACTACAACCGCGCCGGCATCCCGCTCATCGAGATCGTCACCAAGCCCATCGAGGGCGCGGGCGAGCGGGCCCCCGAGGTCGCCAAGGCGTACGTCGCCGAACTGCGCGAGCTCATCAAGGCGCTCGGCGTCTCCGAGGCCCGCATGGAGATGGGCCAGATGCGCTGCGACGTGAACCTCTCGCTGCGCCCCAACGGCACCGAGAAGTTCGGCACCCGCTCGGAGACCAAGAACGTCAACTCGCTGCGCTCCGTCGAGCGCGCCTGCCGGTTCGAGATCCAGCGCCACGCGGCGGTGCTCTCCTCCGGCGGCACGATCGTCCAGGAGACCCGCCACTTCCACGAGGAGGACGGCTCCACGACGCCCGGCCGGATCAAGGAGGAGGCGGAGGACTACCGCTACTTCCCCGAGCCGGACCTGGTCCCGGTGGCCCCCTCCCGCGAGTGGGTCGAGGAACTGCGTGCGACCCTGCCCGAACTGCCGCGCCTGCGCCGCAACCGCCTCCGCGAGGAGTGGGGCGTCAGCGAGCACGACATGCAGTCGATCCTCAACGCCGGTGCGGTCGACCTGATCGTCGCCACCGTGGAGGCCGGTGCGGACGCCGCCGCGGCCCGTAAGTGGTGGATGGGCGAACTCGCCCGCCGCGCCAACGAGGACGGCATCGAGCTGGCCGCCCTGCCGATCACCCCCGAGCAGGTCGCCCGGGTCGCCGAGCTGGTCACCAAGGGCGATCTGAACGACAAGCTGGCCCGTCAGGTCATCGAGGGCGTTCTCGCGGGCGAGGGCACCCCGGACGAGGTCGTCGAGAAGCGCGGCCTGAAGGTCGTCTCCGACGAGGGCGCCCTGGGCACCGCCGTCGACGAGGCGATCGCCGCCAACGCCGCCATCGCCGACAAGATCCGCGGCGGCAAGGTGGCCGCGGTCGGCGCCCTGGTCGGCGCGGTCATGAAGGCCACCCGCGGCCAGGCCGACGCGGCGCGGGTGCGGGAACTGATCCTGGAGAAGCTGGGCGTCGAGGGCTGACCCCGGTTCCTGTCGGCTACTCGGCCGAGCGGCCGTCCTCCTCCGGGAGGGCGGCCGCTTCGCGTACGACCGGATGATGCGGGCGCGGAATGCCGGGCCCGCGCCGGACGCTGTGCAAGGGTACGGATCTTCATCCCTCGGCCAGTGGAGGAACGCGTGCAGGAAGAACAGGCGCAGGGCGAACGGGCGCAGGAAGAACGCGTGCAGCACGGCGGTCTCGCCTCGCGGATCGGCCGGGTCGGGGTCTGGCACGGTGGCCTCGGCCGGGAACCGGCGGCCACCGCATGCCAGGCAGCCGCCGAGATCGAGCAACTCGGCTACGGCGCACTGTGGTTCGGCGAAGGCCCCGCCACCAAGGAGGCGTTCACCCACGCCGGGCTCCTCCTCGCCGCCACCGCACGCCTCACCGTCGCCACCGGCATCGCCAACATCTGGGGCCGCGACGCCGCGGCGGCGAACGGCGCCGCACACACCCTCGCCGAGGCGTACGACGGCCGCTTCGTCCTCGGCCTCGGCGCCAGCCACGCCCCGATCGTCGGCCTCCGCGGCCACACCTACGCCAAGCCGCTGGCCGCGATGCGCGCGTACCTCGACGCGATGGACCGCGCCCCCTACGAGGGCCCGGTCACCGACCCCGCACCGCCCCGCGTGCTGGCCGCCCTCGGCCCGAAGATGCTCGAACTGGCCCGGGACCGCGCGGCCGGCGCCCACCCGTACTTCGTCCCCACGGAACACACCGCCCGCGCCCGCGAGACGCTCGGGCACGACCCGCTGCTCGCCCCCGAACAGGCCGTCCTCCTGGAGACCGACCCCGCCGAGGCCCGCGCCCTGGCCCGCGAGCACCACACCCGCTTCTACCTTCAACTCCCCAATTACGTCGGCAATCTGCGCCGCTTCGGCTTCGACGACGACGACTTCACCGACGGCGGCAGCGACCGCCTGGTCGACGCGCTCGTCGCCTGGGGCGACGTGGACGCCGTCCGGCGCCGCGTACAGGACCACCTCGACGCGGGCGCCGACCACGTCGCGATCCAGCCCGTGGCCGCCGACCGGGGCCTGGGACTGGACCAACTGCGGGAGCTGGCACCGGCGTTGATCGAGGGCTGAGTCCGGGGAGGGCGACCGGCACCCTTCGGGCAGGGGAAGGGGCAGGGGCAGGGGCAGGAACAGGGGAAGGGACAGTGGCCGGGGCCGGGCGCGGCTCGTACCGCCCGTCAGACGGCGTGGGGTGTGCCGGCCTGCTCGGGCGGGGTGTCCTTGTGGCTGATCGCCAGGTAGCCCACGAGCAGCACGATCGGCACCGTGAGCGCGAGCGTGGCCGGCCCCGTCCCCCAGCCGAGGCCACCGCGAGCGGTGGAGACGCCCATCCAGTCGGCGAAGGAGGCCCCGAGCGGGCGGGTCAGCACATACGCCCCCCAGAAGGCGGCGACGGCGTTCAGCCCGAGGAACCGCCCGGACAGCGCGGGCACCGCGATGAGCGCGGCGAACAGCACGCCGGAGGGGAGGTACCCCAGGTGGAAGGTGCCCGCGGTGAGGTCGCCCACCGCGGTGCCGAGCGCGAAGGTGGCGAGCACCGTCGCCCAGTAGAACGCTTCCCGGCGGCGGGTGCGGACGCTGTGGATCGAGAGCGTCCCCTCGGCCCGGTACCAGGCCGTCAGGAGGGCTGCCAGCGCGACGGTGAAGGCGACCGCCGAGACCGTGTAGGGGATGCCGGCCACGACGTGTACGACGTCGGCGGCCATCGTGCCGAACACGCTGACCATGACGATCGCGGACCAGTACGTCCACGGCCGGTAGCGGGTGGCCCGGAACTGGAGGACCAGGAACAGCAGGAAACCCGCCAGTCCGAGGCAGCCCGCCGGTATCGGCCCGAGCGTCCGGCCGAGGTAGTCCGAGGCCGTCTCGCCCATGCCGGTAGTGAGGACCTTCACTCCCCAGAACAGGGCCGTGACCTGCGGCACCTTGCTCCAGCCGGGGCCCTTTCCCGCGTGGGCCAGGGGCTCGCCACCCCGCCCTTCCCCCGTGGTGGGCAGGGTCGTTGCCCCACCGGTCGACTGCGCCATCGTTCCGTCCGCCTTCCCGGCGCGGTACGTCGCGCCTGGGCAACCAACTGCACTCGGGCGCTGTTCAGCGGACCACGCGCGGTCGGTGGTCGCTGCCCAGCGAGCTATCGTCTACAGGACTGTAGACGATGGCGGGGGCGCGTCACGCACGGCGGGGGTGGGTGGACTGCCATGGACGGCGGTGGCGGGTGGGCTGCGCGGGAAGTCCGAGGCCGGTCGCGGGCTGCTGCTCGTGGCCGCGCTCGCCGACGCGTGGGGCATCGGCGAGCGCGTACCCGGGAAGGTCGAGTGGTGCGAGTTCCGCCGGGGCGAGGGGGGTGGCAGCGCGGGCTACGGCAGGGCGTGAACGTGCGGCCCGATCGCGTTCGACCAGGCATTACCGCTCGCCGCGTCCCAGTTCGTGGACCAGGTCATGGCGCCGCGTACGCCCGGATACGTCCGGGACGGCTTGAACGAGCCGCAGCCCGTGCCCTTGGCGAGGCAGTCCAGAGCGGCGTTGACGACGCTCGGAGCGACGTACCCGCTGCCCGCGCCCCGCGTGGAGGCGGGCAGGCCCAGGCCCACCTTGGACGGATCGAGGCCGCCTTCGAGCTGGATGCAGGCCAGCGCGGTCAGGAAGTCCACGCTCCCCTGGGAATACACCTTTCCGTCGCATCCGAGCATCGACCCGCTGTTGTAGTACTGCATGTTGACGACGGTGAGGATGTCCTTGACGTTCAGCGCCGTCTGGAAGTAACTACCGGACGTCGACTGCATGTCGATGGTCTGCGGCGCCATGGTGAGGACGAGCTTCCCGCCCGCCTTCTGGGAGAGCGACCGCAGCGCCTGGGACATGTAGGTCGGATTGAGGCCGTTCTCCAGGTCGATGTCGACGCCGTTGAACCCGTACTGCTGCATCAGCGCGTACACGCTGTTGGCGAAGTTGGCGGCCGAGGCGGAGTCGCTGACGGAGACCGTGCCCTTCTCGCCGCCGACGGAGATGATGACCGACTTGCCGGCCGCCTGCTTGGCCTTGATATCGGCCTTGAACTGGTCGACGGTGTAGCCGCCGAGACCGGCCGAGTCGAGGTTGAAGGTCACCGCGCCGGGCGTGGTCGTGGCGTCGGCGAAGGCGACCGCGATGATGTCGTACTGGTTCGGCACGTCACTGATCTTCTGGACCGTCGCGCCGTTGTTGAAGTTCTGCCAGTAGCCGGTGACCGCGTGCGGGGGGACGGAGGGGTCGGTGCCGCCGCCTGAGGGGGAGGTCGTGGCGGTGACCTCGGCCGAACGGGCCGACTCCCCGGCCGCGTTGGTGGCGGTGACCTGGAAGCGGTAGGTGGTCGAGGGGGACAGTCCGGTCACCGTCGCCGAACTTCCGGTGCTGGTCGTTGCCTTCACCCCGTCCCGGTAGACCGTGTAACCCGTGGCGCCGGAGACCGGGCTCCAGGAGAGCGTGACGGAGGATGACGTCACGGATCCCGCCGTCAGGCCCCCGGGCGCCGCCGGAACCTGGGGCCCGGGATCGGTACCGCCCCCGCCGTCCGGCCCCAGCACGCTGAAGTCATCGGCGTAGTAGGCCGGTTGCCCGTACCAGCCGTGGGTGTAGACGGTGACGGAGGTGGTGCTCGGGCCCGTGGTGAAGGTGGTCGCGAGCTGCTGCCACCCGGTGGCCGACGGTGTCCAGGTGGAGACGTCCGTAGTACCGGTGCCCGACGCGCCCAGGTAGACGTACGAACCCTGGACGTACGCGCTGAGCCGGTAGGTCGCATTCGGCTTGACGGCGACGGTCTGGGAGCAGGTGGCGTTGTCCGAGGCGGTGGGGGTCGCCTTGAGGGCGGCGGCGCCGCCGTGGACGGGAGAGCCGACGGAGGCCCCACTCCCCGCCGAACAGGTCCAGTTGCTCAGCCCTGCCTCATAGCCGGCGTTCTTGGCGACGTTGACGTCGGCGGTGGTGGCAGCAGGTGCGGTGGCGGCGGAAGCGGGAGCAGTGGCGGTCACGGTGGCCGTTGCCGTGGCGAGAACCGCCAGGAGCGCGCCGAAGAGGCGTCTGTGGCGCGCGGGTCTGACGCGGGTGCGTGCTGAGATGCGGGGCATACCTGTCTCCTGTGCCGAAGGGGGAAACCCGAGGACTGCACGAGACGGTGGCCACCGCTGACGAGGGCCGTTCCCGACCCTGCGCCCAGAATGGTTCAGACCAATGCCCCGGTCAAGGGGTGTGACGCGGGCGGACGGGCCTCGTGGTGGAGCCCTGGCCGGCGCGGAGGGGGGCTGGGCCGGGCGCCGGGGGTGCGCCCGGGGATGGCTGCCAGTTTTGCGGGCGAATCCCCTCCCCGCCTAAACGGCAAGGTAATTGAAGTCGAAAAGAACCGCGGGCCGGTTTCCCGTCGTCCGGCCTTTCGGTCGGCCTTCCCGGCTGTGTCCCGAGGCCCGTTGTCAGTGCCGTATGCCAAAGTATGTTCGGCAGTTGAGCAGGAAATCGGGGGAGGGCTCGGTCCGTTATGTCGTTGATCGATGAGGTGGCGGCGATTCATGCCGGTCAGCTGGATCCGGCCGCACTCGTGGGCGAATTCCGGCGCACGCATGTCTTGATTCCGACGGTCAACGACACGCTTCTCTCCGCCGAGTTGGGCGGCATCCGCTGGTTGTACGCCTTCACCGACGAGGAGGCGATGTCCCGCTTCGCGCTGGGGCGCGGCACCGAGCCCGGCGCGGAGTGGCAGTACGTGTCCGTGTCCGGCGCTCGCGTCCTTGACGTGCTGATTCCCGCCATCGACGGCCCTACGGGGGTGGCCCTGGACGCAGGCAGTGAACAGGGCGCGCTGTTCCCGCCGATGAGCGGAATCGTGCCCGACCGAGTGGCCATCGACGTCACCACGAACGCGGATGACGGTATATCTCGCGTCATATCGGACGCATCGCGCGAGGGGGAGCGCTAAATGGGCCTGATAGGCGGCGACGGCTACCAACTGGAGCCGGAAGCTTTCGAGCAGCTCACCAAGGGCATCAGGGCGGCCACGTCGGAGCTGAAGGAACTCGGCTTCGATGTGGAGGCCCAACTCGGCCGCGGTTTCGACCGATTGTCCCTGGACAACATGGAATGCGGCGATGACGGCCTGGCCGCCGTCCTGGACTCCTTCTGCGACCGCTGGGGCTGGGGCGTGCGCACCCTGATGCAGGACGCCAACGAATTCTCCAAGAAGCTGGGTATCACGGCTGGTCTTTACTACGAGCAGGAGCAGTACCTCTCGGACGCCATGAAGCAGACGGTGAACGCGGCGATGGGCGATCCGAACCTGACGGCGGAGAAGCTGCACAAGAAGTCCTGGGGCGACGTCATCGGGGACAACCCCATCAGCCAGGTCGCCCATGCCGACTTCGACCCGAACTCCAAGGCGTCGCGGGAGTCGCGCGAGCAGATGCTGCAGGCGGGCGACCAGCTCCTCCAGGACGCGCACTCGGTCCCGGACCGGATCAAGAACGGCGGGGAGGACGTGGAGGTCACCACGGGCTTCTACGAGGCGGGGAAGTCGCAGGGCGAGCAGGGCGAGCAGGGCGGGCAGCAGGGGCACGGGGGGAACGGCAAGTGAGCATCTTCGGCGATGCCGTCGACGCGGTCGGCGAGGGCGCGAGCAAGATCACGGGTGCCATCGAGCGCGGGGCGGGGGAGGTGGTCGAGAAGGGCTCCGAACTGACCGGTGACGCACTGGAGACGGTCGGACTGGACGGCGCGGCGCACGCGGTCCGTAGTGGGGGCGCTAAGGTGGCCGGCGCTCTGGGGGCTCATGTCGACGAACGTGAGCTGGGCGAGACCGAGGACCCCCGGGAGCTGATCCACGGCGATCCGGGAAAGATCGCCGAGACCGCCGCCCACCTCAAGGACTTCTCCGCGGCGTTCGACCGGGTGGCGAACGGTATGCGCAAGCTGGGCTCGGGCCAGCATTGGAGCGGCAAGGCGGCCGATGCCTTCCGCGAGGCGTTCGACATGCATCCCAAGCAGTGGATGCACGCCGCCGATGCCTGCGGTGACGCAGCCAAGGCACTGACCTCGTACGTGGAAACGGTGATCTGGGCCCAGCACAAGGCCGCCGACGCGATCGAGAAGTACCACAACGCCCAGGAAGCCACCCGCCGTTCCTTCGAGGCGTACAAGGCGAAGGTCGACCGGTACAACTCCCAGGCGGATGCCTACAACGCGGCCGTCGAGCAGGGCCAGGACCCCGGCCCCATGCCCCAGGAACCGACCGTCGAGGCCGACCCGGGCGCCGAGGGCCGCGAGGCCGCCGAGGACATGCTCAAAAGCGCCCGCAGCCAGCGCAACGAAGCAGCCGAGCGCGCCCGCAACGCCATCAAGGCCGCCTTGGCGCATGCGCCCGAGAAACCGGCACTGACCCAACTCGCGGGCGTGGCCCTCAAGGACGGCAGCCAGGCGGTCGTCCTTGAGCACTTCCACATGGCCGGCGGTGCTTTGAAGGCCGGCGCCGACACCCTCAAACTGGGCCGCAAGATCAATCCCCTCGACCCCTACAACGTCACCCACCCCTTCCAGTTCATGGACAACACCGCCATGACCCTCATGGGCCTGGCACAGGCTCCCCTCCACCCGGTGGAGACGGCCAAGGGGATGCTGGGTTCGGGCTGGGGCAGCGATCCGGGTGACGCTTGGGGTTCCATGTGGGTGAACCTCCTTGGAGGGAAGGGCGCAGGGGGACTCGGCAAGGCCGCGGCCAAAGCAGGCATGAAGGAGGCCGCCGAGAACGCGGCCCGCGCCGCGGCCAAGGAGGGCGGCAAGCGCACCGTCCGGGACCGTCTACGTACGGCATGGTGCAAGACCTTCGGCAGCGACCCCATCGACATGGCCACCGGCCGCATGCACCTGCCGCAGACCGACATCACCCTCCCCGGCAGCCTCCCGCTCTCCTTCACCCGTACCTTCGAGTCGTCCTACCGCACCGGCCGCTGGTTCGGCCCGACCTGGATGTCCACGGTCGACCAGCGCCTGGAGATCGACTCTGAGGGCGTCATCCTCATCGGCGAAGAGGGCAACTTCCTCCTCTACCCCCACCCGGCGGTCGGCGTCCCCACCCGCCCCGTGGAAGGCGACGGCGCCCCGCTCGAACTCACCCCCGACGGCGACTACGTCCTGACCGACCCGGTGACGGGCATCCGCCGCTACTTCACCACCTGCACCGAAAACCTCGCCGTCCTCGACGAGATCGCCGACCGCCACGGCAACCACCACACCTTCGACTACACCGAAGACGGCACCCCGCTCGCCCTCACCCACAGCGCCGGCTACCGCCTCCTCCTCACCACGGAGGAGCGCCGCATCACCGCCCTCCACCTCGCCGGCGCCGCCCCCGACGGCAGCGACCAACTCCTCGTCACCTACGGCTACGACGAGCTGGGCAACCTCACCACCGTCACCAACTCCTCCGGCCTCCCCCTCCGCTTCACCTACGACGACGCCGGCCGCATCACCTCCTGGACCGACACCAACAACAGCAGCTACCACTACGTCTACGACGACCAGGACCGCTGCATCACCCAGGGCGGCATCGAAGGCCACCTCCGCGGCGACTTCACCTGGGGCGACCCCGACCCGGAAACCGGCCTGCGCACCAACCACCACCGCAACTCCCTCGGCCAGGTCACCACCTACCAGGTCAACGACCACCACCACATCGTCGCCACCACCGACCCGACTGGCGCCACCACCCGAACTGTCCGCGACGCGGCCCACCGCATCCTCTCCACGACTGACCCGCTCGGCCGCACCACCACCATCGACTACGACGCCGCGGGCCGCCCGGTGACGGTCACGCTCCCTGACGGGTCCACCTCCACCACCACGTACAACGACTTCGGCCTGCCGCTGACGATCACCGGCCCGGACGGCACCACCTGGACCCACACCTACGACGCCACCGGCAACCGCACAGCGTCGACGGACCCCACCGGCGCCACCACCACCTACACCCACGATGCCCGCGGCAACCTCGCCTCCGTCACCGACGCCCTCGGCAACACCACCCACCTCTACTGCAACGCAGCCGGCCTACCCCTCACCGTCACCGACCCCCTCGGCGCGGTCACCCACTACCGCCGCGACGCCTTCGGCCGCACCACCTCCATCACCAACCCCCTCGGCGAGACCATCCACATGGTCTGGACAGTCGAAGGAAAGCTGGCGGCCCGAATAGACCCCACCGGCGCCACCGAGGAATGGACCTACGACGGCGAGGGCAACCGCACCTCCCACACCGATGCCATCGGCCAGACCACCACGTTCGAGTACGGCCACTTCGACCTGCTCACGGCCCGCACCGACCCCGACGGCGTTCGCCACGAGTTCACCCACGACACCGAACTCCGCCTCACGCAGGTCACCAACCCTCAGGGCCTGACCTGGAATTACACGTACGACCCCGCCGGTCGCCTCGCCTCCGAAACGGACTTCGACGACCGCACCCTCACCTACACCCACGACCCCGCCGGCCAACTCTCCACCCGCACCAACGCCCTCGGCGAGGTCACCACCTACACCCGCGACCCCCTCGGCCGCATCACCGCCAAGGACGCCGCAGGTCTGCTGACGACCTATCTCCACGACGCCTCCGGCAACCTCCACCAGGCCACCAACCCCGACGCCACGGTCACCTACACCCGCGACATCCTCGGCCGCATCACCTCCGAGACCGTGAACGGCCGCACCATGACGTTCACCTACGACGCCCTGGGGCGCCGCACCAGCCGCACCACCCCCACCGGCCACACCACGACCTACACCTACGACGCCGCCGGCAACCGCACCGCCATGGACATCGCCGGCCACGTCCTCACCTTCGACCACGACGCCGCCGGCCAAGAACTCACCCGCACCATCGGCGACAACCTCACCCTCTCCCACACCTGGGACCCCACCGGCCGCCTGACTTCCCAGTCCCTCACCACACTCGGAACCGGCACGGTCCAAGCCCCCCACACCGCCGTCGCAGAGATAGATCAGGTCCTCTCCCGCTCCTACACCTACCGCCCCGACGGCCACCTCACCGCGATAGACGACTCCCACACCGGCCGCCGCACCTTCGACCTCGACCGCGCCGGCCGCGTCACCGCCGTCCACGCCACCGACTGGACCGAGACCTACGCCTACGACGCAGCCGGCAACCAAACCCATGCCACCTGGCCCGACCGCCACCCCAACCCCTCAGCCCGAGGCGAAAGGTCCTACGAAGGCACCAAGATCACCCGCGCCGGCCGCATCCGCTACGAACACGATGCACTGGGCCGAGTCACCCTCCGCCAAAAGACCCGTGTTTCCCGGAGGCCGGACACCTGGTATTACACCTGGAATACCGAAGATCGTCTCGCAGTGGTCAGGTCGCCCGACGGGGGCACGTGGCGTTATCTGTATGACCCTCACGGTCGCCGCATAGCCAAACAACGTCTAGTCGCAGGCCGCATCGAAATCGGGGAACAGACAGACTTCGTATGGGACGGACCCGTCCTCACCGAACAGGTCAGTAAAACCTCAGGTGCAGAGCAGAGTATTATTCTCACCTGGGACTACGCGGGTCTGTCTCCTCTAACCCAATGCGAACGGAAGGAGACCGCTGCCGACCTACGCAACATGCCGCAGCGTACGGCTGATCGGCGTTTTTTTGCAATTGTCACCGATTTGGTCGGTACGCCGTCTGAGCTGATTTCTGAAACTTCCGACGTCGCTTGGCGGTCGCGGGTGAGCAGCTGGGGCGCTACAACGTGGGCGAGTGACGCTACCGCCTACATGCCGCTTCGGTATCCAGGGCAATATTTTGACAGGGAAACTCAGCTTTATTACAACTTCCTGCGCCACTACGACCCTGACGCGGCTCGCTACATATCGACTGACCCCCTCGGGTTGGCCCCCGGCCCAAATCCTCTGTCCTATGTGAGCAATCCGCATATCTGGATCGATCCTTTCGGCCTCGCTGGCTGTAAGCCCAACCTCGTGGATGACGCAGGTGCCTACCACATAATTCACGGGGACCTTACCGGTGGTGGGCACAAATGGCCGGGACAAATAGGTAAGACCGTGTTTCCGCCGGATTGGGACACTGATCGGATTTTGCAAAATGTGTCAGAGGTGGCGACTGACCCAGGAAATAAGTGGCACTGGCAGACTGGCGCGGAGGGATCTATGTATACAAAGAAGATGAATCCGTCCCGAGTTAAAATTGAGGGCATGGCCGACGGTGTGAAGATTAGAGTAATCTTTGAGCCTGCGACGCAACACTTCATCACGGCTTTCCCAGTAGAATGAGCATGAGTTTCTTTTTCGAAAGGATGCATCTTGAGCGCCTGGCAAGGTCTAAGGTCCGCCACTATTCAAGTCATCAATGACTCACCGCTCCCGGAGGATGATAAGCGCGATCTTCTTAGCTACGTGATAGCGGGAGAATTTTCGCTTGCGATCGAATTTCTTTGCAATCGACTCTATGAGAACGACATTCAAATCACAAGGGCCTACTTCGATGAGCTGAAGTCCGCCTATGACTACGTCGGGGTGCCTGGTGAGCACCTCGAGCTGGCTGAAGAGTGCATCTCTGGTTCGAGCGTATAGATCGCTCGACCGGCCAGGCCCTGGAAGGTGGGTTGCGCCTTCAGCGTCGGTGCCCGCCATGGCTGAATCCATGCCGTACTGGAAATCGTTACGGAGGTGGCGGCCCCCGCAGGCTTTTCGGATTGAGTCGAGCTGAAATTGAGGCGTTATGGGGAGGGGTGCGCTGTTTATTGTCTGGAATTAGAGACTGTCCGAGGTATCCGAATCGGCTCTCGCGTTTGTGATGAACCCCACAAAGCGGTCAAACGATCTTTTCCGGGTGTCACCCTGCTCCGATGGGGCCCCGGCGGCGTGCCAAACAGGCGCGTGGGGGCTCTTCGTCCCCGTTCATCGCGCTCGGCACCACCCGTACCCGGGAGATTTCGACGCACAACCCGGGAAGCGATCAACGTTGTGACCGCTCTGGCTCGGTGGTGTCTCAGGCGCCGCATCGTGGTGATCGTTCTTTGGCTTGCCGTGTTTGTGGGCGTGGGTGTGGCCGCCGGGGTGAGTGGGGCCGCGTACTCCACTGACTACGAGGTGCCGGGGACCGAGTCCGGGCGGGCGACCGCGCTGGTGGAGAAGGCGTTTCCGGGGGAGACCGGGGACAGCGACATCATCGTGTGGCACACCGATCACGGGACCGTGCGGGCCGGTGCGGTGGAGAAGACCATGCGGCAGACCCTGGAGCGGGTTGACGGGCTGCCCGGGGTTGCCGAGGTGCACAGTCCGTACGGGAAGCACGAGCGGGGAGCGCAATCCCAAGGAGCGAAATCCCAGGGAGCGCAAGCCCCTGGGGCGCGGCAGGTCAGTGGGAACGGGCGGACCGCCTACGCCTCGCTCCAGTTCGCGCGGTCGACCGATGAGCTGGATGCGGCGCAGGTCCGCAAGGTCGTCGAGGTCGCGCGGTCCGCGAGTGGGCACGGGCTCCAGGTCGAGTTGGGCGGGGCCGGGGTCGCCGTGACCGAGGCGCCGCGGGCGCAGTTGCCGGAGCTGATCGGGCTGGGGGCGGCGGCTGTGGTGCTGTTCCTGGCGTTCGGCTCGCTGGCGGCGACCTTCCTGCCGATCGTCACTGCGGTGGCTGCGGTGGGTACCGCCTCGGCCGGGATCGCGTTGCTCAGTCATGCCATGGCCGTTGCCGACTTCGCGCCGATGCTCGGGAGCCTGATCGGGCTCGGGGTGGGGATCGATTACGCGTTGTTCATCGTGACGCGGCACAGGAAGGGGCTCAGGGCGGGACTGTCGGTCGAAGAAGCGGCTGAGGGGGCCGTGGCGTCGTCCGGGCGGGCGGTGGTGTTCGCCGGGGCGACCGTGTGCATCGCGTTGCTGGGCATGCTCATCCTGCGGCTCAGCTTCCTGAACGGGGTGGCGCTGGCTGCTTCGCTCACCGTCGTGCTGACCGTGGCCGCGTCCGTGACCCTGTTGCCGGCCCTGCTGGGGCTGATCGGGATGCGGGCGCTCGGGCGGCGGGAGCGGCGGAGGCTGGCCGGGGAAGGGGCACGGACCGAGCGGCCCGCGGGGGTTGCCGCGCGGTGGTCCGGCTTCGTCGAGCGGCACCCCAAGCTGCTGGGCACGATCGCGGCCGCCGTCATGCTCACCCTCGCGCTGCCCACGTTCGGGCTCCGTCTCGGGACCTCCGACCAGGGCAACAATCCGGCCACCTCGACGACCCGCAAGGCGTACGACCTGATGGCGCGGGGAGGGGCTGGTGACGGGCCCAGGGGTGGCTTCGGGCCAGGGGCCAATGGGCCGTTGACGCTGGTCGGCACACTGGACGGCGCCAAGGACCGGATCGCCTTCGACAAGCTGCCGCGCCAACTGCACAGCGCCCCCGGGGTGGCCCAGGTCAGCGGGCCGGAATTCGACGGGAGTCGCAGCACCGGGGTACTGACCGTCATTCCGGACAGTTCTCCGCAATCCCGGCAGACCTCCGACCTGGTCGCCAGGCTGCGCACCGACGTCCTGCCGGCGGCCGAGCGCGGCACCACCATGCGGGTGGCGGTCGGCGGGGTCACCGCGAGCTATGACGACTTCGCGTCGGTGATCGTCGGCAAGCTGCCGCTGTTCATCGGTGTCGTGATTGCGCTCGGGTCGGTGCTGTTGTTGCTCGCTTTTCGTTCGCTCGCGGTGCCGTTCAAGGCCGCGCTGATGAACGTTGCGGCCGTGGCGGCGTCCTTCGGGGTCGTCGTCGCGATCTTCCAGTGGGGGTGGGGGAGTGAGCAGCTGGGGCTGGGCAGCGCGGGGCCGATCGAGCCGTTCCTGCCGGTGATCATGGTGTCGGTGCTCTTCGGGCTGTCCATGGACTACCAGGTGTTCCTGGTGTCGCGGATGTATGAGGAGTGGCAGCTGACCGGGGACAACCGCCGGGCCGTGCGGGTGGGCCTGGCGGAGACCAGTCGGGTGATCAACTCGGCGGCGGTCATCATGATCGCGGTGTTCGCGGCCTTCGTGCTGAGCGGTGACCGGACGATCGCGATGTTCGGGATCGGGCTGGCGTCCGCCGTCGCCCTGGACGCGTTCGTGCTGCGCACGCTGCTGGTGCCGGCGCTGATGCACATGCTGGGCGGCGCCAACTGGTGGCTGCCGTCCTGGCTGGCGCGGTGGCTGCCCCGGATCAGCATCGAACCACCTATGGGGCAGGCGGGCGGAATGTCTGGGTTGTCCGACGTTCCGGGGTCCGCCGACGTCCCGGGGGCCTCCGGCATCCCGAGGTCCTCCGACACGCCGGGCCCGCCCGGGCCCCGGGACGGCGAGCGGCCGCTGGTGGGGACGTAGGGAAGGCCCCCGGCCTCCCCGTCCGCCGCCGTTCTCATCTCACTCTCAGACACGGCCCCTACGGTCGCGCCCATGGGTACGACCAGGACGACCGACACGACCGACACGACCGACAGCACCGCCACCACCGAGAAGCGGACCGACGACGAGACCGTGCCGGCGCAGGCCGTCGCCACGGAGAAGAAGACGGGCGCCGCGGCCGCCCCTGGGGCTGCCGATGAGGGCACCGACCACATCGAGGACATCGAGGACGCTGACCAGGGCCATGACCAGGACGAGGACCTGGACGCCCCCGCACCGCCCAGCACCACCGGCGTAGCCGCCGGAGCCGGTGCAGTCGTCGCCGCCGGGCTCGGCCTGGCCTCCGTCACCGGCACCTGGCTCGGCACGCTGATGGCCGAGCGGCAGACGCTGATGGGGCAGATCAACCTCCAGGCCGGTAAGGCCACCGACCAGATCTCCGCCATGTACGGGACGCCCTGGCACACGACCGCCCTGGTCAACGGCGTCTTCGCGGTGCTGGCGGCGCTGGTCGCCGCGGTGGTGCTGACCCGGCCGCGCGCCGCTACCTGGGTGCGGGCGGTTGCCTGGGGCGGACTGGCCCTCGGCGTGCTCGGGCTGCTGATCTCCGCGGGCATGTACCTCGACCTGTTCGCGAGCATGCCCACCATTCCGAAGGGCACCCGGCCCGGCGCCTGAGCCTGCCCAGCAGGAGCAGGCTGCTCGCATCCCTAAGACCCCCTGTCGCTAAGGCCCCTGTGCCTTAGGCACTCACCCCGGTGCCTAAGGCACAGGGGCCTTACTGCTGTCCGAGGTAGGGACGGGCGGTGCCCTGCGCACCGCCCGTACGCCGTTTCCCGGGCGCGGGCCGTATTTCCTAAGCACCCCGGCGCCCGAAGATCGGGCAGTCTCCCGATGTGGCGGGACCCCCTTGGAGACGAGGCTTGAGCACGTCAACGAGCCCGCACCACCGGGGCTCAACCAGCCCACGCCACAAGGGAGAACGAGATGCACAGCTTCGAACTGGAGCTCCGGGTCCGGCAGGACGAGCTGCACCGCGAGGCCGCCCGGCAGCGTCTGGCGCGCGAGGCGATCGAAGGGCGCCGGGCCGCGCGTGCGGCCGCCGCCCGCTCCGGGAGCGACGAACCCGAGGGGCGGGTGAGTAGCAGCCGGGCCCGGCGGTGGCGGGTACGCCGTGCCACCGCCTGAGCCGGCCGGGCGGGGCGGGTACGCCGTGCCACTGCTGGAGCCGGCCGGCACCCGGCCCCGCTCCGCCCCACCCGCCGTCCAGCACCCGATCAAGCCCCCTGCCGCAATGTCAGACCTCTGTGCGATGCTCAAGCGCGTGGAGACCAGGTCCGTCAGTCCCGTGTTCGTCGGTCGAGCGCCCGAGCTCGCCGCGCTCGATGACGCGCTCGCCCGCGTCGCGGCGTCCGGCGAGCCGCAGGCCCTGCTGATCGGGGGCGAGGCCGGGGTCGGAAAGACCCGGCTGATCGAGGAGTTCGGCGAGGCCGCGCGGGCCCGGGGCGCGCTGGTCGCGCTCGGCGGTTGTATCGAGATCGGCTCGGAGGGGCTGCCCTTCGCGCCGTTCTCCGCGATCCTGCGCACCCTCAACTGGCATCTGCGGGACGAGCTCGCCGCGGCGGTCGCCGGCCAGGAGGGCGAACTCTCCCGCATCCTGCCCGAATTGGGGGAGACACCCGGTGAGACGCACGGGGAGGAGATCGGCCGGGCCCGGCTCTTCGAGCTGACCGCCCGCCTCCTGGAGCGCCTCGCCGCGGAGCGCACGCTCGTCATCGTCATCGAGGACCTCCACTGGGCCGACCGCTCCACCCGCGAACTCCTCGCCTACCTCCTGCGGGCGCTGCACGACGCCGGCGTCCTGTTGGTGGCGACGTACCGCTCCGACGACATCCACCGCCGCCACCCGTTGCGCCCGTTCCTCGCCGAGATCGACCGGATGCGCACGGTCCGGCGGGTCGAGCTGGACCGCTTCAACCGCGAGGAGGTCCGCTCCCAGCTCGCCGGCATCAACGGCAGCGCACCGGAGGAGAGCACCCTCGACCGGGTCTTCAAGCGCTCGGAGGGCAACGCCTTCTTCGTCGAGGAGCTGGCCCGCAGCCTCGCCGACGGCTGTCTGCACGGCCTCAGCGACCCGCTGCGCGATCTGCTGCTGGTGCGCGTCGAGGCGCTGCCCGAGGACGCCCAGCGGGTGGTCCGTACGGCCGCCGAGGGCGGCTCCACGGTCGAACACGAACTCCTCTCCGCCGTCTGCCAGATGCCCGAGGACGACCTCATCGAGGCGCTGCGGGCCGCCGTCGGCAGCAACACCCTCGTCCCCACCGACGACGGCACGGGCTACCGCTTCCGGCACGCCCTGGTCCGCGAGGCCGTCGTCGACGACCTGCTGCCCGGCGAGCGCACCCGCCTCAACCGCCGCTACGCCCAGGCCCTGGAGGCCAACCCCTCCCTGGTCCGCGCCGATGCCTGCGCGACCCGGCTGGCCAGCTACTGGTACAAGGCCCATGACGCCGCCAAGGCGCTGCCCGCCGTCCTCGCCGCCTCCGTGCAGGCCCGCCGCCGCCATGCCTACGCCGAGCAACTGCGGCTGCTGGACCGGGCGCTGGAGCTGTGGGACGACGCGCCGCCCGAGGTCCGTCAGGGAGTGCGCCCGGTCGACTACGCCGAGGCGTACCCGGCCTGCGGCTGCGACGACGATTCGCTGCGCTTCCTGGACCTGCTCGCCGAGATCGCGGTGGCCGCCCGGCTGTCCGGCGACAGCGAACGCGCCTTCACGATCACCAAGCGCGCCCTGCGCTCCCTCCGCGACGGGAACGACCCCCTTCGCACGGCCTGGTTCCTGGTGCAGCGTTCCCGGCTCTGCCAGGGCACCGGCCGCGGGAACGGCTGGGAGGACCTCGGCAGGGCCCAGGAGCTGATGCGCGGCCTGCCGCCGTCGTCCGTGCACGCCGAGGTGACGGCCGCCGTCGCCAGCTGGGCGGTGCTGCACGAACCGGGCCCGGGCACCTTCGCCACCGCCGAACGCGCCGTGGAACTCGCCCAGTTGGTCGGTGACGAAGAGGCCGAGCTGAATTCCCGGCTGACCCTGGCCGGGCTGCGGACCGACTCCGGCGAGGTCGACGAGGGCCTCGCCGACCTCCGGGCCGCCCTCGACCGCGCCGTCGAACGCGGCTACTTCACCGCCATCGGCCGCGGCCACGTCAACCTCCCGTCCTTCCTGGAGGGCGTCGGCCGCTCCCGAGAGGCCGTCGAGGTCACCGAGCAGGGCATCGAACTCACCACCCACTACGGCCTCAAGGACAAGACCTGCTGGGTGATGGCCAACCGCGCCGAATCACTCCAGTCGCTGGGCCGCTGGGAAGAGGCGCTCCAGGCCGCGGCCGACTCCCGCCGGCTCGCCCAGAACGCCCGCTCGATCGCCCTGGCCGCCAACCGCCGCACGGACCTCGCCCTCGGCATGGGCGACTTCGACGCCGCCGAGCGCGAACTGGCCGTCGCCCGCGAGCACTACGGCACCCACGACCCCCAGCCGCAGCACGCCATCCCGCTCGCCCAGCACGCCCTGCGGATCGCCGCCCACCAGGGCCGCCTCCTGGACGCCCGGGCCATCCTCACCGAAACCCTGGACGCCGGACTGCCGCCCGGTATCCAGCGCTACGCCTGGCCCCTGCTGTGGTGGGCCACCGCCGCCGAGTCGGACGCCCGCGGACTGCCCGCCGCCGGGCCCGGCCGGGCCGCCGTCCTGGCCCGCATCCGCGACGCCGCCAAGAAGCTGGCCCGGGCCTGCCCGATATGGGAGGCGTACGCGGTCGCCGTCGAGGCCGAGCTCCGCCGCGCCGAGGGCCGCGAGACCCCCGACCACTGGGCGGCGGCGGTCGCCGCCTTCGAGCCGCTGGAGCGCCCGTACGAGCTCGCCCGGGCCTGCTACCGCTGGGCGGAGTCACTGCTGCACGGCACCGAGCGGGCCACCGCCGGACTGGACGGCCGCACCCCGCGCGAGGCCGCCGTCCTGCTGATCACCCAGGCGCACACCGCCGCCACGACCCTTGGCGCCCGCCCGCTCGCCGAAGAACTCGCCCTGCTCGCCCAGCGCGCCCGCATCCCGCTGCCCGGGCTGATACCGGCGGCGGACACAGCGGCCGCCGGCGCCGGGAACGGGGCACCCGCCGACCCCGCGCCCGCCGAATCCCTCGGCCTGACCCCGCGCGAGCGCGACGTACTGCGTCTGGTCGCCGAGGGCCGCAGCAACCGCCAGATAGCCGACGCGCTGTTCATCTCCCCGAAGACGGCCAGCGTCCATGTCTCCAACATCCTCGCCAAGCTGGGCGTCTCCGGCCGCGGCGAGGCCGGCGCGGTGGCCCACCGGCTGCGCCTGTTCGGCGAACCGGCGGTGTCCTGAGCCGGCCGGCAGCCGTGCCCGGCCCCTCGTCGCGGGCCCGGTGACCCGCTGGGATACTCCGGGTGCGGATGCCGGCAGGCGGCGGCGCGTTCGGGACACGGGGACGGCATGGGGAAGTCACGCGCCGTGCTGCGGCGGGGGCTTGTGTTCGGGCTGCGGGCCGGGGCGGTCCCGGCGGGCGTCTGCGCCGTGCTGTGGAGGGTCACCATGGTGACGTGGTACCTCTACGGCCCGGGTGACAGCACGCTGGAGGACCCGGCACTGACCGCGGTCGCCGTGCTGGGTTCGCTTGCCGTGGGCGTCCTGATCGGCGCGGCCCTCGGCCTCGTACTGGCCTACGCCCCGCTCCGGCTGGTCGCCTCCGGGCCGCTGCGGGCGCTGGTGTGCTTCCTGCTCGGCGGCACGCTGTCCTCCGGAGAGGTCGTGGTGATGACCGAGGCGACCGACGGCGGCTACGGGCCGATATGCGTGGCCCTGCTCGCCATGCCGGTGGTCGGTGCGGTCGCCGCAGCCCGCAGCCGGGACATCGCCGCGGGGCGGATCGGCGCCACGGCGCCGATCCGCCCCGCGGGCAGGCCCCTTACGTAGCGCGGCCGCCGGCCCGTCCCGTGCGGATGACGACGGTCCCCGAGGAGAGGTCTATCGGGCCCTTCCCCGGGTCGCCGTCACCGATGTCGTCGACGACCAGCGACATCTTCTGCCGTTCCTCGTCGGTGTGCTTACGGCCCGGCGCGAACAGTTCTTCCACGATGTTGAACACGGTGCCTGTCCCCTCTTCGGCGTGACGCGCACCCGTCCCCTGCCACCCGAGTGTAGGCAGGACACACGAAAAGGGGACCAGAAGGATCAGCTCACCTTGAGGCGGAGAATCCGGTCATCTCCCTTACGGGGCGTGCCGCGCCCGTCGGTGTTGCTGGTGACCAGCCACAACGTGCCGTCACCGGCCGCCACCACCGTCCGCAGCCGCCCGTAGGTGCCCTTGAGGAACGCCTGCGGGGCCGCCACCGGCTTCGTCCCGTTCAGCGGGATGCGCCACAGCCGCTCACCGCGCAGCGACGCCATCCAGAGGGAGCCCTTGGCGTACGCGATGCCGCTGGGCGAGGCGTCGTCGGTCTTCCACACCTCGACCGGGTCGGCGTAATCCGGGCCGCCCTGGCCGGACTTGGCCTTGCCCTCGATCTCCGGCCAGCCGTAGTTCTTCCCCGGCTCGATGAGATTGAGCTCGTCCCAGGTGTGCTGCCCGAACTCCGAGGCCCAGAGCCGGTGCTCGGAGTCCCAGGCCAGCCCCTGCACATTGCGGTGGCCGTAGTCGTACACCACCGAATCGGCCGAGGGATTGCCGTGCGCCGGCTCGCCGTCCGGCGTCATCCGCAGGATCTTGCCGCCCAGCGAGCTCTTGTCCTGCGCCAGCCCGGTGTCACCGGTCTCGCCGGTGCCGGCGTAGAGCATCTTGTCCGGGCCGAACGCGATCCGCCCGCCGTTGTGGATCTCGCCCTTGGGGATGCCCCGCAGGATCGTGTCGGGCGCGCCCAGCTGGTCGCCCGGCGGGCGCTTGTCGTCGTAGATCATGCGGGCGATGCGGTTGTCGGACGCGGTGGTGAAGTACGCGTAGACCTGGCGGTCGGTGCCGAAGTCCGAGGACACCGCGAGGCCGAGCAGCCCGCCCTCGCCGCCCGGGGCCACGCCCGGCACCGAGCCCAGCTCGGTGGTCTTCCCGCTGTCCACGGCGATCCGGACGATCTTGCCGGTGTCCCGCGAACCGACGAGCAGGTCCCCGCCCGGCAGCACCGCCACGCCCCACGGCGACTTCAGCCCGGTGGTCAGCGTCTTCGTCACCTTCACCGAGCCCTTGGCGGCCGGCGCCGCGGGTGACGGGGTGGCGCCCGGCGAGGTGGCACGGGCCGAGGCGCCGGGGCTCTTCGCCGTGGCGGGGGCACCCCCGCCGGGGGGCTGCGCGCCACCGTTCGAACAACCCGCTGCCAGAAGCAGCGAAGCGGCGGCCAACACGGCGGTCTGGGAACGGCGTTGCACGGCAGGGGTCCTCTCGTCGTCCGGGCGAGCACAAGAACACCACATCGGGCCGCCGGACGCGGCACACCGGCGCGCACGCCCGGCCGGCCGACGGGCTACCAGGACTGCCGGGCCGGCGGCAGCGCGGTGATCTCCGTCAGATCCTCGCGGCCGAGCACCAGATCGGCCGCCTTGGCGTTCTGCGCGGCCCAGCGCTCCTTCTTCGTACCGGGCACGGGAACGACATGACGGCCCTGGGCCAGCACCCACGCCAGGGCCACCTGTCCCGGCGTCGCGCCGTACCGGGCGCCGACCCGCCGCAGCCCGGCCACCAGCGGCTGGTTCGCGGCCATCATCTCGGCCGTGAAGCGCGGATGGCGGGCCCGCAGGTCCTCCCGTTCGAATCCCTGCCCCGGGGTGAGCGTGCCGGTCAGATAGCCGTTGCCCAGCGGCATCGCCGCCAGGAAGCCCACCCCGCGCGACTCGCACCACGGCAGCAGCGCCTCCAGCGCCTGGCGCGACCACACCGACAGCTCGGCCTGCACACTGCTGACCGGGAACACCTGCTGGATGCGCTCCAGTTGGGCCAGCGTGCCGTCGTGCGTCCGGGACCGCGGCCGGGCCCCGGCCGGCCGCCGCTCCGCACGGGCCGCGCGGGGCTGCCGCACCGCCCGCGCGCCCACCGCGCACAGCCCCAGCGACCGCACCTTCCCGGCCGCCACCAGCTCCGCCATCGCCCCCCAGGTCTCCTCGATGGGCACCTCGGGATCGGCCCGGTGCAGCTGATAGAGGTCGATCCGGTCCGTCTGCAGCCGGCGCAGCGAGGCGTCACAGGCGCGTTTGACGTAACCGGGCCGCCCGTTGGCGACGATGTGCTGCTCGCCCACGAGCAGCCCGACCTTGGTCGAGACGAACGCGTCCCGCCGGCGCTCCCTCAAAGCCCGTCCCACCAACAGCTCGTTGGTGAACGGTCCGTACATGTCGGCGGTGTCCAGCAGGCTGCAACCACGGTCCAGCGCGGTGTGCAGGGCCCGCAGGGACCCCTCCCCGTTGCGCTGCGACTCGGTGTACCCCCAGCTCATCGGCATACAGCCGAGACCCACGGCGCCCACTTCCAGAGCCGCCGCACCGATTGTCCTGCGCTCCACCTGGTTGTGCCTCCGTCCCCTCGCCCCCGATCAAGGGCACGGACCAAACTAACGTCTGAGCAGAACATCCCTTCGCATAGCCTCGGGCCATGGCAACCGCAGACCAGCGCACCGAACCGAACGACGTCTGGCTCCCGATCCCGCCCGACGAGATCGAGGGCCTGCCCGGCGGCCTCCACTACGTCCACTGGGACGCCGGCCCCGAGTACCCGGCCGATCCGGCCCGGTGCGTCTTCTACGCCGTCCCCTACATGAAGGGCGCGGAGGCCAGCCTGCGGCCGCTGGCCCGCATGGACCGGGTGCGGGTGGTGCAGACCCTCACCGCCGGCATCGAGCACATGCTGCCCGGGCTGCCGCGGATGCCGGCCGGGGCCCAGCTGTGCAACGCCCGCGGACTGCACGACGCCAGCACCGCCGAACTCGCGCTCACCTTGATACTGGCGGCGCTGCGCGACGTCCCCGGCTTCGTCCGGGCCCAGGACGCGGGGGAGTGGCGGCCGGGCTTCCGGCCTGCCCTCGCCGACAAGTCGGTCCTCATTGTGGGCTATGGTTCGATCGGCAGTGCCATCGAAGACCGGCTCACGCCTTTCGAATGTGCGCGGGTGGTGCGCGTCGCACGCACCGCGCGTGACACAGTGCGCGGCCCCGTGCACCCACTCTCCGACCTGTCCGCCCTCCTGCCCGACGCGGACGTCGTCGTCCTCGCCACTCCGCTCACCGACGAGACCCGTGGCCTGGTCGGACGCGATTTCCTGGCGCGGATGAAGGAGGGCGCACTCCTCGTGAACATCGCGCGCGGGGCCATCGTCGACACCGAGGCACTGCTCGCCGAGCTCGAATCCGGGCGGCTGCGCGCGGCGCTCGACGTCACCGATCCCGAACCCCTGCCCGCCGGGCATCCGCTGTGGCACGCTCCGGGCGTGCTCATCACTCCACACGTCGGTGGTCCCAGCTCTGCTTTCCTGCCCCGTGCGAAGCGGCTGCTGCGGGACCAGTTGGCGCTTTTCGCGGCCGGCGAACCCCTGCGGAACGTCGTCGCGACCGCCGACTGAAACGGGGCGCGGATGGCGCTACGGGGCCGTACGACTGCGGTGGGTATTCACCACCCCGCACGCCGTCACGCTCCGTAGATACCCTATGTCGCTGAGTGACGGAACTGGTGTATCGTCCGAGCGGGGACGGCGCCGGGACAGCCGCGGCGCGATGCGAGATCCGGAACGCAAGGGGGGCGACGGGCGATGTACGGACGATGGACGATCCGCAAGAGGCGGGATCCACGGGCGCCCGCGGGGACGCGGCGGGGCCACCGGGCGCCCCGCGCGAGGCGCCGTCCGGCGCGGGACCACGGGAGAGTGCGGTGAGCGCCCCCGGGGCGATGCTCTCCAGGCCACCGACACCGGCCGGCGGTCCGCCGAGCCCGGTGCCGCAGGTCGTCCTGGCCGTGGTCTGCGGCGGCTACGCCCTCGGAGCCGCCTTCGGCTGGGGATCCACCGAAGTCGCCCTGTTCATGGGGGACTTCGGACTCAGCTTCGCGGCCCTGGTCGCGGCCGTCTCGTGCGGTCTGTACGCCCGCCGGCACCGCAGCCGGCTCCGGCCGGCCTGGATGCTGTTCGCCGCCTCCTCGGGGATGGCCGGCATCGGCAACGGCGTATGGGGCTGGTACGAGGTCATCCTGGGCACGACCGTCCCCAGCCCCTCGCCGGCCGACTTCTGCTTCCTGCTGTTCGCGCCGCCGGCCATCGTCGGCCTGCTGGTGCTCGCCAAGCGCCCGGTGAGCCGGGCCGGCTGGGTCTGCCTGGGCCTGGACTCCTGGCTGATCGCCGGCTCGCTGCTCACCCTCTCCTGGAGCCTCGCGCTCGCGCACACCGCCCACTTCCAGGGCCGCAGCGTGGCGCAGAGCGCCCTGTCGCTGGCCTACCCACTCCTGGACATCGTGCTCGTCAGCATGGTCCTGGTCCTGCACTTCCGGCGCTCCTCGGTGCACCGCTCGGCCGTCAACACCGCCATCGCCGCGCTCGCGCTGACGGTGCTGTGCGACGCCCTGTTCAGCTCCCCGCTGCTGCGCGAGCACTACCGCTCCGGGCAGATCCTGGACGCCGGGTGGTTCGCCGGTTCGATGCTGCTCGCATACGCGCCCTGGGTCGCCCGCCGGGCCGAGGAGGAGGAGCCGGACGAGGCGGCCGAGCCCGCCGCGGTCCGCCTCCCGCACGGCAGCCGTCCGCTCGCCGGCTCGCTCGCCGCGCTCACCCCGTACCTCGCCGCCGCGGTCTGCACCCTGGGCATCCTCACCAACGTTCTCGACGGGCGGCGGCTCGACCGCGTGGTGCTCTTCACCGGCTGCACGGTCGTGCTCGCCCTGGTCGTCCGCCAGGGCATCATGCTGCTCGACAACATCACCCTGACCCATGAACTCGCCCAGAAGGAGAACCACTTCCGCTCCCTGGTGCAGGGCTCCAGCGACGTCATCATGATCGCCGCGCCGTCCGGCGTGCTGCGCTACGTCAGCCCGGCCGCCGCCGGCGTCTACGGCCGCGACGCGGAGGAACTGATCGGCTCCGAACTCGCGACGCTGATCCACCCCGAGGACCTCGGCCGGGTGGTGCACGAGGTCCGCCGGTTCCTCGCCGCCGATCCGCAGGACGAGCCGACCACCCGCATCGAATGCCGCTTCCGGGCCGGCGGACGGCGCTCCGGCGTCGACGGCTGGCTGAACGTCGAGTCCACGGTCAACCGCCACCACGGCGGCCTGATCTTCAACTCCCGCGACGTCACCGAACGCGTCCGGCTCCAGGCCCAGCTCCAGCACAACGCCTCGCACGACGCGCTCACCGACCTGCCCAACCGCGCGCTGTTCACCGAACGCGTCACCCAGGCCGTCACCGGCCGGCGGGCCAGCGACCACGACACCGCCGTGCTCTACATCGACCTCGACGGCTTCAAGCAGGTCAACGACACCATCGGCCACCAGGCCGGCGACGAACTGCTGATCCAGGCCGCCCGCCGGCTCGCCGAATCGGTCCGCGCCGGCGACATAGCGGCCCGGCTGGGCGGCGACGAGTTCGCCGCGCTGATCACCGGCGACGGCACCCGCGACCGCGCGGCCCGCGAGTTCCGCATCCACGAGATCGCCGACCGGCTGCGCATCAAGCTCTCCGAGCCGTACCGCATCGACGGCCGGGACGTCCGCGTGGCGGCCAGCATCGGCGTCGCCTTCGCCGAACCGGGCGTCACCCCCGCCGGTCTGCTCCGCAACGCCGACCTCGCCATGTACCGCGCCAAGCAGGCCGGCAAGGGCCGGGTCGAGCTCTACGCCCCGCAGATGCAGGACGAGGTCGCGCACCGCGCCGAGCTCGCCTCCAAGCTCCGCACGGCCCTCAGCGAAGGCGAATTCGCGCTGCTGCACCAGCCCGTCGTCGACCTGGCCACCGGGCGGGTCACCGCGGTCGCCGCGCACGCCCGCTGGCGCTCCGCCGAGGGCATCCTGTTCACCCCCGCCGAATTCCTCCGGGTCGGCGACCGCGGCCGGTACACCGACGACGGCGACCGCGCCGCGGAACTCGACCGCTGGCAGCTGGAGGAGGCCGTCCGGCAGGCCGCCGCACGCCACCGCGCCGGCCACCAGATCCCGGTCGCGGTCCGGCTCTCCGCCCGTCGGCTGCTGGACCGCGCGCTGGCCCCCAAGGGCGTCGAAGCGCTCCTCACCCGGCACGGCCTGCCCGCCCGGGAGCTCGTCCTGGAACTGTCCGAAAGCGACTCCCGGATCCCGCTGGACGACCTGGAGCGCCGACTGGCCGCACTGCGCCGGCTCGGCGTACGGATCGCCCTCGACGGCTTCGGCAGCGGGTACGCCGCGATCACCGCGCTGCGCCGGCTGCCCGTCGACGTCCTGCGGCTGGACCGCGGCCTGGTCGACGGCGTGGTGGAGTCCTCCCGGCTGCACAAGATCACCGCCGGGCTGCTGCGGATCGCCGGTGACCTGGGCATGCAGACCGTCGCGGACGGCGTCGACCTGCCCGAACAGGTCCTGGCCCTGCGCTCGATGGGCTGCACGCACGGCATGGGCCTGGCCTTCTCCGGCCCGCTCGACGAACACCGGCTGCGCCGGGCGCTCACCCGCACCGGTTACCCCGTTCCCGACCACGCGGGGCAGGGGCGCGCGGTGGTGCTCAGCGGCAGCGGAGTGCCCGCCCGACGTGGGGGTCTGACCGGTCCGGAGACCATGGCGCATCCCCCATTGCGCTCAAATAGTGAGACCTCCGTCCCACCCACTTGACACTCGGTGCACGAGAGGGGGAGGGTCAGTGCCATGCGCACCCGAATTCTCGTACTTGGAAAGCGCGTCGGCTGAAGCTGGGCCCCTACGCCGCCCGGCAGACCGCACCGACGCGCTCCCCTCGCTTGCCACCCGGCACGAGGGGTTTTTTGTTGCACAGCAACCTCACAAATCCCGTCAAAACCCTCAGCTTCGAGAAGAGACGCAGATGACCGAGCAGGCCTCCGGGGCCCACCATCCGCAGCCGCGGGCCCGTAACGCCGGCGGACCGCAGCCGTCCGCCACCGTCGAGCACGTCACGGGCGCGCAGTCCCTCATCCGTGCGCTGGAGGAGGTCGGGGCCGACACCGTGTTCGGCATCCCCGGCGGTGCGATCCTGCCGGCGTACGACCCGATGATGGACTCCTCGAAGGTCCGGCACATCCTCGTCCGCCACGAGCAGGGCGCCGGGCACGCCGCCACGGGATACGCGCAGGCCACCGGCAAGGTCGGGGTCTGCATGGCCACCTCGGGCCCGGGTGCCACCAACCTCGTCACCCCGATCGCGGACGCCCACATGGACTCCGTCCCGCTGGTCGCGATCACCGGTCAGGTCGCGTCGAAGGCGATCGGCACCGACGCCTTCCAGGAGGCGGACATCTGCGGCATCACGATGCCGATCACCAAGCACAACTTCCTGGTCACCGACCCGGCCGAGATCCCCAAGACGATCGCCGAGGCGTTCCACATCGCGTCCACCGGCCGTCCCGGCCCGGTCCTGGTCGACATCGCCAAGGACGCCCTGCAGGCACAGACCACCTTCAGCTGGCCGCCGCACACCGACCTGCCCGGCTACCGCCCGGTGACCAAGCCGCACGCCAAGCAGATCCGCGAGGCCGCCCGGCTGATCGCCGAGTCCAAGCGCCCGGTGCTCTACGTCGGCGGCGGCGTCCTCAAGGCCGGTGCCACCGCCGAGCTGAAGGTGCTCGCCGAGCTGACCGGCGCCCCGGTCACCACCACCCTGATGGCACTGGGCGCCTTCCCCGACAGCCACCCGCAGCACGTCGGCATGCCCGGCATGCACGGCTCGGTCACCGCGGTCACCGCGCTGCAGAAGGCCGACCTGCTGATCACCCTCGGCGCCCGCTTCGACGACCGGGTCACCGGAAAGCTGGACTCCTTCGCGCCGTACGCCAAGGTCGTGCACGCCGACATCGACCCGGCCGAGATCGGCAAGAACCGCGCCGCGGACGTCCCGATCGTCGGTGATGCCCGCGAGGTCATCGCCGACCTGATCGTGGCCGTCCAGGCCGAGCACGACGCCGGCCACAAGGGCGACTACAGCAGCTGGTGGAAGGACCTCAACCGCTGGCGGGAGACCTACCCGCTGGGCTACGAGCAGCCCGACGACGGCAGCCTGTCCCCGCAGCAGGTCATCGAGCGGATCGGCAAGCTCGCCCCCGCCGACACCATCTACGCCGCCGGCGTCGGCCAGCACCAGATGTGGGCCGCCCACTTCATCAACTACGAGCAGCCCGCCACCTGGCTCAACTCCGGCGGCGCCGGGACCATGGGCTACGCCGTGCCCGCCGCGATGGGCGCCAAGGCCGGCCGGCCGGACCGCACGGTCTGGGCGATCGACGGTGACGGCTGCTTCCAGATGACCAACCAGGAACTGGTCACCTGCGCGCTCAACAACATCCCGATCAAGGTCGCCATCATCAACAACGGCGCGCTGGGCATGGTCCGCCAGTGGCAGACCCTCTTCTACAACCAGCGCTACTCCAACACCGTGCTGCACAGCGGCCCCGACGAGCTGACCAGCGGCGCCGGCAAGCCCTCGGCGGGCACCCGCATCCCGGACTTCGTCAAGCTCTCCGAGGCCATGGGCTGCGTGGCGCTGCGCTGCGAGGACCCGGCCGACCTCGACAAGGTCATCGAAGAGGCCAATGCCATCAACGACCGCCCGGTCGTGATCGACTTCATCGTCCACGAGGACGCCCAGGTGTGGCCGATGGTCGCCGCCGGCACCTCCAACGACGAGGTCATGGCCGCCCGCGGCGTGCGTCCCGACTTCGGCGACAACGAAGACGACTGAGACGACGAAGAGCGAAAGAGAGAAGACCATGTCCAAGCACACGCTCTCCGTCCTGGTGGAGAACACCCCCGGCATCCTCGCCCGGATCGCCGCGCTGTTCTCCCGCCGCGGCTTCAACATCGACTCGCTCGCCGTCGGGGTCACCGAACACCCCGACATCTCCCGCATCACCATCGTGGTCAGCGTCGAGTCGCTGCCCCTGGAGCAGGTCACCAAGCAGCTCAACAAGCTCGTCAACGTCCTGAAGATCGTCGAGCTGGAGCCCGGCGCCGCGATCCAGCGCGAACTGGTCCTGGTGAAGGTCCGCGCGGACAACGAGACCCGCTCGCAGATCGTCGAGATCGTCCAGCTCTTCCGAGCCAAGACCGTCGACGTCTCGCCCGAGGCCGTCACCATCGAGGCCACCGGATCCAGTGAAAAGCTGGAGGCGATGCTGAAGATGCTGGAGCCGTTCGGCATCAAGGAACTGGTGCAGTCCGGCACGATCGCCATAGGCCGCGGCGCCCGCTCCATCACGGACCGCTCGCTGCGCGCGCTGGACCGTTCGGCCTGACCCGCCCGTCCGCCGCGGCCCGACCGGACCGTATGGCGAGACCCACCGACCTTCCCCACCCCGCCCGACGTACTGTGTGGGCACCCGCTAGATCCAAGGAGAAACCCGAAGTGGCCGAGCTGTTCTACGACGACGACGCCGACCTGTCCATCATCCAGAACCGCAAGGTCGCGGTGATCGGCTACGGAAGCCAGGGCCACGCCCACGCGCTGTCCCTGCGCGACTCGGGCGTCGACGTGCGCGTCGGTCTGCACGAGGGCTCCAAGTCCAAGGCCAAGGCCGAGGAGCAGGGCCTGCGCGTGGTCACCCCGGCCGAGGCCGCCGCCGAGGCCGACGTCATCATGATCCTGGTGCCGGACCCGATCCAGGCCAAGGTCTACGAGGAGTCCATCAAGGACAACCTGAAGGACGGCGACGCGCTGTTCTTCGGCCACGGCTTCAACATCCGGTTCGGCTTCATCAAGGCCCCGGCCGGCGTGGACGTCTGCATGGTCGCCCCCAAGGGCCCGGGCCACCTGGTGCGCCGCCAGTACGAAGAGGGCCGCGGCGTGCCGTGCATCGCGGCCGTCGAGCAGGACGCGTCCGGCAACGCCTTCGCGCTGGCGCTCTCCTACGCCAAGGGCATCGGCGGCACCCGCGCCGGCGTCATCAAGACCACCTTCACCGAGGAGACCGAGACCGACCTGTTCGGTGAGCAGGCGGTGCTCTGCGGTGGCGCCTCCGCGCTGGTCAAGGCCGGCTTCGAGACCCTGGTCGAGGCGGGCTACCAGCCGGAGATCGCGTACTTCGAGTGCCTGCACGAGCTGAAGCTCATCGTGGACCTCATGTACGAGGGCGGCCTGGAGAAGATGCGCTGGTCGGTCTCCGAGACCGCCGAGTGGGGCGACTACGTCACCGGCCCGCGGGTCGTCACCGACGCCACCAAGGCCGAGATGAAGAAGGTCCTCGCCGAGATCCAGGACGGCACCTTCGCCAACAACTGGATGGCGGAGTACCAGGCCGGTCTGCCGAAGTACAACGAGTACAAGAAGGCCGACGAGGACCACCTGCTGGAGACCACCGGCAAGAAGCTGCGGAAGCTGATGAGCTGGGTCGACGACCAGGCGTGAGCCCGGTGGACAGGGGGTCGCGAAACACTCGCGGCCCCCTCGTCCGTAGGACCGGCCGCGCACGCCGCGGCGCCTTGTCCACCGCGTAGAACCACGCACGGGTGATCCTTCCGCAACGGCACAGGGCGCGCCCCCCACCGCCACTACACTGCCCATCACAAGCGCGTTCAGGCTCACAACGTCGTGCGTCTTCCACGCGGCTTTCCCCCTTCACCGCCTTCGGCCGTCGGGACGGCCGTCCGCGAAGGACTAGTGAGGACTGAAGACCACGTGAGCTCGAAACCTGTCGTACTGATCGCCGAAGAGCTGTCGCCCGCCACCGTCGACGCCCTCGGCCCGGACTTCGACATCCGGCACTGCAACGGCGCGGACCGTGCCGAGCTGCTCCCCGCCATCGTCGACGTCGACGCCATCCTGGTGCGCAGCGCCACGAAGGTGGACGCCGAGGCCATCGCCGCCGCCAAGAAGCTGAAGGTCGTCGCCCGCGCCGGCGTGGGCCTGGACAACGTCGACGTCTCCGCCGCCACCAAGGCCGGCGTGATGGTCGTCAACGCCCCGACCTCCAACATCGTCACCGCCGCCGAGCTCGCCTGCGGTCTGCTGGTCGCCACCGCGCGCAACATCCCGCAGGCCAACACCGCGCTCAAGAACGGCGAGTGGAAGCGCAGCAAGTACACCGGCGTCGAGCTCAGCGAGAAGACCCTCGGCGTGGTCGGCCTCGGCCGGATCGGCGTCCTGGTCGCCCAGCGGATGTCGGCGTTCGGCATGAAGGTCGTCGCCTACGACCCGTACGTCCAGCCGGCCCGCGCCGCGCAGATGGGCGTCAAGCTGCTGACCCTGGACGAGCTGCTGGAGGTCTCCGACTTCATCACCGTCCACCTCCCCAAGACGCCGGAGACCATCGGTCTCATCGGCGACGAGGCGCTGCACAAGGTCAAGCCGTCGGTCCGGATCGTCAACGCCGCACGCGGCGGGATCGTCGACGAGGCGGCGCTGGCCACCGCGCTCAAGGAGGGCCGGGTCGCCGGCGCGGGCCTGGACGTGTACGCCGTCGAGCCCTGCACCGACTCCCCGCTGTTCGAGTTCGACCAGGTCGTGTGCACCCCGCACCTGGGCGCCTCGACGGGTGAGGCGCAGGAGAAGGCCGGTATCGCGGTCGCCAAGTCGGTGCGGCTGGCGCTGGCCGGCGAGCTGGTGCCGGACGCGGTCAACGTCCAGGGCGGCGTGATCGCCGAGGACGTCAAGCCCGGGCTGCCGCTGGCCGAGCGGCTCGGCCGGATCTTCACCGCGCTGGCCGGCGAGGTGGCGATGCGGCTCGACGTCGAGGTGTACGGCGAGATCACCCAGCACGACGTCAAGGTGCTCGAACTCTCCGCGCTCAAGGGCGTGTTCGAGGACGTGGTGGACGAGACGGTGAGCTACGTCAACGCCCCGCTGTTCGCGCAGGAGCGCGGCGTCGAGGTGCGGCTGACGACCAGCAGCGAGTCGCCCGAGCACCGGAACGTGGTCACCGTGCGCGGCACGCTCGCCGGCGGCGAGGAGGTGTCGATCTCCGGCACGCTCGCCGGCCACAAGAACGTCCAGAAGATCGTGGCGGTCGGGGAGCACTCGATCGACCTCACGCTCGCCGACCACATGGCGTTCATGCGCTACACCGACCGCCCCGGCGTCGTCGGCACGGTCGGCCGCATCCTGGGCGAGGCGGGCATCAACATCGGCGGCATGCAGGTCTCCCGGGCCGACGTCGGCGGTGAGGCGCTGGTCGTGCTGACCGTCGACGACACCATTCCCGCGAACGTGCTCAACGAGATCTCCGAGGAGATCGGCGCGACGTCCGTGCGCGCGGTGAACCTCGGCCACTGACCGACGGTCTTCGCAGGTCAACGGGCCCGGCTCCCGCTTCGGCGGGGTCCGGGCCCGTTCGCGTGCCGGCATCGTACGGACGCCACGGGGCTGCGGCTCGTGCGGCTGACCGGTCCAGCATTCACCCGAATGGCGTAGCGACGGCGAGCCCGGGGGAGCCGCGAGGGGCTCCTGGGGCCGTCCGGCCGGGCACCTCCCGAGCTTTGCGAGCCTCCCGAGTCGCAACCCGGAAGCGGGCGTCGCGCAATGGGAACTGTGCGTGCCGCACCGGCGCGTGCGGAAGGAGCAGGACCCATGAACGCACCTCTGGGAGACACCCCGCAGACGCTGACCGGTTTGCACGTGGTCGACGCGAACGGCGCGAAGGTGGGCACGGTGCAGCAGGTCTACCGGGACGACGCCACCAACGAGCCCGAGTGGATCACCGTGCGCACCGGGCTGTTCGGCATGAAGGAGAGCTTCATCCCGCTCGCCGGGGCCCGCCGGACCGGCGACGAACTGCACGTTCCGCACACCAAGGAGACGATCAAGAAGGCCCCGCGGATCGACGCCGACGCCCACCTCGACCCGTCCGAAGAGACCGAGCTGTACCGCCACTACGGCCTGATCCGGCCGGTCGGCGCGGCGCCCACGGCCCGTCCGGACACGGACCTCACGGGCAGCCAGGGTGCGCCGGAGACCGCCCGCGGCGAGCCGGGTGGCACGGACGCGGTGCGGCCCGCCGCGCCGCGCCCCGAAGCGGAGGCCGGCGGCCCGGCACGGACGCCGGGCGAGCGCAACAAGCTCTTCGAACGGCCGATGGCCAGCGCCGGAGCGGGGGACCGCACCCGCGAAGCCCGTCCGGACGCCGACACCCGGCGCGACACGGAGCAGACGCCCGAGGCCACACCCCCTGAGGACCGGAAGCGGAGGGGTGCGGAGGGGCCCGGCACGGAGGGGCCCGGCACCGAGGGGCCCCGCTGAGCCGCGTTGGGGGTGCCTGCGCCTGGGGTCTCCCCCCGGGGGCCTCCGTCCGGGGGGCGTCCGAGGCCTGCGAGTCCGCGTGCGCGTAGACGTGCGTATAAGACACCTGTCTGGTACAGCCGTATGCCGGCGATTAGGCTGCCGCCATGGGACACCGTGAAGATCTTCTGGAAGGCGCCAAGCGCTGCCTGCTGGAGAAGGGGTACGCGCGCACCACCGCCCGCGACATCGTGGCCGCCTCCGGCGCCAACCTCGCCTCTATCGGCTACCACTACGGCTCCAAGGACGCCCTGATGCGCCAGGCGGTGATCGCGTCCAGCGAGGAGTGGGGCATGAGCATGGCCGAGGCACCGGCCGCCGCGGAGGGCGCCCGGACCTCCACCGATCCGCTGGAACGGTTCGCCGAGACCTGGGACCGGGTGCTCCAACACATCGCCACGGAACCGGAGTTCATCGCCGCCCAGGTCGAGGTGCTGGGGCTGCTCCCGCGCGACGAGGGCCTGCGGGAGGCGATTGGAGCCGTACTGCCGGAGGGCGGCGAGGGCCTGGTCGCCCTCTTCGAGGGCGTCCCCGACACGGAGGTCGACGCGGAGGCGGCCCGCATCGTCGGCTCCTTCTACCAGGCCCTCCTCACGGGCCTGATGGTCCAGTCCCTGGTCACGCCGGACGCGCTTCCCACGGGGCACGACCTGGCGGCGGCGTTGCGGCGAGTCACGACGGGGAGGGTTCTCGATCCCACGTAGCCGTTTGCTGCGCCTCCCACGTACCCGTCTGCTGCGCCGCGGGGCTGGGTCGCCGTTGCGCTTTGCGGCGCCCCCGCACGTACCCGTCTCTCGCGCCGCGGGGCGTCTCGCCGTTGCGCCTGCGGCGGGCTGGGTTTGTG